>NZ_JBFUHR010000031.1:0-66867 GCF_056402295.1 Pseudomonas sp. P4_B3
ATCAGCCACAGCGTGCCGGGCAAGTAGCCCATCTGCGCCGCCAGCACCGGACCGACCAGCGGACCTGCGCCAGCGATGGCCGCAAAGTGGTGACCGAAGAGTACGTGTTTGTTGGTCGGCACATAGTCCAGACCATCGTTGTTGAGCACAGCCGGAGTGGCCCGATTGGGATCGAGCTGCATCACTTTATTGGCGATGAACAGGCTGTAGTAGCGGTAGGCAACAAGGTAGATGGCGACGGCTGCGACTACGATCCACAGGGCGTTGATCGCTTCGCCGCGGCGCAGGGCCACGACACTCAGCGCAATCGCTCCCAGGACAGCCACGGCAAACCAGGCGAGGTGTTTAGCCAGACGGGGCATAGCGTGTCTCCTGCCGACAGCCAGTGACTGCGGCGGTAATTTTTATAATTGTGTCCGCGGTGCGGAGCTGGCCCAATATCTGCGCATGACGTCCACAAATAAATCCGCGTTACTACGTACGTGGTGTCTACGTAGTTCTACGTAGACACCACCGCCCCCTGTAGGAGAGAGCCTGCTCGCGATGGCGGTGTGCCATTCAACATCGATTCGTCTGATACACCGCCATCGCGAGCAGGCTCGCTCCTACAAGGCGCCTCTTTGGCATATGATCCCGAGCCTTCGCGCGGGCAGGAGTCAACATGCAGCTCAAACACAAGATCGTCGCCCTCGGGATTCTGCCGCTGGTGCTGGCCATTGCCGTCATCTGCGCGCTGGTGATATCCCTCAACCGCCAATTGGGCGACCAACAGGCGCAACTGATCGAAGACAGCATTCTGGCGAGCAAGCGCGCGGAGCTGAAAAACTACGTGGAAATGGCCCAGAGCCTGATCGAGCCGCTGTACGACGACGGCCACGGTGATGCCCACGCCCAGCAACAAGTGCTGGAAGAACTGCGCAAGCTCAGCTTCGGCATCAACGGCTACTTCTTCGTCTACGACCACGAAGGCCGCAGCCTGATGCATGCCCGCCAGTCGGAACTGGTGGGCCAATACCTGTGGGACATGAAAGACCCCCACGGCCTGCCGGTGATTCAGGCGCTGCTGAAAAGTGCGCAATCGGGCGAAGGTTTTCAACGCTACGCCTGGAACAAACCCTCCTCCGGCCAGGTGACCGACAAACTCGCCTATGTGGTGATGCTCGATCGCTGGGGCTGGATGCTCGGCACCGGCATCTACCTCGAAGACGTCGAGCGCGCCACCCAGCAGGCCCGTGCCGAAGTGGCCATGGGCATCCGCAAGACCATGATGGCGATTGCCGTGGTCGCCCTGGTCGCGGTGCTGTTCGTGTTCGCCACCGGCATGACCCTCAATGTCAGTGAGCATCGACTGGCAGACAAGAAACTGCAGCGCCTGACCCAGCGCATTGTCAGCCTGCAGGAGGAGGAACGATCACGGGTGTCCCGCGAGTTGCACGACGGCATCAGCCAGGTGCTGGTTTCGATCAAGTTTCAGTTCGAACTGGCCAGCCATCTGCTGGAACGCGGACAAGCCAACGACAAGGGCTTGAATACATTAAAAGAAGCCACCGAGCGCCTGGGCGATGCCATCGGCGAAGTCCGCAGTCTATCCCACGACCTGCGCTCATCCTTGCTCGACACCCTTGGCCTGCCAGCGGCCATCGGCCAATTGGCCGCCGAATTCGAGCAGCGCAGCGGGCTGAGCGTGACCTATGACGAAAATGAATTCGACTGCCAACTGGTCGACGGCGCCGCTGTTGCACTGTTCCGCATCGTCCAGGAAGGCCTGACCAATATTGAACGCCATGCGCAGGCGAAGAACGTGTCCATTACCCTGCGCGGCTGCGAACAATCGGTGCGACTGACCGTGGTCGATGACGGTATCGGTTTCAACGTCGCCCAGGTCGAACGTCGTCAGGCCGGCATTGGTTTGCGTAACATCCGCGAACGCGTCGAACATTTTGGCGGACGCTTCGATTTGATCTCGATGCCGGGCAGAAGCGAACTAGACGTGCTGCTGCCGATGAAACCTGGCGCAAAACGCTGATCCGGCCCCAAAAAACTACAAGAGTGAACAGCTGCGATGAACCTGCCCTCCCCGATCCGCGTCGCCCTGGTCGACGATCACTCCCTGGTCCGCGACGGCATCAAGGCGCTGCTGGCCGTGATGTCGCCCCTGGAAATGGTCGGCGAAGCGGAAAACGGCGCCGAGGCCATCGAGATGGTCGGACGCTGCCAGCCGGACCTGCTGCTGGTCGACATCAGCCTGCCGGACATGAACGGCCTGGAACTGACCCGCGTGCTGCGCAGCCAATACCCGTCGCTCAAGGTGCTGGTGCTGAGCATGTACGACAATTACGAATACGTCAGTGAATCGGTGCGCTCCGGCGCCAGCGGCTACGTGCTGAAGAACGCCCCGTCACGTGAAATCATCGCCGCCATCGAGGCCATCAGCAGCGGCGGAACCTTCTACAGCGCCGAAATCGCCCAGCGGCTGATCGCCGACAGGAACACCGACAACGAACTGACTCCGAGGGAAAGCCAGGTGCTGTCGAAGATGGCGCAAGGGTTGAACAACAAGGAAATGGCCCGGGAACTGGACATCAGCGTGCGCACGGTGGAGACACACCGCTTGAGCATTCGGCGCAAGCTCAACATCGACAAGCCGGCGGCACTGGTCAAGTACGCCATCGATCACGGGCTCATTTCCCGCTAACCCCTCCCTCCAGCCCCACCATCCTCTGTAGGAGCTGCCGCAGGCTGCGATCTTTTGATTTTCCAGATCAAAAGATCGCAGCCTGCGGCAGCTTCTACAGGTTTCGTACGGCCGAAAATTTCTTTCCTCCCTACCACCCGACGAGAAACTCACTCAAGGGACTTGCGTCATCGGTATTATGGTATACCATCAGACGCACAGACACCAAAAACCTCCTATGGAGCAGCTCATGAGTTTCGAAATCCGCAAGATCGTCAGCTATGTCGAAGAAACCTTTATTGAAGGCGGCAAAGCCACCGATAAGCCCGTGACCATGGTCGGTCTGGCCGTGGTTATGAAGAACCCCTGGCTGGGCAACGGTTTCGTCGAAGACCTGAAACCACAGATCCGCGCCAACTGCTCCGACCTCGGCGCACTGATGGTCGAGCGCCTGGTGGGCATCATCGGCGGTGCCGAGAAAATCGAGGCTTACGGCAAGGCTGCGGTGGTCGGTGCCGACGGCGAGATCGAGCACGCTTCGGCGGTGATCCACACCCTGCGCTTCGGCAACCATTACCGCGAAGCGGTCAAGGCCAAGAGCTACCTGAGCTTCACCAACAAGCGCGGCGGCCCGGGCACCTCGATCCAGATCCCGATGATGCACAAGGACGACGAAGGCCTGCGTTCGCACTACATCACCCTGGAAATGCAGATCGAAGACGCCCCGCGTGCCGACGAAATCGTTGTGGTCCTTGGTTGCGCCGACGGCGGCCGCCTGCACCCGCGCATCGGCAACCGCTACATCGACCTGGAAGAACTGGCAGCCGAAAAAGCCCAGTAACCGGCCAGCAGAACGACAACAAGAAGGCATTGCAGGAGCGCTCCATGATTCGGCTCACCGCTGAACTCACCCCGGCTGGCACCAGTTACCTGGCGACCGGCCAAGGCCAGCCCGTGGTCTTGATCCACGGCGTGGGCCTGAACAAAGAAATGTGGGGCGGCCAGATCGTTGGCCTGGCCACGAAGTACCGCGTCATCGCCTACGACATGCTCGGCCATGGCGCCAGCCCGCGCCCGGAAAGCGGCACGCCGCTGCTCGGCTACGCCGACCAGTTGCTGGAGCTGCTCGACCACCTGCAATTGCCCAAGGCAACGGCGATCGGTTTTTCCATGGGCGGGCTGGTGGCGCGGGCGTTTGCCCTGCACTACCCGCAACGCCTGGAAGGCCTGGTGGTGCTCAACAGTGTTTTCAACCGCAGCGCCGAACAGCGCGCCGGGGTCATCGCCCGCACCAGCCAGGCCGCCGAACACGGCCCGGACGCCAATGCCGAAGCGGCGCTGTCACGCTGGTTCAGCCGTGAATACCAGGCCGCGAACCCGGCGCAGATCGCCGCGATTCGCCAGACCCTGGCCGGCAATGACCCTCAGGGTTACCTGACCACTTACGAACTGTTCGCCACCCAGGACATGTACCGCGCCGACGACCTGGCCAGCATCCAGGTACCGACGCTGATCGCCACCGGCGAACTGGACCCCGGCTCGACCCCGGAAATGGCCCGGCAACTGGCCGAACGCATTCCCGGTGCGACCGTTGCCGTGCTCGCCGAGCAACGGCATATGATGCCCGTAGAGTCTCCGCGCCTGGTCAACCAGCTGTTGCTGGAGTTTCTGCGGACCGCGCACTCCAAACAAAACCAGATCAAGGGGATCGTTGCATGACACTCGCACGCTTCCAGATGTGCATCGGCGGTGAATGGGTCGATGCCCTGTCCGGCAAGACCTTCGAAAGCCTCAACCCGGCGCTGGCCGAGCCTTGGGCCGAATTGCCCGATGCCGACGAAGCCGATGTCGAACGCGCCGTGCAGGCGGCGCAGACGGCTTTCGACAGCCCGGCATGGCGCGGTTTGACCGCCACCGCTCGCGGCAAATTGCTGCGACGCCTGGGCGACCTGATCGCCGAGAACAAGGAACAACTGGCGCAGCTGGAAAGCCGCGACAACGGCAAGCTGATCCGCGAAACCCGTGGCCAGGTTGGTTATCTGCCGGAGTTCTTCCACTACACCGCAGGCCTGGCGGACAAGCTCGAAGGCGGCACCCTGCCGCTGGACAAGCCGGACCTGTTTGCCTACACCGTGCACGAAGCCATGGGCGTGGTCGCGGCGATCATTCCGTGGAACAGCCCGCTGTACCTGACGGCGATCAAACTGGCCCCGGCCCTCGCCGCGGGCAACACCATCGTGATCAAGCCGTCGGAACACGCCTCGGCGACCATCCTCGAACTCGCGCGCCTGGCGCTGGAAGCCGGGATTCCGCCAGGGGTGGTCAACGTTGTCACCGGTTACGGCCCAAGCACCGGTGCCGCCCTCACCCGCCATCCGCTGGTGCGCAAGATCGCCTTCACCGGCGGCGCGGCCACGGCGCGGCATGTGGTGCGCAGCAGCGCCGAGAACTTCGCCAAACTGTCGCTGGAGCTGGGGGGCAAATCGCCGAACATCATCTTCGCCGACGCCGACCTCGACAGCGCGATCAACGGTGCCATCGCCGGAATCTATGCCGCCTCCGGGCAGAGCTGCGTCTCCGGTTCCCGCTTGCTGGTGCAGGACGAGATCTACGACGAGTTCGTCGGCCGTTTAGTGGAACGCGCCCGGCGCATCCGCATCGGCAACCCCCAGGACGACAGCAGCGAAATGGGCCCGATGGCCACCGCACAGCAACTGGCCGTGGTCGAAGGCCTGGTGGCCGACGCGATTGCCGAAGGTGCGCGTCTGCGCCTGGGCGGCAAGCGTCCGCAGAATCTGGGCGACGGCTGGTTCTACGAGCCGACGCTGTTCGAGTGCGACCGCAACTCGATGAAGATCATGCAGGAAGAAGTCTTTGGCCCGGTGGCCTCGGTCATCCGTTTCAAAGACGAAGCCGAAGCGCTGGCGATTGCCAACGACTCGCAGTTCGGCCTCGCCGCCGGCATCTGGACCCGTGACCTGGGCCGCGCCCATCGCCTGGCCCGGGACGTGCGTTCAGGGATCATCTGGGTCAACACCTACCGCGCGGTCTCGGCTATGGCGCCGATCGGCGGCTTCAAGAACAGTGGCTATGGACGCGAAAGCGGCATCGATTCGGTGCTGGCCTACACCGAGCTGAAAACGGTGTGGATCAACCTGTCCCAGGCACCGATGCCTGATCCATTCGTGATGCGCTAGGAGTCCTGGAAAATGATCGAACCCGGCATTTACAAAGACGTGATGAGCTCGTTCCCGTCCGGGGTCACGGTGGTCACCACCCTGGACCCGGACGGCGGCATCGTCGGCATCACCGCCAGCGCCTTCAGTGCGCTGTCGATCGACCCGGCACTGGTGCTGTTCTGCCCCAACTACGGCTCCGACACCTACCCGGTGCTGCGCGACAGCAAGCAGTTCGCGATTCACCTGCTGTCCGCCGACCAGACCGCCGAAGCCTATGCCTTCGCCGGTAAAGGCAAAGACAAGGCCAAAGGCATCGAGTGGCACTTGAGCGAACTGGGCAACCCGATTCTTGCCAAGGCGACGGCGATCATCGAGTGCGAACTGTGGCGCGAATACGACGGCGGCGATCACGCAATCATCGTCGGCGCGGTGAAGAACCTGATCCTGCCCGCGCAACCGGTCACGCCGATGATCTACCACAAAGGCAAGCTGGGGCCGTTGCCCACCCTGGCCTGACACGTTTTATTGTAGGAGCGAGCTTGCTCGCGATGGTCGTGAACGATAACGCGTTCTGCCTGGAAACAAGCGTCGCCTTGAAGTTCATCGCGAGCAAGCTCGCTCCTACAGAGACCGCCCACTTTTTTCAGGAGCCGGCATGAGCCCAGCAGCCTCGCAACTGTTCCGCCAACAGGCCTACATCAATGGCCAATGGCTGGACGCGCCGGATGGCGCCTGTCAGGACATATTCAATCCGGCCACCGGTGAACTCATCGGCCGGGTGCCGAATCTCGGCGCCGAACACGCGCGCCTGGCTATCGAGGCCGCCAACAAAGCCTGGCCGGCCTGGCGCGCGCTGACCGCCAAGGAGCGCAGCAATACGCTCAAGCGCTGGCATGCCTTGATGCTGGAAAACGCCGACGCCCTGGCACAAATCCTCACCCTCGAACAGGGCAAGCCACTGACTGAGGCCAAGGGCGAAATCCTCTACGCCGCGAGCTTCATCGAGTGGTTTGCCGAAGAGGCCAAGCGCATCTACGGCGACACCATTCCCAGTCACAAGGGCGATGCGCGCATCGTGGTCAGCAAGGAACCGATTGGCGTCGTCGCGGCCATCACGCCGTGGAATTTCCCGGCGGCGATGATCACCCGCAAGGCCGGTCCGGCGCTGGCGGCCGGTTGCCCGTGCATCGTCAAACCGGCCCCGGAAACACCGTTCTCGGCACTGGCCATGGCCGCACTGGCGGAACAGGCCGGTATTCCAGCGGGCATCTTCAACGTCATCACCGGCGACGCCATCGCCATTGGCGGTGAGCTGACGGCCAGCCCGCAGGTGCGCAAACTGTCATTCACCGGTTCCACGGCCATCGGCAAATTGCTGATGGCCCAGTGCGCGCCGACGCTGAAAAAAGTCTCGCTGGAGCTGGGCGGCAACGCGCCGTTCATTGTCTTCGACGACGCCGATCTGGAGCGCGCCGTTGACGGTGCGCTGATCGCCAAATTCCGCAACGCCGGGCAGACCTGCGTCTGCGTCAACCGCTTCCTGGTGCAGGACGGCATCCACGACGCCTTTGTCGCGCGCCTGGCCGAGCGGGTTTCACAGCTCAAGGTCGGCAGCGGTTTCGATGATGGCGTCACCCAAGGGCCGTTGATCAATGAGCGTGCCGTGGCCAAGGTCGAAGAACACGTGCAAGACGCTCTGGCCCACGGTGCACAACTGCTGTGCGGCGGCGAGCGCCATGCACTGGGCAACGGTTTCTTCCAGCCGACCGTGCTCACACGTATCACCACGCAGATGAAGGTCGCTCGGGATGAAACCTTTGGCCCACTGGCCGCCGTGTTCCGTTTCGACGCCGAGGCCCAGGCCGTCGAGATGGCCAACGACACCGAATTCGGCCTCGCCGCCTACTGCTACACCCGCGACCTGGGCCGCGCCTGGCGCATGAGCGAAGCGCTGGAGTACGGCATGGTCGGGATCAACGAAGGGCTGATTTCCACCGAGGTCGCGCCATTTGGCGGCATCAAGTCCTCGGGGCTGGGCCGTGAAGGGTCGAAATACGGCATCGAGGATTACCTGGAACTCAAATACACCTTGATGGGCGGCCTTTGAGCCCACGGGAGCTAAGCAAATGAACAACGAAAAATACGAAAAAGGCCTGAAGATCCGCACCCAGGTGCTGGGCGAAGCCTACGTCAATCGCTCCATCGAGAACGCCGACGACTTCACCCGGCCATTGCAGGAAATGGTCACCGAATATTGTTGGGGTCATGTCTGGGGTCGTGAGGGTTTGTCGCTCAAGGAGCGCAGCATGATCAACCTGGCGATGATCTCGGCCCTCAACCGGCCGCATGAACTCAAGCTGCATGTGCGCGGCGCCTTGCGTAACGGCCTGAGTCGTGAGCAAATACGCGAAATACTGCTTCAGGTCGGCATTTACTGCGGTGTCCCCGCTGCCGTAGACAGTTTCCGGCTCGCCCGTGAAGCCTTCGCCGAAGCCGATGCCGAGGCCTCCAGTTAACCCTTGGCTGTTTGATCTGACCGGGCACCCAGATTCCCGTAATCGAAGTGCTCTTTTTGCATGGACAGCCACAATCAGAGCGGACCCCATGAAACGCCTGCCACTCGACGACAGCTTCAAGGTCAATCGCAACCCCGTTACCCTGCGCGAAATCGTGCTGGATAAACTGCGAAGCGCCATCATGAACTTCCAGCTCCTGCCGGGAGACCGTCTGGTCGAACGCGATCTGTGCGATCGCCTGGGCGTCAGCCGTACTTCCGTGCGCGAAGCCTTGCGTCACCTGGAATCCGAAGGCCTGGTGGAATTCGCCGACGCCAAGGGCCCACGGGTCGCGATCATCACCCTGGCCGATGCCGTGGACATCTACGAGCTGCGCTGCGTACTCGAAGGGCTGATCGTGCAACTGTTCACCCTGCGCGCCAAGGCCAAGGACATCAAGGCCCTGGAAAAAGCCCTGGAAGAAAACCGCAAGGCGCTGAAGGACGGCGAACTGCAACAGGTCATCGACTCGGTCCAGGGTTTCTACGATGTGCTGCTCGAAGGTTCGGGCAACCATGTCGCGGCCACTCAACTGCGCCAGTTGCAGGCACGCATCAGCTACCTGCGCGCGACCTCGGTGTCCCAGCAAAACCGTCGCAGCGCCAGTAACCAGGAAATGGAACGCATGGTCGAAGCGATCAAGGGCGGTGACCCGCTGGCCGCCCACCAGGCGTGCGTCGACCACGTGCGAGCGGCCGCTGCCGTGGCCCTGGACTACCTCAAGCGCAAACAGGAAGAAACCGGCGCCACGCCGCAGATCACCCTGCCCATCGCGCTGAAAGAACCGCGCATAGGTCGCTGAAATGTTCAGCCCGAGCTTTTGCCCCAAGTGTGGCAGCGCAGACCTTAAGTCACAGTTACCGCCGGGCGATACGCACGAGCGCCTGATGTGCCGCGGCTGCGGCTACATCCATTACGTCAATCCGAAGATCATTGCCGGCTGCATCATCGAGCAGGACGGCAAGTACCTGTTGTGCCAGCGCGCGATTCCACCGCGCCCCGGCACCTGGACCCTGCCGGCGGGCTTCATGGAAAGCGGCGAGACCACCGAGCAGGCCGCGCTGCGGGAAGTCTGGGAAGAAAGCGGCGTGCGTGCGGAAATCGTCTCGCCCTATTCGATCTTCAGCGTGCCCAAGATCAGCGAGGTGTACATCATCTTCCGCGCCATCGCGCTGGAGATTACCGGGCAGTACGGGCCGGAAACCCTCGACTACAAGTTCTTCGCGCCCGAGGATATTCCTTGGGACAGCATCTACTATCCGGCGATCCGGCAGATCCTTGAGCGCTATATCGAAGAGCGCCAGGCTGGGGTGTATGGCATCTACATCGGCAATGACGACAGCGGGAAGATTCACTTTATTCGCTGATGCGCCGGTTTTGACCGTGTACATATCCATTTCTGCGGTAAGGGCGACTAATGGTTCCGCTCTTACAGCGGGTCACTTGGAAGAGCGGAACGCCGCCCGGCCCCAAGTAACCAAGGGCTCTTGCCCCTGACGTTCGGCCTCATGAGGGGGCGTGTACCGCAAAAGCGCTCGAGGCGGCCTACCGGCCGGCCTGGTTCTGATGGGTGCGTGTTTCCCTGTAGGAGCTGTCGAGTGCAACGAGGCTGCGATCTTTTGCCTTTATTTTTTACAAGCAAGATCAAAAGATCGCAGCCTTCGGCAGCTCCTACGGAGTAATACATCCGCGAAATCAGGTCGGCTGGCAGGCCGCCTTCGCGAGCAAGTCGGATCGCCGCACCGCCGCTCCCACAGAAGAGCAAAAGCAGATCGGCGTACACCCACGCTCCTCACCACTCATCAGGCCGAGCGTTAGCTCGCCTGCAGCTCTTGATCTTGATCCACCCGCCCCCTCGGCAGGCTGAGCGGAGGTGTTCATCCGGGGATTGGCGCGCAGCGCCGTTCGGCGCAGCCGAACTCATTGCATGTAGGTCGAAGCGAAGCCGACCGGAGGGCAATGCCCCCGGATGAGTGCCGCAGCGAAGGAACGCCGAGCCTAAGCGAGGGGCCGTACGTAAGGGGCGAGCGTTTTTTGCTTACTTTTTTAGGCGCTTGTAAAAAAGTGAGTCGCCGTAAGGGCGAAACCGCCAGCCGCCGTTACCGCAGAAACGGATATGTACTCAATCAACCAACAACCTGGTCGGCCCAGAGGCCGCCAAGGTCAAAGAAGATCAAACAACCCCAACAACCCCTTCCCCATGCATCTGCCGCAACAACCTCAGACCACCCTCGAAAAACGCCGATGAACCAACCTGCCCCGCCTCGACCGCCAATCCTTGCAACTGTTCACACCCGGTCACTTCGGGAAACTCGTCAATTCTCTGCAACAACCGCCACGCCAACGGACTCAGTTCGGAAAACCTCACACTCCAGTCCTCCGCCCGCCGCACCAGCAGCAATGTCGGCTGATCAGGCAACGCGTCCGGCTGATAATCCGGCCCCACCCGCTGCACCGGCCAGGCATACGCCAACGGCCAGGCCAGCGCCGACACCTGCAACGGCCGTTCCAGCAGCAACGCAGCATCACCGGCAACCAGAGGCTCGGCGTCGGACTGTTGCAAGGCCATTTCCACCCACTCGTAATGCGCCAGCTCCACCATGAACGGTGGCCACGGCCCATCGCTCAATGCTTGAGGCTCAGTCGCGAGAAATTCGACAAACTCCTGGGCGATCTCACCAAACTTCGGCGTGCGGGCGCGATAGTCCCGCAGAAAAATCCGTACCAGTGAACGCCAGTGCTCATCCCCCAGGATTTTCAGCAATACCGGAAAGGTGCCACTGAGCAATGACGACAGATTGGCAAACACCAGGTCGCGATACACTTGCGCCCGGGCAGGGTCCATTTCGGCCGGTGGCGCGAAATGCTCGGGATCACGCAGGTACCGGCCCATGGTGCTTTGCTGGTGATGCAACGATTGTTTATCCACGGTTCAAACCTCCTGTTGCAGGTGGCGAATGGTCTGCAACTCCGCCACCAGTTCGGCGAATGCCGGAAAATTGAAATCGCGCTCCAGCAAGGTCGGCCGAGCACCGAACCGGGCGTAGGCCTGGGCCAGCAACGACCACACCGCCGGCTTCACCGAAGCGCCATGGGTGTCGATTTTCAAGGTATCGGACTCGTCGAAATGCCCGGCGATATGCATCGCCACCACCCGGCCCGCATCGATGCCCGCAAGAAACGCCTGTGGATCGAAACCGTGGTTGATCGAGTTGACGTAGACATTGTTGACGTCCAGCAGCAGGTCGCAATCAGCCTCGCGCAACACCGCATTGGTGAACGTGACCTCGTCCATGTCCCTTTGGGGCGCGGCGTAGTAGGAGACGTTTTCCACCGCCAGGCGCCGGCCAAGGATGTCCTGGGCCTGACGGATACGCGCGGCGACGTGGTGCACCGCTTCTTCGGTAAACGGCAACGGCAACAGGTCGTACAGGTGACCGTCATCGCTGCAATAGCTCAAATGCTCGCTGTACAGCGGCACGTTGTAGTGATCGAGAAAGCCCCGGACTTCCTGCAAAAACCCGACGTCCAGCGGCGACGCCCCGCCCAGGGACAGGGACAGGCCGTGACAGGACAACGGATAACGCTCGGCCAGCGCCCGCAGCGCCGCACCATGAGCACCGCCGATGCCGATCCAGTTCTCCGGCGCGACTTCCAGAAAGTCGAAATGGCCGACCGGGGCCGCTTGCAGTTCTTTGAGTAAACCGCGACGCAGGCCAAGGCCTGCGCTGGCCCTGGCTACGGGGGCAACGGATGTCTGCATGGTGTCGATCTCGCATGTGTCCAGGATTGCGGGCAGGTGCCCGCCTTGAGACACAGTTAATCGAAGGGGTGTATCGGGACTGTGTTCGACAGGGGTCGACAATGGGTGTCTGTGTATCGAAACCGGGGTTGGACACAATGGAATACACAACTCAAATCCCTTGTGGGAGCGAGCCTGCTCGCGATAGCGAGTTTACATTCAATGCTAATGGTGGCTGATCCGCCGCCTTCGCGAGCAGGCTCGCACACAGGGGTTTAGTGTCAGTCAGGGGGGCTTTCGTCGCTCGAGACAGCAGTACACACGCCCCGAACTAAACTTAACGCACACAGGGCTCGCTCAGCGTCCTGCACATCCCCACGACCACCGCCCAGCGGCGAACACCTCGCCAGACAATGCCCCTGGACCGTGATCCTGCTGAAGGAGCACACGTGATGGACGAGGCCAGACTCAACGATTTCATGGGCAAACTGGTGAATGACATGGGCGGCGCGGCGATGCTCGCCAACGTCATCCTCGGCGAAGAGCTCGGCCTGTACCGGGCGATGGCCGACAGCCAGCCAATGACCCCGGAAGCACTCGCCGCCAAAACCGGCTGCAACACCCGCCTGCTGCGCGAATGGCTCAGCGCCCATGCCGCCTCCGGCTACATGGAACACCACGACGGCCAGTTCCGCCTGCCCGAAGAGCAAGCCATGGCTTTGGCAAACGAAGACTCACCGGTCTATGTGGCGGGCGGGATCAGCGTGGTCGCGTCGTTTTTCCATGACAAGGACAAACTGGTCAACGCCATGCGCGGCAACGGTGCCCTCCCCTGGGGCGATCACCATCCGTGCATGTTCAGCGGTACCGAACGCTTCTTCCGCCCAGGCTACAAAGCCCATTTGGTCGCCGAATGGTTGCCGGCCCTCGACGGCGTGGTGGCCAAACTGGAAGCCGGGGCCAAAGTGGCGGACATCGGCTGCGGTCATGGCGCCTCGACGGTGATCATGGCCCAGGCGTTTCCGGATTCGCGCTTCGTCGGTTTCGACTACCACGCGCCGTCCGTTACCGTCGCCACCCAACGCGCCGAAGAAGGCGGTGTGTCCAGCCGGGCCAGGTTCTTCCAGGGCACGGCCAAAAGCTACCCCGGCAGCGACTACGACCTGGTCTGCTACTTCGACTGCCTGCATGACATGGGCGACCCGGTGGGTGCGGCCAAACATGCTTATGAATCGCTGAAGGACGACGGCACGGTGCTGCTGGTCGAGCCCTACGCCAACGACTTGCTCGACGACAACGTCAACCCGGTCGGGCGCCTGTTCTACGCGGCCTCGACCTTCATCTGCACGCCCAACTCGCTGTCCCAGGAAGTAGGCCTCGGCCTCGGCGCCCAGGCCGGTGAAGCGCGGTTGCGCAAGGTGTTCAGCGAGGCTGGATTCAGCCGTTTTCGCCGGGCCACGGAAACGCCGTTCAACCTGATTCTGGAGGCGCGTAAATAATCCCGTCCCCCCCTGTAGGAGCTGGCTTGCCAGCGAAGGCGGAATGTCTGTCGAAACTCGATCGACTGGAAGATTGCCTTCGCTGGCAAGCCCGCTCCTACAAAGGTCGTTGTGCATCAGGGGCCTGTTCGGCGATGGGAAAATGCTACGCTGCACACATTCAAGTGCCCTGCGCAGTGCTGACCATGCTCGACCGCCAGACCCGTGACCAACTCGATCGACTCCATCAGCTCATGGCGGATCAGCCGTTTGCCGTGCTGACCGGTGCCGGTATCAGCACGCCCTCGGGCATCCCGGATTATCGCGACAACCAGGGCGTGCGCCGGGGCCGGCAGCCGATGATGTATCAGGAATTTCTCTCGGCCCCGGAGTCCCGGCGGCGCTATTGGGCGCGGGCGATGCTCGGCTGGCCACGGGTGCGTCTGGCGCAGCCGAACGTGGCCCACGACACCCTGGCCCGTTTGCAAGGCACGCGGCAGATCAGCGGGTTGATCACCCAGAACGTCGACACGCTGCACGACCAGGCCGGCAGCCATGACGTGATCGAGCTCCACGGCAGTCTGCACCGGGTTTTGTGCCTGGATTGCGGTCGGCGCAGCGAGCGCGATTCGATCCAGCGCCTGATGGAAATACAGAACCCGTACCTGGCCGGCGTCGACGCGGTACAGGCGCCGGACGGCGACACCTTGCTAGACCCGGCCTTCGAGGCACGCTTCCAGGTCCCGCACTGCCCGCATTGTGCCGGGGAACGGATGAAGCCGGATGTGGTGTTCTTTGGCGAGAACGTCGCGCAGGCCACGGCGGCCAAGGCGATGGCGGCCGTCGAACAGGCTGCGGGGCTGTTGGTGGTCGGCTCGTCGTTGATGGCCTATTCGGCGTTTCGCTTGTGCCGGGCGGTGGTGGATCAGGGCAAGCCGTTGATTGCGATCAACCTGGGCAAGACCCGGGCGGATGAGATGCTGGATTTGAAGATCGAGGGGGCGTGCGAGCGGTTGTTGCCATTGCTGGCCGAACATCTCTCTTCCTGACTCCAAAAACCTGTAGGAGCCGGCTTGCCGGCGAAGGGGCCGGTACATTAAACATGGTTGCTGGCTGACAGACCGCCTTCGCTGCGATGCGGCGACCCGACAAGCCAGCTCCTACAGGTTCCGTTCAATTCAAGTCAGTCGCTCGCCCAGGTTTTCCTCTTTCAGCACATCAAACAACGCCTGCGCCGCCGCCGACAGTTCTCCCCCAGGCAACGTCAGCACCCCAAGCGCCCGCTCCACCACCGGATCGCGCAAGGTAATGCAACGCGCGCCCAGCTCACGCATCTGCCCGGCACACAAGGCCGGCACCGCGCTCACGCCCAGGCCACTGGCGACCATGCGCCCGACCGTCGCCAGTTGATGGCTTTCAAACTCCACCGGCAATTTCATGCCGCGGGCCTGCAAATGCTCTTCAAGCATGACCCGCACGGTGGACGGTCGCTGCAAGGTAATGAACGGTTCCTTGAGCAAGGTCTGCCAGTCGATGTCATCGAGTTCGGCCAGTGCCGAATCCAGGGGCACCACTGCGACGAATCGGTCGATGTACAACGGCGTGAATTGCAGCGACGAGCTCATGGTCGGCTCGAACGCCACCCCCAGTTCAACCTGGCGGTCACGGACCATTTCCAGCACCTGCTCGTTGATCACGTCATTGACCGTCACGTTGACGTTCGGATAACGGGCGCGGAAGGTCTTGAGGATCGGCGGCAGCAGGTTGCCGGCGAACGACGGCATCGCCGCCAGGGTCACGCGTCCGCGCTGCAGGGTAAAGCGCTGGCGCAACTCATCTTCGGCATTGTCCCAGTCGGCGATCAACCGGCGCGCGAGCGGCACCAGGGATTCACCTTCGGCGGTGAGCGCCACGTTACGCGTGTTGCGGGTGAACAAGCGCCCGCCCAGGCCTTCCTCCAACGCCTTGATGGTCAGGCTCAGGGCCGATTGCGACAGGTGCAGGCGTTCGCAGGCCACGGCAAAGCTCAGGCTCTGGGCCACGGCCAGAAAGGCGCGGATCTGCTTGACGGTCATACTCGATTTCTCCCGGGTATTGTAGGAGCTGCCGAAGGCTGCGATCTTTTGATCTTGATCCAAAAGATCGCAGCCTTCGGCAGCCCCTACATATTGTTGAGTTTTATCTATTAATCAACCTTAAAAAACAACTTAACAAATGAATACTCCGGCGAGACACTCCATCCCATTCGGCTAGCCAGCCGCCCACAAAGAATAAAAGAGGTGCATATGGCAGGTTTCGACAAGCGCGTGAGTTCCTACGAGGAAGCCCTGGCAGGTCTTGAAGACGGCATGACCGTGATCGCCGGCGGCTTCGGCCTGTGCGGTATCCCGGAAAACCTGATCAACGAGATCAAGCGCAAAGGTACTCGCGACCTCACGGTGGTTTCCAACAACTGCGGCGTCGACGGTTTCGGCCTCGGCGTACTGCTGACCGACCGCCAGATCAGCAAAGTGGTGGCGTCCTACGTCGGCGAAAACAAGCTGTTCGAAGAGCAACTGCTCAAAGGCGAAATCGAAGTCATCCTGACCCCGCAAGGCACCCTCGCTGAAAAAATGCGTGCAGGCGGTGCCGGCATCCCGGCCTTCTTCACCGCCACCGGTGTTGGCACTCCAGTTGCCGAAGGCAAGGAAGTCCGGGAATTCCATGGCCGCAAGTACCTGATGGAAGAATCCATCACCGGCGACTTCGCCATCGTCAAAGGCTGGAAAGCCGACCATTTCGGTAACGTGATCTATCGCCACACGGCCCAGAACTTCAACCCGCTGGCCGCCACTGCCGGCAAGATCACCGTGGTCGAAGTCGAAGAAATCGTCGAACCCGGCGAGCTGGACCCGGCGCAGATCCACACCCCTGGCATCTACGTCGACCGGATCATCTGCGGCACGTTCGAGAAGCGCATAGAACAGCGCACCGTACGCAAGTGATCCCCTGCCCCCGGACCGAATGAAGGAATAACGACAATGGCACTTTCCCGCGAACAAATGGCTCAACGCGTCGCCCGCGAAATGCAGGACGGCTTCTACGTGAACCTGGGCATCGGCATTCCGACCCTGGTCGCCAACTACATCCCCGAAGGCATGGAAGTCATGCTGCAGTCGGAAAACGGCCTGCTGGGCATGGGTCCTTTTCCTACCGAAGAAACCATCGATGCCGACATGATCAACGCCGGCAAGCAAACCGTGACCGCACGTATCGGCGCTTCGATTTTTTCCTCGGCCGAGTCCTTCGCAATGATCCGCGGTGGCCATGTCGACCTGACCGTGCTGGGCGCCTTTGAGGTGGACGTGCAAGGCAACATCGCCTCGTGGATGATCCCCGGCAAACTGGTCAAGGGCATGGGCGGCGCAATGGACCTGGTTGCCGGCGCCGACAACATCATCGTCATCATGACCCACGCGTCCAAGGATGGTGAGTCCAAGCTGTTGTCCCAATGCAGCCTGCCGCTGACCGGCGCCGGGTGTATCAAGCGCGTACTGACTGATCTGGCTTACCTGGAAATCGAAAACGGCGCGTTCATTTTGAAAGAGCGTGCACCGGGTGTCAGCGTCGAAGAGATCGTTGCCAAGACTGCCGGTAAACTGATCGTGCCGGACCACGTTCCGGAAATGCAGTTCGCTGCCCAGTGAGGAATCATTCCATGCAAGAAGTCGTCATTGTTGCCGCCACGCGCACCGCGATCGGCAGCTTCCAGGGTTCACTGGCCAATGTGTCCGCGGTTGACCTGGGCGCTGCGGTGATCCGCCAGCTGCTGGCGCAAACCGGCCTGGACCCTGCGCAAGTTGATGAGGTGATCATGGGCCAGGTGCTGACCGCCGGCGCCGGGCAAAACCCTGCACGCCAGGCCGCGATCAAGGCCGGCCTGCCCTTCGCCGTGCCAGCCATGACCCTGAACAAGGTCTGCGGCTCCGGTCTCAAGGCCCTGCACCTGGGCGCCCAGGCGATTCGCTGCGGCGACGCCGAGGTGATCATCGCCGGTGGCCAGGAAAACATGAGCCTGGCCAACTACGTCATGCCCGGCGCCCGTACCGGCCTGCGCATGGGCCACGCGCAAATCGTCGACACCATGATCAGCGATGGCCTGTGGGATGCGTTCAACGATTACCACATGGGCATCACCGCCGAGAACCTGGCCGAGAAGTACAGCCTGACTCGCGAGCAACAGGACGCGTTCGCCGCCGCCTCGCAACAGAAAGCCGTGGCCGCCATCGAAGCCGGGCGCTTCGTCGATGAAATCACCCCGATCCTGATCCCGCAGCGCAAGGGCGATCCGCTGTCCTTCGCCACCGACGAACAGCCACGGGCCGGCACCACCGCCGAATCCCTGGGCAAGCTCAAGCCTGCCTTCAAGAAGGACGGTTCGGTGACCGCCGGCAACGCTTCGTCGCTGAACGACGGTGCCGCGGCCGTGATCCTGATGAGCGCGGAAAAGGCCAAGGCCCTCGGCCTGCCGGTGCTGGCGAAAATCGCCGCCTACGCCAACGCAGGCGTTGATCCGGCGATCATGGGCATCGGCCCGGTGTCGGCCACCCGCCGTTGCCTGGACAAGGCCGGCTGGAACATCGACCAACTGGACCTGATCGAAGCCAACGAAGCCTTCGCCGCACAATCCCTGGCGGTGGCCAAGGACCTGGAATGGGACTTGAACAAGGTCAACGTCAATGGCGGCGCCATTGCTCTGGGTCACCCGATCGGTGCCTCAGGTTGCCGTGTACTGGTGACCCTGCTGCATGAAATGCTCAAGCGTGACGCCAAGAAAGGCCTCGCCACCCTTTGTATCGGTGGTGGTCAGGGCGTGGCACTGGCGCTCGAGCGGGCGTAAGCCAACAGCGTTCAACAGAGGGCGCGGGGACCCACGAAGATCCGTGACCGTCTGGAAAAACACCCGGTGCGATGCAAGTCGCACCGGGTTCTTTTTTGCCTGCGTTTTTTCAGGTGGACCGCGTTAGCGTTCTTCGTCGGATCGCCGCCCGGAGCAAGTCGGATCGCGAAGGGGCCCGACGAGTCACCCAAATGCTGCAGAATCAACCATGGTTGATTGGCCCCATCGCGGGTTGCGCAAAAGACCTTCCGCAAAATTCTCAAAGGCTTGAATTTTGTATACAAAATTCGCACACACATAAAGCAATCTACCCGATGCAATGTTACCGTTGCCACCTCACTCAGGTCGGAGACGTGCGCGTGTTGATCCTTAAACTGCTGGTGATTCCAGGCTTCCTGCTGCTGATTTCCCTGGCTGGCAAACGCTGGGGGCCGAGCGTGGCCGGTTGGTTGTCGGGGTTGCCGGTGGTGGTCGGGCCGATTCTGTTGTTCCTCGCCCTTGAACAAGGCGAGGCGTTCGCTGCGCAATCAGCCACGGCTGCGCTGTCGGCCATGTTCGCGATGATTGCGTTTTGCGTGACCTACGCCCAGATTGCACAACGGGCCGGGTGGCCGCCGGCGTTGCTGATCTCGCTGTCGGTCTGGGCGCTGGTGGCGATTGCCCTGTCGCTGATCCCGGCATCCCTGGTGTTTTCGGTGTGCGCCGCCGCCACCGCGCTGCTCGCCGCGCCGTACCTGTTCCCCACCGTGCAACCGGTGCTCAGCGGCCCGGCGCCGAAATCCGACAAGCTCTTGCTGCGCATGGTGGCCGGTGCATTGCTCACGCTGGTCGTGACACTGTTGGCCAGCACCGTCGGCGACCGCTGGAGCGGCCTGCTGGCGGTGTTCCCGGTATTGGGTAGCGTGATGGCGGTGTTCTCCCAGCAAACCCGTGGCCCGGCCTTTACCGCCGCGTTGCTGCGCGCCACCGCCACCGGCATGTACTCGTTCGCCGCCTTCTGCCTGGTGTTGGCGCTGGCCCTGCCGACGATGGGAATGAACGCTTTTGTGCTGGGCATCACGGTATCGGTGGCCATGCTGGGCGTGACCAAACGCCTGCTGGCGCGGCCGGCCGGCCCGACGACGGACACTGGAGGAGCAGCCATCAAACGCTAAGCTGCATCCTGTCATCGGGCCAGGATAATGCCCGCCCCAGTGCGCTGAAGGAACCGTACACCTGCCGGCCAAACCGGAACGTTTGGCCGGAACCAAAGCACGCGGCCTGTGTGGCAAGCCACCTCAGCATAGGTGGGTGGTCGGCCAAAAGAGAGTGACCGCTGGGTAGAGCGCGCTGGAATGCACCACAACCTCCATGGGATGATCGCGCCCCACCGCGCCGCCCATCCCCGGAGATCCCGATGTCATTGTTGAGTAAAAAAGCCCTTGTCCTGCTGCTGGCAGCCGCTACCGGCCTTGGGGCTTTGAATGCGCAGGCCGCCAAGGCCACTTCCAGCGATGCGCCAGCCCAGAAAGTCTCGATGCTCGGCAGCAAGTTCACCTTCAACCTGCCCAAGGGTTTCATCGCCAACCCGCTGCCGGCCAGCCCGGAGGGTGCGAGCGGCACCCTGTACAGCAACGAAACCACCAAGACCGTAGTGATCGCCGCTGAAAACACCCTGCCCAACGGTGTCAGCGTCAAGGATAACGACGGCAGGTTCCTCGACGGCACCGTGGCCGATTTCGATGCGGCGCAACACAAATCCCTGCCTGACTACAACAAGCTCAGCGAGAAAGCCCTGACCCAGAAAACCGGGTTGGGCCTGCGCCAGGTCGACGGCACTGCAACGCAGGGCGGTGGCATGACCCTCACCACCACGCTGATGGCCGCATCCGGCACTCGCATGGCGGTGATCCAGGTGATTTCCCGCCCAGGTGACATGGCGGCCCACGAAACCCTGGTCAAACAGATCGTCAGCGGAAAATAAGGCTCAGGGGTTGAGACGCTGCAACCAGGCGCTCAAATCCTGTATCTCGTCGGCGCTGATGTTATGACCGACACCGGGGTAGCCGTGGAACTCGGGTTCGAGTGACACGCTCTGCAACAGGCTGTTGGCTTCGGTGCCGTCGCTGTAGGGAAGGCGTTTGTCCTGCTCGCCATGACCGATGAAGATCGCCAGCGACTGGCGTTTTTCATCCGGTACAAGCTCGGACTTGAGCACCGGCAGAATTCGTCCGCTCAACGCTGCGATCCCACCGAGCGCCTCGGGATGCCGCAGACCCACTTCGTAGGACATGATCGCGCCCTGGCTGAACCCCACCAGGAACACCTTCTCGGGTTCGGTGTGATATTTCTTCGCGGCCTGTGCGACGAAGTCCAGCAGTAACTGGCCGCTGGACTTCAGATCATCGGTCTCGCCGTTGTAAGCCCCTTCGCCCTTCTTGCGGAACCACTGATAGCTGCCCGCCTCCATCACCAAAGGTGCCCGTACCGACAGGTAGGTGTAAGACGCAGGCAAGTCATCCTTGATATCGAACAGGTCCTGCTCGTTACTGCCGTAACCGTGGAGGAAAATCACCAGGGGTTGATGGTTCGAATCGGCGTTGGCCTGTTCCAGGTATTTGAGCGGCAAGTCGGTTTGCAGCGGGGTTTGGGCGTGGACGACAGTGGATGCCAGGAGCGTAAGCAGCGCGAGAATCTTCAACATGGGTCTTCCTTCACGGAATGCAGGATTCGGGGAAGAGCCTAACACTGGTCAGTAGGCAGGAACATCTCGGGCGTGGCGGATGCCGCCTTCGCGGGCAAGCCCGCTCCCACAGGGATCATCCAAACCCTGTGGGAGCGGGCTTGCTCCGGGCGGCGTTCCGACGAAGAGGCCAGTACAGACAAAGAAAATTTCCGGCTCAGTCGTTGATTAACTTGCCCACCCGAATCGCCTCGCGCCCCGCCACTTTCGCCTGCCAGGTCCCCGGCTGGGTATAACGCCCACGGTCGATGGCAAACAGCACGCCGCTGGTACCAGCCTGCACGGTGGTGACCTTGTCGTTCAACGGGTCGACCACCTCGAACAGCGCATCGCCCTTTTCCACCCACTCCCCGGCCTCACGCAGGAAGCTGACCACGCCGTGATGCGGGGCGAACAGGTATTGGGTGCCTTCGAATGGCATGCCTTCACAGCAGTCGGCCGGTGCCGCCGGCCAGGTGCCGGAGATGAAACCCTGCTCGGCGAGGAACCCGAGAATGGCCTCGCAATTGGCCTGGGCCTGATCGACGCGGGTGTCTCCCATGCTGCCCAGCTCCAGCGTGGTCGCCAGGTTGGCCGGTGGAATCGCCGCCGTCGGGAACGCCCTGGCCAGGCGCAACCATGGCGAAGAACAGGATTCATCGAACGAACTGCCGCCGGAGTCTTCACACAACAGCGCCACGCCGGCCTTCAGGCGCGCCGCCAGAGATTGCCATTGCGGCCAGTGCTGCGGCAACGCGTAGATGTGGATCGCGGCGTCAAAGTCGCAATGCAGGTCGAGGGTGATGTCGGCGTCGCAGGCATGGCGCAGCAACAGACGGTGCATCGCCTCCAGCTGCGATGTCGCGGCCGGCAAACCGTCAAGGACCTGGCCCATGGCCTGGCGAATCAGCGCGATGTTGGCCTGGGCATCGCTGCCGAGACGATCACCGATCAACGCGGCCACCGGCGCACTGAGTTCGACGAACGAGCGGTTGAAGTTCTTGCCGCTGCCCAGCTCGAAGCGCCCCATGTGGCTGCCTTGCAGGTGCTGATCGAGGCCAATGGGATTGGCCACCGGCACCAGTTCGATCACACCGTTCAATTGTCCCTGTTGTTCAAGTTCGGTCAGGCGTTTCTTCAACTCCCAGGCCGTGCGCATGCCCGGCAATTCGTCGGCGTGCAGGCTGGCCTGGATGTACACCTTGCGCGTCCCCGCGCCATAACGAAACACGCTGAGGGTGCGCTCGGTGCCCAGGTGGCTCCAGGGAAGTTTATGGTCGATGCGTTGCATGGGAAACTCCTACAGAACCTGTAGGAGCAAACTTGCCAGCGAAGGCGTCGGCACAGTCAACAATAGTGTGACGGTCAGATCGCTTTCGCTGGCAAGCCAGCTCCTACAGTTGGGATATGTGTCAGGCAGGATAAATCAGGAACACAAAAAAAATGGCAACCGCGCCAACGGTTGCCACTTTTTCAACCCGCTCGCTTACTCGCCGTAAACGTCAAACTTGAAGTACTTGTCCTGCACTTGCTTGTACTTGCCGTTGGCGCGGATTTCGGTGATGGCGGTGTTGAACTTGTCCGCCAGTTCCTTATCACCCTTGCGCACGGCAATGCCGGCGCCGCCACCGAAGTATTTCGGATCGTTGTACTCAGGGCCGACGAAGGCAAAACCTTTACCGGCATCGGTTTTCAGGAAACCGTCGTCCAGGTTGACCGAGTCGGCCAGCAACGCGTCAATGCGGCCGGAGACCATGTCCAGGTTGGCTTCCTGCTGGGAGCCGTAACGCACCAGGACAATCCCCGCCGGTTGCAATACTTCAGTGGCGAAGCGGTCGTGGGTACTGGCGCGCAGGACACCGACTTTCTTGCCCTTGAGCTCGGTCAGCGGGTCCTTGACGTCACTGCCTTCCTTCATCACGAAGCGCGCAGGGGTGTGGTAGTACTTGATGGTGAAATCGACGTTCTTCTTGCGGTCGTCAGTGATGGTCATGGACGACAGGATGGCGTCGATTTTCTTGACCTTCAGCGCAGGGATCAGGCCGTCGAACTCTTGCTCAACCCAGGTGCACTTGACTTTCATCTGCTCGCACAGCGCGTCGCCGATGTCCACGTCGAAACCGGTGAGTTTGCCATCAGGGGTTTTCATCGAGAATGGCGGGTAGCCGGCTTCGATGCCGATGCGGATCGGCTTGGCGTCATCAGCCACGGCGGTCAGGGACAACATCGACAGTGCCAGGGCACCGAACATCACTAGCTTCTTCATTTATAACTCCTGTGTGCGGAGGCTTTTATTGGCAGCTTCGATTGGCAGCGTTCGGTTATCGCTTTGTGAGCGGGAACCGAAGTGGCCGGCAGTCTAGAGCGGTGACAGGAGGGCAAATTACGCTGAGGCGACAAATATTTACAGAAAAGTGGCGGCAGGATGGAGGTATTGAGGTGCTCGCGCCATGACGGGGCAAAGTCTGTCAGACAAGTCGCGTTTTCAGCACAAACCTGCAGCGTTTGCGGCTGCATCCGACGGAATGAGCCGACTGGCGATGCTGGATGTTTTACGGCACATTGAGTGCCCTTGCGTCCCATCGAGACTAGCGTAATGCCCACGTTGAACCTGATCCAGCACCACCCCGCCGAAGGTCCGGGTGCCATCGCCATCTGGGCCGAATCCCGAGGGCTGGCGCTGAACGTGTTTCGCGCCGACCTGGGCCAATTGCCGTCCGTCAGCGCCGACCCCGTGATCCTGTTGGGCGGGCCTTATGAATCCAATGCCGGTCCGGCCTGGCTGGAAGCCGAACGGCAATGGCTCAGAGGCAGTCTCGATCAGGACGCGGCTGTGTTCGCCATTTGCCTGGGGGCACAGTTGCTGGCGTTGAGCCTGGGCGGGAATGTACGGCGGATGGACCGGACCGAAACCGGATGGACCACCGTGAGCTTTATCGATGGTCAAACGCTGAAGGTGCTGGAGTGGCACGAAGACGCTATCGACCTGCCGCCTGCCGCGCAGCTATTGGCCAGCAGCGAGCACTGTGTGCAGCAGATGTACCGCGCCGGGCCGGCGCGGCTGGGGTTGCAGTTTCATCCGGAGTGGAACGCCGAGTCGGTGGCCATGCTCAATGCGCATTTTGGCGATGAGTCGCCGTTGCCACGGGGTTCGCAGGAGACTGAGGCTTACGCAGCGGTGGCCGCGTGGTTGGAAGCGACACTGGATGAGTGGTGGGCGGCCGGAAATCAATAAAAAAGATCAAAAGATCGCAGGCTGCGCCAGCTCCTACAGGCACCGCAATCCAATGTAGGAGCTGGCGCAACCTGCGATCTTTTTCGGTTACATCAACACTCGCAACCGACCACGCTGCTGGCTTGCCGCTGTACCCCGACACTCAACTCAAACCCTTCATCCAGCCACCCGGTCACGCCACCAATCATCTCCTTGACCGGATACCCCAGGGCCGCCAGTTTCACCGCCGCCTTGTTGGCGCCGTTGCAATGAGGCCCGGCGCAATAGACCACAAACAGGCTGTTTTTCGGATACCCGGCCAAACCTTCGGCGGTCAGCAAGCGACCGGGAAGGTTGATCGCTCCCGGCACATGCCCGCGTTCGAACGCCAGCGGGCCACGAACATCCACCAGAACGAAATCGACTGCACTGCCCTGCTGGCTGGCGTGGACGTCGGAACAATCGGTTTCGAAGGTCAGACGGTTGCTGAAATGCATCAGGGCGATGGCCGATGGGGCGGCGGGAATTTCGCGAACCAGGCTGGTCATGTTGTGTACTCCAAGGTATCGGTGGGTGCAGGAAGACTTTATCCGCCAGCCACTTGCGGCTAAAGTGGCGCATAAGACACTAACCGGGAGCTTTCCGCCAAATGCACCCCACCCCAGGAACGGTCGCGATTCTGGCCTACGACGGCCTCTGCACGTTCGAGTTCGGCATTGCCGTGGAGATCTTCGGCCTGCCACGACCTGAATTCGATTTTCCGTGGTACGAGCATCATATCGTCGCGGTCGATCAAGGCCCGATGCGTGCCATGGGCGGCATCCAGGTCCTGGCCGATGGCGGCATGGAAATGCTCGCCGACGCGCGGACCATCATCATTCCCGGCTGGCGCGACCGCAGCGCCGCAGTGCCTGTGGAGTTGATCGCCGCACTGCGCCAGGCCCATGCACGGGGGGCGCGGTTGCTGTCGATCTGCTCCGGTGTTTTCGTCCTCGCCGCCACCGGCTTGCTCGACGGGCGCGGCGCGACCACGCACTGGCGCTATACCTCAGAACTGGCCGAGCGGTTTCCCGGCATCCTGGTGGACCCGGACGTGTTGTATGTCGATTCCGGCCAATTGATCACCTCCGCCGGCAGCGCGGCAGGCATCGATGCCTGCCTGCATCTGGTGGCACGGGATTTCGGCACACAGGTGGCCAACTCCGTGGCCCGACGCCTGGTCACGTCGCCGCAACGCAGCGGTGGCCAGGCGCAATTCATTCCGACGCCGGTCAGTCCCACACCGCGCAGCGATCTTTCCCGCGTCATGCAGTGGGCACGTGAGCGTTTGCACGAGCCGCTGGAGGTGCGCGACCTGGCCAGCGAAGCCGCCATGAGCGAACGCACGTTCCTGCGCCGCTTCACCGAAGCCAGTGGCCAGTCACCAAAAACCTGGTTGCGGCACGAACGTCTGGGCCGCGCCCGCGAACTGCTGGAAAGCAGCGACCAGAACACCGAGCAGATAGCCGAACGTTGTGGTTATCGTTCGGTGGAAAGTTTCCGGGTGGCCTTTCGAACGGTGGTTGGCGTGCCGCCGTCGGTGTATCGGGAGCGGTTTGGGCGTGGGGGCAATGTTATTTCTTGAAGTGTTCTCAAGGGCCTCTTCGCGGGCAAGCCCGCTCCTACAGGGTCCGCGCAATCCTTGTGGGAGCGGGCTTGCTCCGGGCGGAGCTCCGACGAAGGCGTCAGACCGGGCAATTCAGTGCTCAAGGCTTGCGCAATAAATAGGTATCCATGATCCAGCCATTGGCCAGCCTTGCAGCCTTGCGCACTCGTTGGATTTCATCCGCCACATCCTTGAGCTTGCCGCTGATCAGGATTTGATCCGGCGTCCCCAGATAGGCCCCCCAGTAAATCTCGGTGTCCTGATCCACCACCTGACGGTAAGCATCCTGAGCATCGAGCATCACCACCAGGCTGTCGGCATCGCTCACCTGCCCTGCCGCCAGACGCCGGCCCGTGGTGATTTCAACCGAGCGGCCAATCTGGTTGAGCGGCACCTTGTGCTGTGCCGCCAACGCCTGGACGCTGGTAATGCCGGGGATCACCTCGAACTCGAACGCACAGGCGCCTGAGACCTGGATCGCCTGCAAGATGCGAATGGTGCTGTCGTACAGCGCCGGATCGCCCCACACCAGAAAACCACCACACTGGCCGTCGGACATTTCATCGTTGATCAGCCGTTCGAAGGTCTGCCGCCTGGCCAGGTTCAGGTCGTCGACACTGGTTTTGTAGTCCACTTCACCACGCTCGCGCTCCGGGTTGTGGGCTTCGACAAAACGGTAAGCGTGGTCGGTGATGTAGCGTGAACAGATTTCGCGGCGCAAATCGATGAGTTTGTTTTTGCTCTCGCCCTTGTCCATGAGAAAAAAAACGTCGACCTGATTCAGCGCCTTCACCGCTTGCATTGTGATGTAGTCGGGATTGCCAGCACCGATACCGATGACCAGGAGCTTTTTCATCACAGCAAGTCCTCGGGCCCGGTGCCCGGCAAGCGCAGCCGCCAGCGGCCATGGAATCTCAACTCGACCGCCGACAGGGGTTCGACGTCGATCAGGCCGGACGATACGCCTTGCAACACCTGCGTGAGTGCGGCGCGGATGACGAAGGGATGGGTAATGGCAACGATGTGCCCTGGCGTCGACTGCAACGTGGTCAACCACGCGCCCACGCGCTCGCCCAGTTGCACCAGCGACTCGCCACCGTGGGGTGCCGAAGCCGGGTCGCCCAGCCAATGCTGGAGCGCTTCGGAATCGTTTTTTTGCAGATCGCCGATGCGCTCACCGCCCCAGCGCCCGAAGTCGCAGTCCTTCATCGCGTCAACAATCTCCGATGCGCTGCCGAACAGTTCAGCGGTTTGCCGAGTGCGCAACTCCGGGCCGCAGACGAGGCGTGGAGCGCCCTTGAACTGATTGCCACGGGAAAGCCTGAGCGCTTGCCAATCCATCTCCAAAGGCTCGTCCAGAGGAAAACGCGCCAATTTCTGTGCGACGGTTCGAGCATGACAAATCAGGGTTAAACGGGTCGCCTGCACCAGCAATCACTCTAAAGATGGAAAGGAACGACGGCGTCAGGTGACCGCCATCGCGCAATTGTGCCGCAACAAAGCAGCCCTGGGTGGTGTTTAATTTTCCTGCCTGAAACGGATCCTTCAGTCATTTCCTGCCAGGTTTTCTGTTATGGCTGACCGCAACCAAGGCAATCACCTACAAGACTTTACGACATCGGCGTAGTCCCTTGGTACAGGCACTTCGCCCCTTTTTCGGGCACGGCCAGACCACGCGAAAATTCACTAGACAGGCAGGACGCGATAATTAAATACTCCTTTCAACGGACTGTTAAAACATGTTCCACACTCATCCAGCAGGAGCCCGGATGCCCTTTCTCGAATACCCGATCAACGCGCCTGGCCAGGCATCGCCTGCGGCCGAATCGCCCGTTTCTTGTTTAACCCGGTCCATTCCAAAAAACATCTGACAAGAAAAAGAGTGGCGCCTGACAACGTTCAGACGACCACCGATTGAATGTGTGGAAAAACCGACAGTGAAAGTCAGGTTCGGCTCAAACCGCCGAATCGTTTAATACAGGAGTGTCTCCATGCTGGTCTTGCGTCCAGTCGAGTCAGCCGACCTGCCCCAGTTGCAGAGGCTGGCTCGTGAAAGCCTCGTGGGCGTTACATCCCTGCCTGACGATAGCGAACGGTTGCGCGGAAAAATCCTCGATTCGTGTGCGTCGTTCGAAAAGGACGTTGATGTTCATGGCCCGGAAAACTATTTCTTTGTACTCGAAGACCTGACGACGCAGCACCTGGTCGGCTGCTCGGAAATCCTCGCCACGGCGGGGTTCAACGAGCCGTTCTACAGCCTGCGCAACCGGCACTTCACCAGTGCCTCGAGGGAACTGAACATCGAGCACGGCGTACCGGCCTTGTCGTTGTGTCACGATCTCAGTGGCCACACCTTGCTGCGGGGCTTCCATATCGATGCCGCGCGTGTGCGCAGCGCGCATTCCGAACTACTGTCGCGGGCGCGCCTGTTGTTCATCGCCACCCACGCCCGGCGTTTTTCCGAAACGGTGATCACCGAAATCGTCGGCTACAGCAGTGATGAAGGCCACTCGCCATTTTGGGATGCCGTGGGCAAGCATTTCTTCGACTTGCCCTACGTCGAGGCCGAACGGCTTTGCGGCCTGCAGAGCCGCACCTTTCTCGCCGAACTGATGCCGCAGTATCCGATTTACGTGCCCATGCTGCCCCAGGCAGCACAGGACTGTATCGGCAGCATCCACCCCGACGGCCAGGAAGCCTTCGATATCCTCGAGCGTGAAGGCTTCGAAACCAACAGCTACATCGATTTGTTCGATGGAGGCCCGACCCTGTATGCGCGCACGTCGGGCATTCGTTCCATCGCCCACAGCCAGTGCGCTATCACGCGGCCTGGATCGGTGATCGATGCCCGCGGCAGCTTTCTGGTGAGCAACGAGTCCTTGAAGGATTACCGGGCCATCGTCGCCGATCTTGATTACATCACCGGGCAACCCGTCACGCTGGACGCAGCCATGTGCAAGGCGCTGAAGGTGACCGAGGGCAGCCCGATCAGGCTGATCGCCCTGTGAATAGCCGCCCGCGACGTCACCGCCCGAGCACACACGAACAAGGAACAGCCGCATGATTGTCCGTCCGGTCCAGACCACCGATCTGCCCGCCCTGTTCACGCTGGTGCGTCAGGCCGTTCCGGGACTTACCAGCCTGCCGGCCGACGAAGAACGCCTGGCCCACCGGATCCGCTGGGCCCAACGCACTTTCGCCGGGCAGGTCGATCGGGCCGATGCCGATTATCTGTTCGTGCTCGAGGACGACGAGCAGCAAGTGGTGGGCGTCAGCGCCCTGACGGGTGGCGTCGGCCTGCGCGAACCCTGGTACAACTACCGGGTCGGACTGACGGTCAGTGCGGCACCGGACCTGGGTATCGAGCGCCAGATCCCGACCCTGTTCCTGAGCAATGAATTGACCGGGCAATCGGAAGTCTGCTCGCTGTACCTGCGCCCCGATCAGCGCCAGGGAAGCAACGGCCGTTTGCTTTCGCTCGGGCGTTTGTTGTTTGTGGCCGAGTTTACGCAGCTGTTCGGCAACCGGCTCATCGCCGAGTTACGCGGCAGTGCCGACGAACAAGGTGGCTCGCCGTTCTGGGACAGCCTCGGCCGGCACTTTTTCAAGATGGACTTCAGCCACACCGATCACTTGTCCGGGCTGGGCAACAAATCGTTCATCGCCGAATTGATGCCGCGCCAGCCGCTGTACACCTGCCTGCTGACCGAACAGGCCCAGGCGGTGATCGGCAAGGCCCACCCGAATACCGAGCCGGCCCTGAAAATCCTCAGCGCCGAAGGGTTTGCCCACAAGGGCTACATCGATATCTTCGACGGCGGACCGGTCCTTGAAGCCCCGGTTTCCGGGATCCGCACCGTGCGCGACAGCCAACCGCTGTCACTGGCCATCGGCTCGCCGGACGATAAAGCACCCCTCTGGCTGATCCACAACCGCCGCCTGGAAAGCTGCCGCATTACCTGCGCCCCGGCACGACAGGAGGGCAACAGCCTGGTGGTTGACCGCCTGACCGCCAAGCGCTTGCAACTGCAACCCGGCGACTCGGTGCGCGCCGTGCCGCTGCTTGACCAACGGCAACAAGCCGAGGCGGCGTGACTTATCAGCTCCATCGTTGCGACGTCAATCTGCCTGACCCGGCAAATTCGTCATCATTCTCCTCCTGTGCGCGTGATAGCCTTTTATTTCTTCGGCGTTGACACTTTTGCTCAAGCCCCTCCATTCCATTGGTGGAACTCATATGTCCAGGCTTTCCCATCAAGATTTGCGCCGCAATTTTCGCCAATTGTTCGCCTCCGACACCTGCTACCACACAGCCTCGGTTTTCGACCCGATGTCGGCCCGCATCGCCGCCGACCTGGGCTTCGAAGTCGGGATCCTTGGTGGTTCGGTCGCCTCGTTGCAAGTGCTGGGCGCCCCTGACTTTGCCCTGATCACCCTCAGCGAATTCGCTGAACAGGCCACCCGCATCGGCCGTGTCGCCCAGTTGCCGGTGATTGCTGACGCCGACCACGGCTACGGCAACGCGCTCAACGTCATGCGCACCATCGTCGAACTCGAACGGGCCGGCGTCGCCGCGCTGACCATCGAAGACACCCTGCTGCCTGCGCAGTTTGGCCGCAAATCCACCGACCTGATCACGGTCGCCGAAGGTGTCGGCAAGATCCGCGCGGCACTGGAAGCCCGCTGCGATAAGGAAATGGCGATCATCGCCCGCACCCATGCGGGGATTCTGCCGGTGCAGGAAATCATCAGCCGCACCCGGCAATACCAGCGCGCCGGGGCCGACGGTATCTGCATGGTGGGCGTAAAGGACTTCGACCATCTGGAGCAGATCGCCGAGCACCTGAGCGTGCCGCTGATGCTGGTGACCTACGGCAACCCGCTGCTACGCGATGACAAGCGCCTGGCCGAACTGGGTGTGCGCGTGACCATCGACGGCCATGGCGCTTACTTCGCCGCGATCAAGGCGACCTACGACAGCCTGCGCGAGCAACGCCAGATACTCACCCAGACGTCGGACCTGAACGCGACCGAACTAACGCACACCTACACCCAACCGGAGGAGTACATCCGCTACGCGGAAGAATTCATGAGCGTGAAGGAGTGACGCTTTAAACCGATACGCCGCCTTCGCGAGCAGGCTCGCTCCCACAAGTGATCGCGGGTGTACGCAAATGACGTGCTCACCGCAAATCCACTGTGGGAGCGAGCCTGCTCGCGATGAGGCCATCACAGCCAACATCCAGACCGCCTGACACGCCGCCATTGTCGGATCGCCGCCCGGAGCAAGCTCGCTCACACAGGTCTTGCTGTGGACAGTCACACCGAGTCGAGCAGTTCGCGATGGGGTTTGCCATTGCCGCAACAGATCACTCGATTACGCCCGCTGGTCTTGGCTTCGTATAGCGCATGGTCGGCGTCATTGAGCCAGAGCATCGCGTCGGCGTGGACCGGGTTGAATGACGCCAGGCCAATGCTCAGGCTGACTTTCAGCGCCGGGTTCTGCTCGTCCCCCAAGGTGGCGAATCGATCGCGCAGGGCCTCCATGACGGCGGCGGCGCGGTTCAGGGGCAGGTCCGGAAGGATCACGCAGAACTCGTCACCGCCGTAGCGCCCTGCGACATCGGTCGCTCGCAGGCTGTGCCTGAGCATTTTGCTCAACTGACGCAGGACGATGTCACCGGCAACATGGCCGTAGGTATCGTTGATGGCTTTGAAATGGTCGATATCGATCAGCGCAATCGCCCCGCCTTTTTGCTGACGTTTGCAACGCTGGAACTCGACCTCCAGCTGGTCCTTCCAGGTGCCATGGTTCAGCAAGCCCGTCAGGCTGTCGGTGCGGCTCAGTGCCAGCAGTTCACGTTTCTGACGGCCGAGGGTATGGGCCTGGCGGAAGCAGATCCAGCCCAGCGCCAACGGATACAGGCACAGCAATGGCAAACAGGCATAGAGCTGCACCGGGCTGGTGGCAGGAATGAACGCCGGGGCGAACATCTGCAAGCCAACACCGACGCCCAGCACTTGCGCGGCCGTCCCGGCCAGCAGGAAGCGCAGGCCGCCGATGGCCACGTTGTTCATGGCCATCATGGAAATGGTGGTCGCGCTGGGCAGTGGATTGAAATGCATCGCGGCAATCCAGAAACCGCCGAGAAAGGCATCGATCAGCAGATTGCGGTGTTCGGCGTGATAAGGCGTCCTGGCCCGGCGCGTCCATTGGTAAGCCAGGTGCGGCCAGACCAGGCCGTTGAACCACATGAATCCCCAGACCCAGGGCGCCGGATCGAGTGGATACATCGCCACACTCACGCACACCAATCCCAGGGCCAACCCGAGGATTCGCGATGTATAGAGCCTCCTGGCCAATGAAACCCCCTTTCCTCCCGATTTTGCCATAGGGCCCCTGTGCCACTCGACGGAATGCGAAAACAGCCTGTGCCTGTGTACTGGAGTCTATCAGGGTGAGATCAAATAGCCATCACCGACTGACAGGCTGAATATCGCGACATCACGCTCGTGTAAAAGCAAAAGCCTCGTCTCCAGAAACGGCTATACATGAAAGAAGGGTTGATCAATGACCATAAGAGGAGGCCCATGCAGACCTTTCAAGTATTGATCATCGGCAGCGGGTTTGGCGGCCAATGTGCTGCAATCAATCTGCTCAAGGCCGGCATCGACGATTTCCGCCTGCTGGAACGACGGGATTTCTTCGGCGGCACCTGGTGCCAGAACACCTATCCCGGCGCGGCAGTCGATGTGCCCTCGCCGCTTTACTCATTGTCTTTCGCCCCTTATCGCTGGACGCAAATGTTCGCCGGACAGGCCGAACTGCGCCGCTACACCCGCCATGTGGTGGAACACTTCGGCCTGCGGGACAAGGTAGAACTGAGCGCGAATGTCGAGCGCGTCGAATGGGACGACGCCAATAAACGCTGGACGCTGTACACCGCCGACAAAGGCACGTTTTGCGCGCAGTTCCTGATCAACGCGACCGGGCCGCTGAGTCAACCAGTGGTGCCGCACTTCGACGGACAGGAACGCTTTCAGGGCAAGACTTTTCACACCAACAACTGGGATCACGGCTACGACTACCGGCAAAAATCCGTGGCCATCGTCGGCAGCGGCGCCAGTGCGGCCCAGGTCATTCCGGCCATTGCCCCGGACGTCGGGCACTTGCATGTGTTCCAGCGCACGCCCCACTGGGTATTGCCCCGGGCTGATCGCAGGTTTGGCCGCTTCGAGCGCTGGCTGCTGGGGCTCAAACCCGCCTACAAGTTGCTGCGCTGGGGTATCTACTGGCAATTCGAAACCCGGGTGTTTGGCTTCAAGTATTCGAAGCCGGCGGTGCACATGGTCCAGCGCCAGGCCCTGCGTTTTCTCAAACACCAGGTGCCGGACACCGAACTGCGGCGCCAGCTGACGCCGGACTACACCATCGGCTGTAAACGGGTAATTCTGTCCAGCACGCTGTACCCGGCCCTGGCCCGTAGCAACGTGACGCTGCACAGCCGCGAACAAGGTATCGCGTCCATCGACGAAACCGGCATCGTTACCCTCGAGGGTCAACACATCGACGTGGACCTGATCGTCTGGTCCACCGGCTACGATGCCACCGACGGGGTGATTTGCTACCCGGTAACGGGCAAAAACGGCACATGTCTCAAGGAGGTCTGGGCGCAATACCCGCGGGCCTACCTTGGCACCGCCCTGCCCGACTTCCCCAACCTGTTCATCGTCACCGGGCCGAACACCGGTATTGGCCACACCTCGGCGCTGTTCATCATCGAATCCCAGATGAATTACATCCTCGATTGCATTCGCACCTTGAAGGATCAAGGTTTACGCAGCATCGAAGTTCGCCATGAGGCGGAACGTACCTACACTGAAATGATCCACCGGGAAATGGAACGCACCGTGTGGAAGTCCGGTGGTTGCCACAGTTGGTATCAAAGCAGGAGCGGTCATGTGATTGCCATGTTTCCGGGGTTCAGCTTCAGCTTTCATCGCTTGACCCGAGCGCTGAAACCCGCCGATCACATTTTGTCCTGAGCAGATACAAGGGAGACGCGTGATGCTTTTGTTGTTCGTCGTTCTCGCAGTGTTCGTCGCCTGGAGCTGGCTGACCTACCCGGCCATCGGCTACTGGCTCTATGACTTGAACATGGCGGCCGAGGCCAAGTTGTACCGGCTGCACAAAATCGTCGTGCCCATCCCCGAGATGACCGTCTCGACCTGGCAAGGCGGACCGTACGAGGCCACCAGCAATGTGCTGATGCTCCATGGCTTCAGCGCCGACAAGAACCTCTGGCTGCGTTTCGCCCGGCACTTTGTCGGCAGCCACCGGGTGATCATTCCGGACATCGCCGGCCATGGCGAAACCGGCTTCAAGGCCGGCGGCGGCTATGACATCCCGCTACAGGCCAAGCGCATGATCCAGCTGCTGGACGTGTGCGGGGTGGAGAAAGTCCATGTCATCGGCAATTCCATGGGCGGCTACATGGCCGCATGGCTCGCGGCCACGTACCCCGAGCGCATTGTGTCCGTGGCGCTGATCGACCCGGCGGGTGTCACCGCGCCCGAGCCCAGTGACCTCGAGCGGCATTTGGCCAAGGGCCACAACCCGTTTCTGATTCACTCGCGCGAAGAATTCCAGCGCTTCTACGCCATGACCATGGCTTCGCCACCCTGGGTACCGAAGCTGGTTCTCGATGCCGTCGCCCAGCGCTATGAACAGTCCCGCGAGGAGCTGGAAGAAATCTTCCGCGAAATGCGCGCCAGTCCGCCGATGGAACCGCATCTGCCCGACATCACCGCCCCGGCCCTGTTGTTGTGGGGGCGCAAGGACCGGCTGATCGATGTCAGCAGCGTGGCGGTCTGGAGCAAGGGCATCGCCGACCTGCGCGTGCATATCTGGGACGCCGTCGGGCACATGCCCATGGTGGAAGCCCCCACCGGTTCGGCGCGACTGTATCGGGAGTTTTTGGCATCGCTGCGCTCGGAGAGCCCACAGGATCAACGACTGCACTAGGGAGCGTTCTCAATTAGTGTCCCCTAGGCATGCAGTCCTTTGCAGAATGAAGTTCGTCAGAAACTTCGTTTGTCGGCGTCGCGCAAGGCTGCGATCTTTCGTCCATCCTTTACGTCACCGCGCCAGGAATCCTGTTCATGAACCACCCGAACTTCGTCAGCCCTGACCTGATCCGCCAACGCTTCTCCAAAGCGATGTCCGACATGTATCGCGAGGAAGTGCCGTTGTACGGCGCGTTGATGGAATTGGTGGAACAGACCAACCGCCGCGTGCTGGACAGCGATTCGCAAGTCGCACAACAGCTCACGAGCACCGGCGAAATCGAGCGCCTGGACCTGGAGCGTCATGGGGCGATCCGCGTCGGTACGGCCGCTGAACTGGCGACCCTCGCCCGCCTGTTCGCGGTGATGGGCATGCATCCGGTGGGTTACTACGACCTGACACCCGCCGGCGTGCCGGTGCACTCCACGGCTTTTCGCGCGGTGCATGAAGCGGCGTTGCAGGTCAGCCCGTTTCGGGTATTCACCTCGCTGTTGCGCCTGGAATTGATCGAAGACCTGGAGCAGCGAGCGTTCGCCCAGTCGATGCTCGACCAGCGCGCGATCTTCACCCCCACGGCCCTCTCCCTCATCGAACGTGCCGAATCCCGGGGTGGCCTGACCGAGCAGGAAGCCCTGGCGTTCGTCGAACAGGCCCTGGAAACGTTTCGCTGGCACCACAGCGCCACCGTCACTGCCGAGCAGTATCGACAACTCAGCGCCCAGCATCGTCTGATCGCCGATGTGGTGGCGTTCAAGGGCCCGCACATCAACCACCTGACACCACGGACCCTGGACATCGACATCGTCCAGGCGCAAATGCCGGCCCATGGCATCACCCCCAAGGCGGTGATCGAAGGCCCGCCCCGCCGCCAATGCCCGATCCTGTTGCGCCAGACCAGTTTCAAGGCCCTGGACGAGCCGATTGCCTTCACCGATCAAAACCAGGCTCGCGGCAGTCACAGCGCCCGTTTCGGCGAAATCGAACAGCGCGGTGCCGCACTCACGCCCAAAGGCCGGGCACTGTACGACCGCTTGCTCAATGCCGCGCGGGACGAACTCAAGGACTTCCCCAACGAAGCCAACGCCGAGCGTTACAACGCGCTCATGGCGCAGCACTTCAACGAATTCCCTGACACCTGGGAAGACATGCGCCAACAGGGCCTGGCTTACTTCCGCTACTTCGTCACGGAACAAGGCCTGGCGGCGGGTGACCTGACAAACGCCGCCCTGGAAGACCTGCTCGGCAGCGGTTGCCTGCGGGTTGAACCGCTGGTGTACGAAGACTTCCTGCCGGTCAGCGCGGCGGGGATTTTCCAGTCGAACCTTGGGGATGCGGCGCAGACCCGTTACGGCGTGCACTCCAACCAGCAAGCCTTCGAACAGGCTCTGGGGCGGCCGACGATCGATGAACTGGAGCTGTATGCCGACAGCCAGCGGCGTTCGATCGAGCAGTGTTTCGCGGCGTTGGCCGATGTTGTTCAAGTCAATAAAAAACATGACTGAACGATTTCTCACCGCTCAATAAAAAACGGGCGACCTGTTGGTCGCCCGTTTTTTATATATCCGAAACTTTCAATACAGCAAAAAAGTGTTCGCCCAGTGCACTGGCCTCGGCAATCCATGCACTGGTAAAGAGCCCTGCACTGGGCGAACGGAAAGTATTTTAGTAGAAGTGGCTAAATATGTCCGTGCGGTAAAGATGAAATTTATCGACACCATATGTAATAAAATGTCGACTTAAATCCTATCCCGCACCGAGCCACAAACTCACCAGTTCGACCATACGAGTTGATTATTCCTATACAAAAGCTGCACAAAAACAATCAACCCGTTCAGAGCCAATATCAGTGCCTGCTGGTCACCGTCAATACATCGGTATAAACCACGTTAACGCTTTGCCCGACTTTCAAGTCCTTGAGTTTGGCCTGGACCTCGGGTCGTTTGACGTCAACCGTCTTGGACTGGCCTTCCGGGTTTTCGAAGGTCACCTTGTGCTTTTTCACGTCAATGTGGGTGATTTTCAGCTGCACTTTCACCTGGCGGTAAGCTTCGCCGCCGGGGTTGGCGCTACCTGGCGCTGCGCGCATTTCACCGGTGGCTTCGGCGGTGCCCGGCAGGCCTTTGTCGACATCGGTGTCGAGGTAGGCCGCAACGGCGCTGGTAACCCGGATATCGACCGTATCGCCGACCTTGAGGTTTTTGAGGTTTTTCGCCTTGTCGGTCAGTTGCACAGGGAACTCATTACCCTGCGGACCTTTAAGGACCACGGAATGATTCGCGGTATCAACCGAAACGACTGTGGTGGTGACCTGATCAGCCACCACGACTTCGGACAACGGGATATCGGCGGCCACCGCGCCAAAACTGGCGGCAGACAGTAAGGTAGCGAGGGTGATGGCTTTGGTCAGTGCATGGCGTTTCATAGGCAGAACATTCCCTGTGATTGATGGCAACAAACGGCGTTGAAGCCAGGCTCAACGCCCTGTGTGCGATGAGCATAGACGCTGTTTGGCGAGTGGTCGCCGCGGGCCTCTGATTTTCGTGGCTAGTACCCGGTCATTTCCAGATATCCGATCCCTGCATGGCTGCCACTGAGGCGCACCGGGCCTTCCCAATATGGAATGCGCAAGTCCATCCAGGCCTGGGGATTGAGCGCGGTGATGGTGATATCGAAGTGTCTGGCGGGGATCTTGATCGACCAGCGCACGGGCATCTCGCGTCCTGCCACACGCGCGGTGTCTTGTGGCGTGAGGCTGATGTCGCTGGCGTGCAGCAATTGTGTCTGGCCCCGGGCGTCGATCCAGGTGCCGATGAGGTAAGGCTCGCCGTCCTTTTGCCGCATGCGATACAGCATCACCTGCTCGCCGCTGTCCAGGTGCAGGGAGAACCAGTCCCAACCGGTCTGATTGCTTGTCAGGGGCTGGCTGCTCCATTCGCGGTCAAGCCAGGCCGGGCCACTGACCTGAAAGGTTTGGCCGTCGATGTCCAGCGTACCGCTGGCCTGGAAAAACGGCTGGCTGTAGTAATACGAGGCCTGACCCTGCTCGGATTTCTGGCTGAATCCCTGGTCCCCCTGAAGCACCAGCGGACCTGTCGAGGTCAACCGCAACCGGTAACTGAAACGCCGGTCACGAGCAATGAGCTGCAGGTCGGCTAACGGGTCGTCGGCAGTCGCCTGACTGCGCAACTGCCAGTCGTCGATCCACGCATTGAACGGCGTGAGGCTGACACCGGCCTGACCGACGCCACCACGGGCATAGCGTTCAGCCGCGTGATGTACCGTCGCCGACGTCACCGCCGCGTGACCGAGCCAGATCGTCTGATTCTGCCAACCCGCCACCTCGGGGGTGGCATTCAAGGCACTGCGGAACAACGTCCATTGCGCGCCGAACTCATGCCCCTGATCGTCCTTCAGGTTGGCCGTGACGTACCACCATTCGATGCGAAAGCCGTCGTGCGGGCCGTGATCCGCCGGGAAGCTGAACACCCGACCGGGCACCACCTTGGTGAACGCAGCGGCCTGGTTGCCCAGCCCGGCAAAACCCTTTTCTACCGGTGCCGGTTGATCGCAACCGCTCGCCAGCAGCGTCAGGAGCAACACGCCGAGCTTAATCTTCATGGGCGAACGTCCGCAGCAGGTCCGCCGGTTGCGTGCGGTACAAACGGTACAACGGCCAGGCCGAAGCCAGCAGCGTCGCCACCAGCGCCAGCCCCATCAATTGCAACAGTTGCCATGGAAACACCCGCAACGGCAGGCGCCAGCCAAAGGCCTGCACGTTGATCACCGTGTCCAGGCACCACGCCAGGGCGATGCCCAGCGGCAACGCCAGCACCAGGGTCAGCAGCGCCAGCAGCCAGGTTTGCCCGAGGTTGAGCAACATCAAATGCCGACGTGTCACCCCCAGTGCCCACAGCGGCGCCAGTTGCCCGAGACGGCTCTGGCTTTGGGTCAACAGACTGATGAACAGCGCCACCCCGGCCACGCACAGCGTCAGGCTATTGAGCGCGGCGGTGGCGGCGAAAGTGCGTTCGAAGACTTGCGTGGACCAACCCTTGAGCCGCGCCTGATCGACGATGCGGCTGTCGTCGAGGGTAAAACGCGCCTGTAACGCCGCGACGAACGCCGGGATCGACGCCGGCTCGATGCGCAGGTTGAAGCGGCTCGGTGCCAATTGCGGCCAGCCGCGCTGCAGGTGATTGATATTGACCAGAATGTGGCCCTTGGGATTGCCGTAGTCGGCGTAGATCCCGACGATCCGCGGCGACCACGGGCCGGTTGGCGTCGGCAGCGTCAGGTGATCGCCGAGCTGCACGCGCAGGCGCCGGGCCAGTTGCTCGCTGAGCATCACCGCATCGTCCCTGGCCAGTCGCTCCCAAGGGTTGTCGCCCAAGGTCTCGAGCAGCGGCCAGTGCTGGCGATAGGTCGGATGGTCGATGATCCCCGACAAGTCCGTCGGCCAGCCCTGCAACTGGATCGACACCTGCCAGTGGGGCAGCACTGCCGCCAGTTGCGGCTGCTGGTCGAGCCAGCTGTGCAGCTCCCGGGCCTGGGCCGGGTTCTGTGGGTTGAGGTAAAGCTCGGCCGTCAGCCGTTGCTCGAGCCAGTCGCTGAAGGTTTGGCGGAACCCCGCGGTCATGCTGCCGGCACCGATATTCGCCGCCATGGCCAGCAGCAGCGCCATCAACGCCAGGCTCAGGGCCGGCAGTTGCTGACGGCAATCGGCGACAAACCACTGGCCGAGCACTGAGCGACTGCGCTGCGAACCGAGACTGAGCAGCGAACTGAGCACCACCGGCAGTGCCAGTGCGGCACCGATCAACAGCGCCGCCATCAACACGAAGCCAATGACCAGGCTGTCACCGAAAATCAACGCCAGCAGCGCGATCACCCCGGCCATTGCCGCCACCCCGCCCTGGCGTCGCAACCAGCGGGCATGGGCCTGATGCCAGGCCTGCGGGTCGGCCAGCGCCAGCAAGGGCAAGCGCGCCGCCCGCAGCAGGCTGCTGGCACCGGCCAGCAACGCGCCGATCAGGCTCAAGCCGATACCGCTGAACCACCACGACAGGCTGAGGCTCAACTGCCCCGCCACTTCGGCGCCGTACAAGCCACGCAGGCTGGCGGCGACATCGGGCAACAGCACGCCGGCCAGCAGGTAGCCGCTGACCACCCCGGCCACACCGCCGATCAGGGCCAATCCACCCAATTCGACGGCGAGACAAGCGATCAGCATCCGCGCACTCACACCGCAGGCACGCAGGGTCCGGAGCAGGCTTCGCCGTTGCTCCAGCGCCAGCCCGATGGCGGCGTGCACGATAAACAGGCCGACAACGAACGACAGTACCCCCAGGGCATCGAGGTTCAGGTGAAAGCTTTCGGTCAGGCGCGCCAGGTTGTTTTCTTCACCGGCGCTCTTGAGTTGCAGCTGTCCCTTGAGCGAATCCGGCAGCGGCGCAGTGAAGTCCTTCGGCAACAGCAGACGCGACAACTGATCCGGCAACCCCAGAATCTGCTGGGCAAAACCGATGTCCACCAGCAGCACACCGGGCGCCATATCAGCCTGCACATGCAACGGCGGCAGTGCCGCGCCAGCCAGGTTAAAGGGCCGGTCACCCTCACGCAAATCCAGTGCCTGCAAGGTTTGCGACGATATCCAGGTAGTGCCCGGCGGGCTGAAAAAATCGACCACCTGTTCAATCGCCAGGGCCTGCCCGGCCACCGCCGCGCCCGCCGGCAGCGACACCGGCTCGATGCCCATCAACTGCAAGCGCTGCTCTTCATGGCCCTTGAGCGTGACTCGCCCTTGCAGTACCGGTGACACCGGCCACCCCGCTCGGCGCAGATCGATAAACCATTGCTGTGGAAACGTGCCGCCGCCGGGCGCACTGAGGCTGGCCTGAGGTTCGCCACCGATCAACCGACTGGCGCGGGCATAACTGTCGCGGGCCTGGCTGTTGAGTGCCTGGACGCCGGTCAACAGACTGGTGGCCAGCCACAACCCGGTCAGCACACTGAAAAACTGTACCGGGTGCTGCCGCCAGTGGCTGAGCAGGGCGCGCAGGGTTTCGCCGAAAATGCGCATGTCAGCGCGCCCCCACACCGGCAAGACGACCACCGCACAGCAGCGCTTTTTCCGCCAGCCGCGCCGCCACGCCGGGACTGTGGGTGACCATCAACAGGCTGGTGGGACTGTCGTCGAGCAATTCCAGCAGCAACTGCAACACCTCGGCGCCGGTGGTTTCATCGAGGCTGCCGGTGGGCTCGTCGGCCAGCAGCAGTTGCGGGCGCGACGCCAGCGCCCGCCCCAGCGCGACCCGTTGCTGCTGACCGCCGGACAGTTGCTCCGGGTAGCGCCGCAGCAGCTCGCCCAAGCCCAGGCGCTGCACCAGGTGCGCCTGCCAGTGTGGGTCATGGCGCCCGGCCAGACGCGCCTGAATCGCCAGGTTGTCTTCGACCCGCAGGCTGCCGATCAGGTTGAATTGCTGGAACACCAGGCCGATTTCCGTACGACGCCAGTTCGCCAGTTGCCCTTCATTCATCTGTTCCAGACGATGCTCGCCACTGCGGATGCTGCCGCGATCGATCCTGTCCAGCCCGGCGATCAGGTGCAGCAAGGTGCTTTTGCCACTGCCCGACTCGCCCATCAGCGCCAGGCTGCTGCCGGGCCTGAGCGTCAGGTCGACGCCTTGCAGCACCGGCAGCGGCCCCTGCGGTGTGGCGTAGCTTTTGAACACGCCATGGACTTCAAGCATGGGTCAACCTGCTGGATATGCCTGGTCCAAGGATAGCGGCCCTGAATGTTTTTTGTCCGTTGCTGATGATCGCCCTGCCCGAGCCCCGCCCTACCCTCGAAGCTGGTCTGACCATAACGATAAAAACGGAGACGCCATGCCTCGTTTCACCTTGAGCCCTCGTGGGCTGCTCGCTTGCCTGATCACTGCCTGCCTTGCGCAATCGGTGGTCGCCGCCGACGGACCGGTCGCGGCCAGCCCGCAAACCACGGCCAGTAACGCCGCCGTGCTGCAACAACTGCCCTTCACCGACCGCACCGACTACGAGTCGGTCACCAAGGGCCTGATCGCGCCGTTCAAGGGCCAGGTCAAGGACGCCTCGGGCAAGGTCATCTGGGATATCCAGGCCTATGACTTCCTCGCCAGGGATCAGGCCCCGGAGTCGGTCAACCCGAGCCTCTGGCGCCTGGCCCAACTCAGCGCCCATGCCGGACTGTTCGAAGTCAGCCCTCGACTGTATCAAGTGCGCGGCCTTGACCTCGCCAACATGACCATCATCGAAGGCGACGACGGGCTGATCATCATCGACCCGCTGACCATGGCCGAAACCGCCAAGGCAGCACTGGACCTGTACTACCAGAACCGTCCGCACAAACCGGTGGTGGCGGTGATCTACAGCCACACCCACGTCGACCACTTCGGTGGCGTGCGCGGGGTCATCGACGAAGCCGACGTCAAGGCCGGCAAGGTCAAGGTATTCGCCCCCGCCGGGTTCATGGAACACGTGATGAGCGAGAACGTCTACGCCGGCAACGCCATGAGCCGCCGCGCGCAGTTCCAGTTCGGCAGCCTGCTGCCCCGAGGCGAAAAAGGCCAGGTCGATGCCGGCCTGGGCAAGAGCACGCCGAGTGGCGGCACCGTCACCCTGATCCCGCCCACCGACCTGATCGACAAGGAACTGGAAACCCGCACCATCGCCGGCCTCGACGTGGAATTCCAGTTGACCCCGGGCACCGAGGCGCCGGCGGAGATGAACCTGTACCTGCCGCAGTTGCGCGCCTTGTGCATGGCGGAAAACGCCACGCAAATGATGCACAACATCCTCACCCCGCGCGGCGCGCAAGTGCGCGACGCCAAGGCTTGGGCCGAGTACCTGGACGGCAGCCTGGCGCGTTACGGCGACAAGAGCGACGTGTTGTTCGCCCAGCACAACTGGCCGACCTGGGGCGGCGAACGCATCCGCACCTTCCTCGCCGACCAGCGCGACATGTATGCCTTCCTCAATGACCGCACCCTGCACCTGCTGAACCAGGGCCTGACGCCGCTGGAAATCGCCGACTCGATCAAGAAACTGCCCGGCAGCCTTGACCAGAAGTGGTACACCCGTGGCTACTACGGTTCACTGAGTTTCAACACCCGCGCGGTGTATCAGCGCTACATGGGTTTCTATGACGGTAACCCGGCCAACCTCAATCCGCTGCCGCCGGTAGAAACGGCCAAGCGTTCGGTCGAAGCCATGGGCGGCGACGCGGCCGTGCTGGGGAAAATGCAGGCGGCAATGGCCAAGGGTGAATACCGCTGGGCCGCGCAACTGGGCAATCAGTTGCTGTTCGCCAACCCGGACAACGGCGATGCGCGCAAAGCCCAGGCCCAGACGCTGGAGCAAATGGGCTATCAAAGTGAAAACGCCACCTGGCGCAACATGTACCTGACCGGTGCCATGGAACTGCGCGATGGCGTGCCACCCCAAGCGGGCACGTCGGTATCGGTGGACATGGTTCGGGCGATGAGCCCGCAGATGTTCTTCGACTTCCTGGCGGTTCGCCTGGACAGTGAAAAGGCTGTAGGCCATGACCTGACCCTGAACTGGACCTTCGAGGATCAGAACAAGGACTTCAACCTGACCCTGCGCAATGGTGTGCTGACCCACCGTGCCGGGCTCAATCCCCAGGCGGACGCCAGCGTGACCATGAGCAAGGCCACCCTGGAACAGATCAGCCTCAAGCAACTGGATATCCCGGCGGCGATCCAGAAAGGCCTGATCAAGTTGCAAGGCAATGGCAAGAAGCTTGGGGAGTTGATGAGCAGCCTCGATACCTTCGCGCCGCAGTTCAATATCGTCACGCCTTGAACCGGTGACGCGGCAAACCGCGTCGCCTCCATCTCGAGCAGGTCGGATCGCCGCACCGTCGCTCCCACACTGGATCTGTGTCATTCACAAATACTGTGAACAGCCTGGATCCCTTGTGGGAGCGACTGACGGGTCTTATTTGGCCGTAAATTTGGTGTAGCTATTGATCAGGTTGCGATAGTTCGGCAGGCGCTCAGACAGCAGGTTGGCCAGGCCTTCCATGTCGTTACGCCAGTCGCCTTGCAGCTCGCAGGCCACAGAGAACCAGTTCAGCAGGTGCGCACCGGCGGCCGACATGCGTGCCCAGGCCGCTTGCTGCACGGTGGTGTTGAAGGTGCCGGAAGCATCGGTCACCACAAACACCTCAAAGCCTTCGGCAATGGCCGACAGGGTCGGGAACGCCACGCATACGTCGGTCACCACACCGGCGATGATCAGTTGCTTGCGTCCGGTGGCCTTGATCGCCTTGACGAAGTCTTCGTTGTCCCAGGCGTTGATCTGGCCCGGGCGTGCAATGAACGGCGCGTCCGGGAACTGCGCCTTGAGCTCCGGCACGATCGGACCGTTCGGACCGCTGTCGAAACTGGTGGTTAGAATGGTCGGCAATTTGAAGAACTTGGCGATGTCACCCAAGGCCAGCACGTTGTTCTTGAACTCGTTGGGCGAGAAATCCTGTACCAGCGAGATCAGACCGGTCTGGTGGTCGACCAGCAATACCACGGCATCGTCTTTGTTCAGGCGCTTGTAAGGTACGTTGCTCATTGGAAACTCCTTGGTGGATGGTTGTCGCAGTCAACGCCGACCTGTTGGGCCGGCGCTTTTTTAAATGGGTCAGAAGGCAAAACACGAGCAGCCAAAGGCGCCCCAGAAACCGGCGAAATCGCTGACCGGCGCGTTCGACAGGCGCGCCCGTTCATGACTGTGGGAATGCACCGCGCACGGGCCGCTGCAATGGTGAACCTGGGCCTGCATCGGCGACGTCGGGCGCCAGTGGCCCGGGACCTTCACCACCGGCGACCAGTCCGGCAGCACCGGTACGCTGGCCGGCCCGAGCTTCTCGAAGTCACCGGCGCCGTACACCACCTTGCCGCCGACCACGGTCAGCACCGACTCGATCCACTTGATCGCCTCTTCGTCGACGCTGAAAAAGTCCGCGCTGAGGGCCGCGACGTCGGCCAATTGCCCGACCTTGATCTGGCCTTTCTTGCCTTGCTCCGACGAGAACCAGGCGCTGCCATGGGTGAACAGTTCCAGTGCAGTCAGGCGCGAAAGGCCTTCGGCGTGCAACTCCATGCCGCCGACGGTGCGACCGCTGACCATCCAGTACAGCGAGGTCCACGGGTTGTAGCTCGACACCCGGGTCGCGTCGGTACCGGCGCCCACCGGTACGCCCTCGGCCAGCATGCGTTTGATCGGCGGCGTGGCTTCGGCCGCTTTCGCGCCGTAACGCTCAACGAAGTATTCACCCTGGAACGCCATGCGATCCTGAATCGCAATGCCGCCCCCCAGCGCCCTCACTCGCTCGATGTTCTGCGGGGTGATGGTTTCGGCGTGGTCGAAAAACCACGGCAAGCCGTTGAACGGAATGTCGCGATTGACCTTCTCGAACACGTCGAGCATGCGGCTGATGGATTCGTTGTAGGTGGCGTGCAAGCGGAATGGCCAGCGTTGCTCAACGAGATGGCGCACCACCGGCTCCAGTTCCGCTTCCATGGTTTGCGGCAGGTCCGGGCGCGGTTCGAGGAAGTCTTCGAAGTCCGCCGCCGAGAACACCAGCATTTCCCCGGCACCGTTGTGCCGCAGGTAATCGTCGCCCTGGTGCAGCTTCACGCTGCCGGTCCAGTTCTTGAAGTCGGTCAACTCTTCCTTGGGCTTCTGGGTGAACAGGTTGTAGGCGATGCGCACGGTCAGTTGCTCATCCTTCGCCAACTGTTCGATCACCTGGTAATCGTCCGGGTAATTCTGGAAACCGCCGCCGGCGTCGATGGCACTGGTCAGGCCCAGGCGATTGAGTTCGCGCATGAACTGGCGGGTCGAGTTGACCTGATACTCCAGCGGCAGCTTCGGCCCCTTGGCCAGCGTCGAGTACAGAATCATCGCGTTGGGCCGCGCCACCAGCATGCCGGTCGGCTCGCCGTTGGCGTCGCGCACGATCTCGCCACCCGGCGGGTTCGGCGTGTCGCGGGTGTAACCGGCTACGCGCAACGCGGCGCGGTTGAGCAAGGCGCGGTCGTACAGGTGCAGGACGAACACCGGTGTGTCCGGTGCGGCCTGATTGAGCTCTGCAAGCGTTGGCATACGTTTCTCGGCGAACTGGAATTCGTTCCAGCCACCGACCACCCGCACCCACTGCGGCGTCGGCGTGCGGTCAGCCTGATCCTTGAGCATGCGCAAGGCATCGGCCAGTGACGGCACACCTTCCCAACGCAGTTCCAGGTTGTAGTTCAAGCCACCACGGATCAGGTGCAAGTGCGAGTCGTTGAGCCCGGGAACCACACAACGGCCCTTGAGGTCGATCACCTGGGTGTTCGAACCACGCAGGGCCATGGCCTGGGCATCGCTGCCGACCACGACAAAACGACCGTCGCTGATCGCCACGGCGCTGGCGAGCGGTTTTTCGCGGTCAACGGTGTGGAATTGACCATTGAACAGAATCAGATCGGCGTTCATCACGGTTCCTCGTGCAAAGTAGCGGGAGACAGCCAGGGCGCAAACAGACGCGTCGCCATGGGCATGAAGATGTAAACCACCGACAGCACGATGGTCAGGGTGATCAGGAACGTGGCAACCACGTAGTTGGAGAGCAAGGCGTTGAGCCGCAACAACGGCCCCCAGAGCAGCGGCACCAGCAAGGTGTGCGGCAGGATCACCAGCAGCGTCACCACTGCTTGCTTCCAGCGCGGCGGTGGCGTCCCGGCTTCGGCCTGGGGCGAAAACCAGAACTCGTTGACCGGATTGACTTCGGTCTGGTCGCCATCGGCGAGCATCGGCGCGGCTTCGTCGACCAGTGCCTGGCGTTGCGGTGAATCGAGCCAGTTCTGCATCGCTTCGGTCGAGCAAAAACGCAGCACGCAGGTGTAGGTATCGAGGCCGGTGTGCTTGCCACGCACCACATCCACGCCCAAGTGCCCGACGTTCTGTGCGGCCACCTTGACGATGTTGCGCAGCCAGGCTTCATAAGGCACTTCGAAACCGGCCTTGACCCGGTGTTTGACGATCAGGGTCACCACCTCATCAGGCCCGGGACTTGCCGGCTCACGGCGATTGGATTCAGACATAACGCAAGGCTCCGGCGAAACGGACATTGAGCGCCAGCCGTCCCGGCCCGGCGATGAAAATGCTGGTGAAGACAATCAGCAACAGCCAGCCGAACTGGCCTTCGAAGAGGGTCCACTGCGGATGCACGATCAACATCGACACCCACAGCACAAACAGAATAGGCAAACATGCCAGACGCGCCAGCAACCCGCCGACGATCAGCAGCGGGCACACGACCTCGGCGAAAATCGCCAGCACCAGCGTCAGGTTCGCGCCCAGGTGGAAAGGGTCTTCGATGTTTTGCAACTCGGCACTGTAGTGCAGCAGCTTGGGCAAACCGTGCACCCACAACAGGAACAGCCCGCCGCTGACCCGCAGGAACAGCAGCCCCCAGTCTTGCGCCCGATCATCGCGTCGCGAAGCGTCCATGGCCTACCCGCACAAATGAAAAAACACCGGCACCGATGCGCCGGGACTGGATTCGATAGTGCCGGGACGGGGGGAGGAAAAATTGAATGTACGTGCTCTGTTTGCGGGAAGACCGAGATCGACCAAACGACATGGAACCCTGTGGGAGCGAGCTTGCTCCCACAGGTTTATTTGTTGTTGCCTCTACCGGGTTATTCCTGCGGGTCGAGATTATCCAGCGCCCGATTCACCGCCAGCTCACCAAGCATGATGATCTGCGCAATCCCCAGCAGCGCGTTGCGATGAGGGCTTTGCAGAAATCCCGCAAGGTCACTGGCCATGATGCTGGCCGAGGCCAGGGATTCGCAGGCGTGGGCCAATAGCGTTTCGGTATTGATGTCGGGGGCGATGACAAACATCGTGCTGGGTTTGTGCGATGGAGCCGGATCTTTCGGGGGATTGAGGTAGTGATCCAGTGCGCGGTCGGCGGCTTCGTGGAGCTTTCTGGAGTCGAGCGAATCGTAGGGGGAAACGTCGTCGGATTGCGGGGGATTCGGGGTTGGTTTGAACATGGCGGAGCTCCTTTATACCTGATAAAACCACCAAAACCCGTCGCTAAACAAGTAAGGGTGGCAGCTGTACGCAGGTTAGCGAACCGGGAGGTATAAGACCCGGCAGACCCGAAGGTCTCCCGCGCACAGCCACCATGTCGAAAATTGCAAACACACGAATATGTGCAATAGAGACTGGAGCCTTGTTGCGCTTATACCTGGTCGGGTCGCTAAACCCGGTCGCTGAAGTTACAGCGACAGGGAAACGATAAAGACCGAGTACAAGACTCACAAGCCGGCGGATTCTGGCGTAGTTGTAGGCAACGACGCAAGGCGGTGTGGCTTTCAGGAATAGAGGCTGACGGCTTTTAAACAGGGCTGTCAGAACACTGCATATTCCCTGTGGCGAGCTTGCTCGCGATGGCGGCATTACATCCGGCACTGGTGTTGACTGATCCACCGCTATCGCGAGCAGGCTCGCTCCTACAGGTGCTGAGTACATCTGTGAGAGATTGGTTGGCTGGCTGGCCGCCTTCGCTGGCAAGCCAGCTCCTACAGTTGATCGGCGTACACAGACGCTTCTCACCACTCATCAGGCCGAGCGTTAGCTCGCCTGCAGCTCTTGATCTTGATCCACCCGCCCCCTCGGCAGGCTGAGTGGAGGTGTTCATCCGGGGATGGGCGCGCAGCGCCGTTCGACGCAGTCGAACTCATTGCATGTAGGTCGAAGCGAAGCCGACCGGAGGGCAATGCCCCCGGATGAATACCGCAGCGAAGGAACGCCGAGCCTAAGCGAGGGGCCGTACGTTCGGGGCGAGCGTTTTTTTGGTTACTTTTTTTAGGCGCTTGTAAAAAAAGTGACTCGCCGTAAGGGCGAAACCGCCAGCCGCCGTTACCGCAGAAACGGATATGTACTCGATCATGAAGGAATATCCAAAGCCACAGACATGAACTGACTGATCCGCGACCGCAACCACCGCTCCGCCGGATCATTGTCATGCACCCCGCTCCAGGCCATCGACAACTGCGCCGCCTCAATCTCGAACGGCGGATCCTCGGCCCGCAACCCACACCCCTCCACCAACGCACACGCCGCATAATCCGGCACGGTGGCAATCATCTCGGTCCCGGCGAGCAACGCCCGCAACCCACTGAACTGTGGCACCCCCAGCACCACACGACGACAGCGCCCGACCTTCGCCAGATCCAGATCGATATTGCCGCTCAAGTCCCCCGAGAACGACACCATCGCATGAGGCCGCTCGCAGTACTCATCCAGGGTCAGCGTCCCCGGCCGGGTGTCGCCGCGCAGCACCTTGCAGGGAATATCGCGCAGCTTCTTGCGCTTGGCATTGGCCGGCAGATCCGTGGTGTAACTCACACCCACCGAGATTTCCCCCGACGCCAGCAGCGCCGGCATCAACAGGTAATTGGCCCGCCGCACGACCACGACGATGCCCGGTGCTTCCTCTTGCAACTGACGCAGCAACGGTGGAAACAAACCAAACTCGGCATCGTCCGACAGACCGATGCGGAACACATCGCAACTGGTCTCCGGGTCGAATTCCTTGGCCCGGCTGACCGCGCCGGAAATGGTGTCCATCGCCGGCTGCAACTCCTTGAGAATCGCCAACGCACGCGCCGTCGGTTCCATGCCGCGACCGTTGCGCAACAGCAACGGGTCGTCGAACAGATCGCGCAAACGCCCCAACGCGGCGCTCACCGCCGGCTGACCCATGAACAGTTTTTCGGCGACGCGGGTCAGGTTCTTTTCGAACATCAGGGCTTCGAAAATCACCAGCAGGTTCATGTCGACGCGACGCAGATCGTTACGGTTCATAGGCTCGGGTTCCTTGTGTGGTCGGCCAGGCGCGAGAACTGCCGACTTTACTCGATCAACGGCACGTTCGCCGCTCGTTTGTACGGTCCGTATTCCACCGGCACCCACTGGAAATGCTTGCCTTCGGCGGTGATATGACCGATGCCGGGGAATGGCAGGTGCGCCGCCGTCACCCAGGTCTTGCTGGTGGCAGCGGCACTGAACACCTGGTTGCGGCTTTTGATCGCATGCTGGCTGTCGACGTCGAAACCGATCGATACCTCAGGGTGCAGGAATTGCACGGCGAGGTTGTGCACCAGGTCGCCCATGAACAGGATGCTTTGCCCTTGCGAGGTGAAACGGTACGTGGTGCTGCCCGGCGTGTGTCCGGCTTCCAGTTGCGCCTCGACCACGCCCGGCAGCGGCGACTGGCCGGGGGTGAAGGTCTTGAATCGGCCGGCGGCCACGTAAGGTGCGGTGGAATCCTGGGCGATTTTGAAGTAGCCCTTGGCCGCTTCCGGTGCCTTGGCCAACGCCTGCGGGTCGAGCCAGTAGTCGGCTTCGGCCTTGGCCGCGTACACCGTGGCATTGGCGAACAGCGGTTGCTGCTGGCCATCCACCAGACCGCAGACGTGATCCAGGTGCAGGTGGGTGATCAGGATGGCGTCCACCTGCTCGGGTTTGTAGCCGGCCGCTTGCAGGTTGGCCGCAAGCTGGCCGGCGGTAGGACCGATGCATTGCCCTGCCCCGGTATCAATCAGGACAAGCTGTTTACCGGTATTGACCAGAAAGGCGTTGAAGGCGGTCTGCACACCCGGGGTTTCAATCGAACGACGGGCCAACAGCGCGCGGATCTGGCTCTGGCTCATGCCTTGCAACAGCTTCGGCGACAGGTCGTTATAACCGTCGAACAGCGCCGTCACTTCGTAATCCCCCAGCGCCAGCCGGAAGTAACCGGGTACTTGCGAGCCCACCTGCGCAGGCGCCTGGGCCAGCGCGTTGGCGGATATCAGAACCAGGCCGATGGCGCCCAGCGTTCCCTGCCATGTCCGTTTCATCTGTTCACCTTTTCAAACCAATCGACGGTCCGTTGTGGCCCGCTCCAGATTGCGCATCTTGTGCCCATCGACGTCGCCCGCACTTGCAACGATGTGCTGTGTTCACAACCTCGGGCATGGAATTAACAACGTTTAACTCGTCAGCCACAGCGGGCGCCGCCAACAATGAAGCCCTCAGCGCAGAACTGTTTTTCCAGAGTAACGGTGCTGATCGCTCAAACCGGGCGCCAGTGCTTTTCCTCCCCCGACCGGACAATGGCCATGGCTTTCCCACAGCACACCTCCGCCCGCGCACTTGCCAGCGAACCACGCAAGACCAACACCGGCGGCCTCAGCTCGCAGCGCGAACGGCTGGTCAAACAACTGATCCTCGAACGCCTGGGCGACAGCCTGGAAGTCAGCGAACTGGCACAGGCCTGCGCCCTCTCGCGCAGTCACTTCTCCCGCGCGTTCAAGTGCAGCACCGGCCTCTCGCCCCAGGACTGGATCCGCCAGCAGCGCGTGGCCCTGGCCAAGCAATTGATCCAGTACACCGACATGAGCCTTACGCAGATCAGCCTCGAATGCGGCTTCTGCGATCAGGCGCACTTCTGCCACATTTTCACCCGCAGCGAAGGCATCAATCCGTTTGCGTGGCGCAGTCAGGTGGTGCATGGCCTTAAAAGCAAAAGATCGCAGCCTTCGGCAGCTCCTACGGGCATGCACGCAACCCTGTAGGAGCTGGCGAAGCCTGCGATCTTTTGATCCGGCTTTTTAACTTTTCAAGAACGCCAACAGGTCAGCGTTGAGCTGATCCTTGTGGGTGTCCGTCAAACCGTGAGGGGCGCCCGGGTAAATCTTCAGGGTCGAGCCCTTCACCAGCCTTGCAGAGGAGACTCCCGCCGCTTCGTAGGGCACGACCTGATCCGCGTCGCCATGCACCACCAGGGTCGGCACGTCGAACTTCTTCAGGTCTTCGGTGAAGTCGGTTTCCGAGAACGCCTTGATGCAGTCATAGGCGTTCTTGTGCCCGGCCATCATGCCCTGCATCCAGAACCAGTCGATCATGCCCTGGGACGGTTTCGCGCCGGGTTTGTTGAAGCCGAAGAACGGGCCGCTGGCGAGGTCGATGTACAGCTGCGAACGGTCGGCCAGCGAGGCCTGGCGGATGCCGTCGAACACGTCCAGCGGCAGGCCGCCGGGGTTGGCTTCGGTCTTGAGCATCTGGGGCGGCACCGCGGAAATCAGCCCGGCCTTGGCCACGCGCCCGGTGCCGTGGCGACCGATGTAACGTGCCACCTCGCCACCGCCGGTGGAGAAGCCGAACAGCACGACGTTTTGCAGATCGAGCAGCTCGATCAACTGCGCCAGATCGTCGGCGTAATGGTCCATGTCATTGCCCGACCACGGCTGGCTGGAACGCCCATGACCGCGACGGTCGTGGGCGATGACCCGGTAGCCCTTGGAGGCCAGGAAAATCATCTGCGACTCCCAGCTGTCGGCGTTCAGCGGCCAGCCGTGACTGAAGACAATCGGCTGACCGGTGCCCCAGTCCTTGTAGTAGATCTCGACGCCGTCGCGGGTAGTAAAGGTGCTCATGGGTGATGCCTCCTTAACGAGGGTTGGGGTGTGAATCAAACCGATAGCGGGTTCATGCGATCCGCCAGGCGCGCCACGCGCTCGCCCAGGTGCGCGGCGGTGCAGCGATCCTCGGGCGGAGGGGCATCGTCGGGGGATTGTTCGACATTCGACTGGGCCATGGCGCCCAGTGAGCTACCCAGGCGATTGAGTTGGCCGTTGAACGCGCCGGTGCTGGAACGCGCCGGCAGCAGGTCGAGGCCGACCCAGATCATCGAGTGCTGGGCGGCGAATACGGCCATTTGCAACAAGGTGCTGAGTTTGTCGCCGCACAGGCAGCCGGAATTGGTGAAACCGGCCGCGAGTTTGTCGCGCCAGGGCTGGGCCAGGTAGAACGCCGCCGTGGCCTCCATGAATGCCTTGAAGGCCGCCGAGGCGCTGCCCATGTAGGTCGGCGCGCCGAAGATGATGGCGTCGGCGTTGTGCAGCCGCTCCCAGTGCTCGTCCACCTCCTGGACCGGAATCAACTGGCAGGTGCTGCCCAGGTTCCGTTCCACGCCCCCGGCCACGGCTTCGGCCATGACCCGGGTGTGCCCGTAGCCACTGTGATAGACCACCACCACGTTGCTCATTGCTCTGTCCTTGCGATGGATTGAATCCCTTTGTAGGAGCGAGTTTTGGCGCAGACCGGACGCGCGACGAGTTAAACGTTGTTAAATTTCCATGGCGCGCAAAAAGCCTCGGCAACTGCTGTCCGTCTGTCGCGCCCAATGATCACGGGACCGACAGCCATTGGCCGATACGTTAGAGTCAATGCCTGCCCCTTCAGTCACCCGGGCGGCGCATTGCGCTGGGTAAAAAACCTGAGGAATATGCTCGAAAACCGCGTATTAGACGGATGCAGCAGGAGCGACTCGTTGACCCTTTCCCCCGAACAGGCTGTTCATTTCGGCCCCTACCGGGTCTACCCCGGACAACGCCTGGTGATGGAGGCCGACCAGCCCTTGCGCCTGAGTCGGCGCGCCATGGACATCCTGTTGATCCTGCTGGAACACGCCGGCAACGTGGTCAGCAAGCAACAATTGATCGCCCGGGTCTGGCCCGGCAGCGTGGTCGAAGACATCAACCTGCGGGTGCAAATGGCCGCGTTGCGCAGGGCGCTCGGCGACGGTCAGGCCGGCCAGCGCTACATCGTCACCGTGGCCCAGCGCGGGTACAGTTTCGTCGCCCCGCATTCACTGGAACAGGCCGAGCAAGCGCCGGGGCCCGCACGTACCGCGTCGAGCCGGCATAACCTGCCGGTGCGCCACACGCGCATGATCGGCCGGCAGACCCTGGTCGACAACCTGATGGAGCAACTGCCCCGCCAGCGCTTCATCACCCTCGTCGGCCCCGGCGGCATCGGCAAGACCACCGTAGCCCTGCGGGTCGCCGAACAAATGATCGGTCGCTACCGGGACGGCATTCACCTGCTGGACCTGGCCCCGATCAACTGCCCGCTGATGATTAACGGTCATCTGGCGACGCTACTCGAACTGGCCCTGCACGACGACGCTCCCCTGAGCGGACTTGCAGACTCTCTGCGCGATCGCCACATGCTGCTGATCATCGACAACTGCGAACACTTGGTCGACGCCATTGCCCAGCTCAGCGAAGACATTCTGCGCAGTGCGCCGCACGTGCACATCCTCGCCACCAGCCGCGAGAGCCTGCGGGCCGAAGGGGAATTCGTCCAGCGTCTGGAGTCACTCGACTGCCCGCCGCCCATCGCCGTCCTCGACCGCGCCCAGGCCATGACCTTTTCCGCCCTGCAACTGTTTGTCGAGCGGGCCATGGCCAGTCATGACAGCTTTGAACTGACCGATGATGAACTGCCGCTGCTGATAGACATTTGCCATCGACTGGACGGCATACCACTGGCCATCGAACTGGCAGCGGCGCAAGTGGGCAACTTCGGATTGCACGGCTTGCTGGCGCAGTTGCAAAGCAGCTTCCGGTTGCTGAACCAGTCCTGCCAGACGCCCCTGGCACGCCATCAGACCCTGCGTGCAACATTGGACTGGAGCTTCGAACTGCTCACTGCCTGCGAAAAGACCTGCCTGCGCCGACTGAGTGTGTTTTGCGCTGGTTTCACCCTGGAGTCGGCAGCCGCGGTGATTGTCGGCGAACACATAGAACCGCGCGAGGTGTTCGGTTCAATCACGCAACTGGTCGCCAAGTCGTTGCTGAACGTGGAAGTGGGCGACGAAGACGTGTACTACCGTCTGCTCGACACCACCCGCGGCTACGCCCTGGAAAAACTTGCGCAAACCGCCGACCTGCCCGGCACGCGGGAACGCCATGCCGAGCGCTGCCTGGTGCTGATGCAACAGGCGCAGGACGACTGGGAGAAAACCTCGACCGACCTGTGGATCGAGCGCTATGGCCGGGCTCTGGAGGACATCCGTGCAGCCCTCGATTGGGGTTTGCACGCTCAAGGGCCGCAGGCACTGGCGATACGCCTGGCCGCGAAGTCCACTCCCATGTGGCAGGAGTTGTCACTGTTCAAGGAACACGGCGGTTATGTGCGCAAGGCCCTGGCCTTGCTCGAGCAGTCACCCGAGCCTTGCCCGCGCCTGAAGATGGCCCTCATGCTGGCCCTGGGCAGCGCCTGTTATCACGCGCAGGGGGGTACCGACGAAACCGTCGGCGCCTTCGTCAGCGCCCACCGCCTGGCCCGACAGTGCAACGATGTGGCTGGCCAGTTACTGGCGATTTCCGGTCACCTGGCGGTCAATCTCTGTTGCGGTCATTACCGGATGGCCCAGGAGCAGAGCCGACAATTCGATCAACTGGGGCTGCATGACGACGCCCTGATGTCCCTGAGCATGCATCGATTGCGGGTACTGGCCCTGCACTTCTGCGGCGACCAGCATCAGGCTCGGGAGCATGCCGAACAGGTGCTGCAACGCATGGCCCACAGCGGTCATCTCAACCGTTTCACCCATGGTTTCGGCGTGCAATACGACCAGAGCGTTGCGGCGCTGACCATCCACGCGCGCATCCTCTGGCTGCAAGGCCAACCGGAGCAGGCCTGGCGCGCGGCCCGGCAGGCACTGGACATCGCATTGCAGATCAACCACGGCACATCGATCTGCTACACCCTGGCGCTCTCCGGCTGCCTGATCGCTTACTACAACGGCGACACCCGCTGCGCCCGCGAACTCCTGCGCCTGCTCCTGGAACAGGCGCAGAAACACTCGGTTCTACTGTTCTACAACTGGGCGCAATACTACGCGCAGGTTATCGGCGGCACCGATGTTCGACCGACCGGCCGCCAAAGTGTCGGTTTGATCAAAGACATCATGGTCACGCTGGATACGGCATACGTCGACGATGGTTTGCTCGAACGCGCGCAAAACGGTGTGTCGGGCTGGAGCACGGCAGAGATTCTGCGGGCCAGGGCCAAGACATTGCTGGCAACGGATTGCCCGGTCAATGTAGCAACGGCCGAAACCGTGCTGCTCAAGGCACTCAAGGTGGCAAAAGCCCAGGGTGCCCTGGCCTGGGAGCTGCGCAGCGCCACCTCGCTGGCGCAACTGTGGCAGCGTCAAGGCCACCGCCAAAGGGCGTATGACCTGCTGGCACCGATCTACCAGCGCTTCACCGAAGGTTTTGCCACGCCAGACCTGATGACGGTTCGCCGGCTACTCGACGAGTTGCAATGCCACCTGCCCGCCTGAAGGCCAGCGCGCTTGACTGATGTAGCCGGCATAACGCATTTCAAGGGCACGCAAATCGCCACTGAGTTCGAGTTTTTCCAGTGCGTAGGTGCGGGTGGTATTGAGGAAGTGGTAACGGGTCACACCGCCACCCTGCTCCTGGGACAGCAGTGACTTGAGAGCGAGGTTCTCCATCACCTTGATCAGCTCGGCCACCGGCAGCACGTCGCAGCTGATTACGCCAATCGCTGCCTCCTGGGTAAACGCCATTTTGAACACCGCCAGACGCTGCAACACGGTTTGCTCCACGGCAGTCAACCGTTCGTAGCTCCAGTCCAGAGCGGCTTTGAGGGTCTGATGTCGGGGAACGGCTGTGCGGCGGCCCTGAGTCAGCAGCTGAAAACAGTTGTCGAGTTGCGCTTGCAACCCCACCAGCGCCAACGCATCGATTTGCGCCGCGGCCAGTTCAATCGCCAGCGGCAGGCCATCGAGGCGTCGGCAGATATCCCGTACGGTCCTGAGGTCTTGTTCGCGCAGGGTGAACCCGTGCAATCGAGCCCGGGCACGGCTGACGAACAACTGCACCGCCGAATAGCCCATGACCTCGGCGACGCTACGCAGCCCTGACGCCGGCGGCACTGCCAGCGGTGGCAGACGCAATACGGTTTCGCCAGACGCCTTGAGGGGCTCGCGGCTGGTGGCGAGGATCGACAGCCGGGGCATCGAGTGCAGCAGTGTTTCGATCAACGTCTGGCAGCGTTCGAGCAGGTGTTCGCAATTGTCGAGCACCAACAAGGCATGCCGCTGCGCCAGCGTCTCCAGCGTGGTGCCGACCTTCAGTTCAAGGGTTCGAGTGAGGTAATCAGTCACTTGCGCCGGGTCATCGATCGCCGCCAGGTCCACCAGCCACACGCCATGCCGATAGTGCTGCAACAACAGTTCGGCCACGCGCAGCGCCACGGTGGTCTTGCCGATCCCGCAAGGCCCGACCAGGGTCATGAATCGGCGCACCGGCAACTGCCGCACCAGGCTGCCGACAACCGCATCGCGCCCGGTAATCGGCGTGAGCCGCGCCGGCAGGTTGTGCAGGAGCTTTTGTACGGTCCCGCTCGGGAACGCTACAGGCTCTGGCGAAAGCTGCACCGGGGCGACAAAACTGTAGCCGCGCTGGGGAATGTTGACGATGTAGCACTGGCCGTTCTGCCCATCGCCCAGGRCACGACGCAGGGCGGCAATGTGCACCCGCAGGTTGATCTCTTCGACCACGGAGCGCGGCCAGACCTGCGCAATCAACTCTTCCTTGCTGACCACTGAACCTGCGTGCTCGACCAGCACCTGCAACACGTCAAGGGCACGGCCGCCCAGGCGCAGCGGTCGATCGCCCTCCAGCACCAGTCGCTGACTGAGGTGGAAAGCGTAGGGCCCGAATTGCAGCACCGCTTCGCTGTTTATATCTCTGAGGCTGTTCATGGGCCGTCACCCGCTGGAAACCTGGCTTCCAGCCCAGGCCCCGCACCGTCCTTGCAATGAGTTCAGCGGTATCTTGGCAGGCCTCGGTGACCATACAACTGCCACGGGGGGAGCGTCACGGCCATTGCGGTGCGCACGACGGACATGCGCGCTAGCTGAACTGCTCGCGGTATTGGGTCGGGGTCAGGCCGAGCTTTTCACTGAATAGAAAACGCATGTGCCGCACACTGCCGAAGCCACTTTTGAACGCCACGGTTTTGAGCGGCAACTCGGTGGTTTCCAGCAGGTTCCTGGCGCAATCGATGCGTGCGCTTTGCAGAAACTCCATCGGCGTCATGTTCACTTCCCGGGCGAACACCCTGGCGAAGTGGCGCGGGCTCATGTTGGCCAGACCCGCCATGCGCTCGATGCTGTAGGTTTCATCGAGATGTTCAAGCACATGGTTCTGCACGCGGGTAATCGCCGTTTCGTGAGGCGCCACCGCCGCCATCAACGGGCTGAACTGCGCCTGTCCGCCCTGGCGCTTCATCACCACCAGCAACACCTTGGCCACGTCCTGGGCGACTTTCTTGCCGTGGTCCTGCGCCACCACCGACAACGCCAGGTCGATCCCGGCAGTGACGCCACCGGAGGTGATCAGGTTACGGTCCTGGACAAAGATCTGATCGGTCTCGACGGTCGCCTTCGGAAAGCCCTTGATCAGCCGCTCGGTGTAGTGCCAATGGGTGGTGACGCGATAGCCGTCGAGCAAACCTGCATGCCCCAACACGAACGCCCCGGTGCAGATCGAGCCATAAGCGGCGGACCGGCTGACGTTGTGCCTGAGCCAGTCGAGCAATGGCGGATGCCGTTCGTTGTAGGCACCGGGACCACCGGGCACCAGCAGCAAATCAAAACCCTCGCAGGCCTGATCGATGTGCCGGTCGGCATGCACGCTCACCCCGTTGGACGCCCGCAGTGCGCCGGGCTCAGTGCCGATGGTCGACAGCACATAGTGATCGTCGGGTTTCAGATAACGATTGGCGATGGAAAACACTTCCATGGGCCCGGCCATATCGAGCAGGAGAAAGTCGGGAAACAGCACCATTGCCACGGTTTTCATGGATTGGAATTCACTGGGATCAAATCAGGAAGCATTGACTGACATTGAAACCTGTGGGATCGCCGCACCGCCGCTCCCACAGGTTTGGTCGTCGGGAGTTAGGGCGAATTATGCCTCAAACACCGGCGATTCATTTCACAAAAAACCGTCAACCACAACGAGACAGTATTTCAATTTCTACCTACTTATTGCATCAACCAGTAACCATTAACCTTCTCCTCAGTCGGACGAATTCACGTCCCCACAGGAGATTTCATCATGCTGACTCTTCGCAAAGCCTCGGATCGTGGCCTGGCCAATCACGGCTGGTTGAAGTCGTTCCATACCTTTTCCTTCGCCAGCTATCGCAACCCGAAAGAGCAGGGTTTTTCTGACCTGTTGGTGATCAACGACGACCGCGTTGCCGCCGGTAAAGGCTTCGGCCAGCACCCGCACCGCGACATGGAGATTTTCTCCTATGTGCTTGAAGGTGCCCTGGAACACAAGGACACCCTGGGCACCGGTTCGGTGATCCGCCCCGGCGACGTGCAACTGATGAGCGCAGGCAGTGGCGTGGCCCACAGTGAGTTCAACCACTCCAGCACCCGGGCGGTGCACTTTCTGCAGATCTGGATCGTGCCCGACGTCAGTGGCGCCAAACCGCGTTATCAGCAAGAGCACTTCAGCCCCCAGAAAAAACGTGGGCGCCTGCAACTGATCATCTCGCCGGACGGCGCCAAGGGTTCGTTGAAGGTGCGTCAGGATGCACGGGTGTATGCCGGACTGATCGACGGCAAGGAAAGCGCCACCCTGGAACTCGCCGCCAACCGCTACGCCTATGTACACGTGGCCCGGGGCAGCGTCGAACTCAACGGTGTGTTGTTGCAGGAAGGCGACGGTATGCGGGTTCGTGATGAACAGGCACTGACCCTGAGCAATGGCGTGGATGCCGAAGTGCTGGTGTTTGACCTGCGTCCACAGGAATTGCCGGAAATGCCATGACAGATCCCTGTAGGAGCGAGCTCGCTCCTACAGGTTACTCACCAGTCCCGGCAAACCCCGCGACAATCTCATCGATCACCGCCCGGACTCTGGCCGTATGCCGCAGGTCGGCATGGGTTACCAGCCAGATGTCATAGGGCAACGGCCGCGAGCGCTCCGGCCACAACCTGACCAGCCCCTCCTTCTCCCCGATGTACACCGGAATTTCCCCGACCCCTATTCCCGCAGCAATCGAGCGGCGCACCAGCAGGCTGGAACTGAGGCTCGCGACAATCCGCCCGCGTGCCACCGGTTCCGAGACCAGCGTCAGGTCCTTGTTGCCCTGCAAGTACGGTTGATACACCACCAGGTCATGCCCGGCGAACGCCGACCCGGGCTCCGGCACGCCGAGGGCATCGACATAGGCTTGCGAGGCAAACAGACCCACCGGCCAGCGGGCGATTCGGCGAGCGATCAGGTCCGGGTTGTCCGGTCGGGTGTTGCGTACGGCGATGTCCGCCTCGCGTTTGGCCAGGCTGAGGATCTGCGTGGTGGCGTCCAGTTGCACCCGTACATCCGGGTGTTTTCGATGCAGACGAGCGATCGCCGGGATCAGGAAATCGATCGCCAGGGAGTCGGTGGTGCTGACGCGAACCGTGCCGGTCAGGCGTTCGTCCAGGCCCTGGATCTGGCGTTCCAGCTCCAGCGCCGAATGCTCCATTTTCTCTACGGCCTTGAGTGCCGCTTCGCCGACAGCCGTCAGCGCATAACCTTCGGAGGTACGCAGGAACAAGGTCGCACTCAATGACTTTTCCAGCGCCGTGATGYGCCGGCCGACCGTGGCCTGGTCGACCCCCAACACCCGCGCCGCACCACGCAACGTCGATTCACGGCAAACCGCGAGAAATACCCGGGCGTCATCCCAATTCATCACACTCTCCTGATGATGCAATTACGCATCATCATAGCGCGTAATCGCTGCATTAATGCTTCGAAAAACCTCGATATGCTGGAGGCCTGAGTGACCTTACAGGACAATGCACATGCACAGTTCATCGCCTCCCCTTACCCCGGCGCCCAGCGCGATCTGGCTGCCGATCTTCGCCGGCCTCTGCGCCAGCCTGGTCAGCATCGGCCTGGCGCGTTTCGCCTACACGCCGTTGATTCCCTCACTGATCCAGGCCCACTGGTTTTCCGCCAGCGACGTGGTGTACCTCGGTGCAGCCAATCTGGTGGGCTACCTGATCGGCGCACTGATCGGCCATCCGCTGGCACGCCGGACCTCGAACAAGACCGCCCTGCGCCTGATGATGCTGGCAGTGACGCTGGCGTTTTTCGCCTGTGGTTTTCCGTTGTCGATGAGCTGGTTCTTCGGCTGGCGCCTGCTGTCGGGGATCGCCGGTGGCGCGATCATGGTGTTGGTGGCGGGAACCGTATTGCCTCACGTACCGGCAACCCGCAGGGGCCTGGCCAGCGGTGCGATATTCCTTGGCATCGGCTTGGGCATTGCCGGCTCGGGAACGATCGTGCCGCCGCTGCTGAGCCTCGGCTTGCAGCAAACCTGGTTCGGCCTTGGCTTGTTGGCCCTGGTCCTCACCGCCGCCAGTTGGTTTGGCTGGCCAACCGCTGCGCACCCGGTCGCCGCTGCGCCGTCGGATACCTCGTCGCCTGCCCCCACCGACCCGAGCGTTTACCTGCTGTTCGCCCAATACGCGTTCATGGCCGCCGGACTGGTGCCGGCCATGGTATTCCTGGTGGATTACGTCGCCCGGGGGCTCAATGCCGGGGCGCATGTCGGCGCGCTGATCTGGGTGATGTATGGCCTTGGCGCGATTGTCGGGCCAGTGAGCTACGGTTTTCTGGCCGACCAACTGGGCGCGAAAACGGGGATCCGCATCGTGCTGGTAATACAGGCGTTGGCGGTTGGCCTTTTATCGATCAGCAGTTCGTTCGCGGCATTGGCTTTGCTGGCGGTGATCCTCGGCTCCTTCCCGCCCGGCATCGTGCCGCTGGCGTTGGCCCGGGTGCATGAATTGATCCCCAACCATCACCAGCAGCAGATTGCCTGGAGCCGCGCCACCGTGTCGTTCGCGACGTTCCAGGCCCTCTCGGGGTTTGCTTATTCGGCGCTGTTCAATGCCAGTGGTGGCCATCATGCCTTGATGTTCGTGATTGCCGCCGGGGCCATCGTTGTAGCGCTGTTGCTGGAACTGGGCAGCCGACTGCTCAGTCGCTCGACCAAATCGCCAACGCTCAATGCAGGTGTATGAAATGACACTCCCGCAGACCATGACCCTGATCGAAATCACCGAACCCGGTGGCCCTGAAATCCTGCTACCGGACCGACGATGGCTCAGGGCTCGCAGGGTTCCTGTAGGGTGGCGACCTCAACGCCCTGCTCCCCCTGATAGCGGGCCCGATAGCGCCCCGGGCTTTCCCCGGTCCACTTCTTGAACGCCCGATGGAAGGCGCTGGGTTCCTGGAAACCCAGTTGCTCGGCGATATCGCTGATGCTCGCGTCGCTCTGACGCAGTTGCTCGAAGGCTACGCCACGGCGTACTTCGTCCTTGATCTCCTGATAGGAACAGCCTTCACGCTCCAGTTTGCGGCGGAAGGTGCTGGGGCTCAGGTGCTGTTCCAGGGCAAAGGCCTGCAATGTCGGCCATTCGCTGTAATGACTGCCGCGCAAGCGCTGATGAACCTGTGACGCCAGGCCATGCTGGTTACGAAAGCGGATCACCAGCCATTGCGGCGCGGTGCGCAGAAACACCTTTAGCGAAGCCAGGTCCTGCGCCACGGGCAGGCGCAAGTAGTGGCTGGCAAATTCGATTTCGGTGCGCTCGGCACCAAAGGTCAGGTTTGGGCCCCAAAGCAGGCGATCGTCACCCAGCGACAGGCGCGAATGGCGGAAGTCCGCGCGATCAATGGGAATGCGCCGGCCACCCAGCCAGCACAGCAGGCTGATCATCAACACCAGGAACGTTTCTTCACCAAACCGACTGGCATCGTTATCCGTCGAACGGGTTTCCAGGCTGATCACCGCACGCTTGCCACGCACGGCCAGCGAGCCGCGAAAGTCGCACAGGAACAACCCGAAGTTGGCCAGGCATTGGCGCATGGCCTTGTGCAGATCGGGTTCCTGAATCAGGGCACGGCAAATCAGGGCGAAACTGCCCGGCGGCATGCCATGGGAGTCGAGCCCGAAAAACTCGTCGTCGAGCTCGCGAATCTGTATCAGCCACAACGCCGCAAACGCGTTGGCCGGCACCCGCGCCGTGGGTTGGTGCATGACCGCCGGATCAATGCCCGCTTGTTCGAGCACGGCCGTCACGCGCTGCGGGTCATCCCTCAGCCCATGGATCATTGCCTGCACGAAATAGGCGGCAACCGAGTCCTTTTCCCGCATTGGTACGCTTCTCTCTCATCACCCGAATGGCAAAAAACATCATTGCCGTTGAACAGTTTTGGCATAGGACAACCGCCCTGCCGGCTCTAGACTCGCGGCAATAGTACGCCTTCGGCTGCAGTCGCGGCCAAGGTATCGCAGGGTTTGATCGAAGGATGGGAACATGAATCTGCAAAACATCGGGGTGATCGGTGCGGGCACCATGGGCAACGGCATCGCACAAGTCTGCGCCATGGCCGGTTTCAACGTGACCTTGCTCGACATATCAGAAAGCGCGTTACAAAAAGCCGTCGCAACCGTCGGTAAAAACCTGGACCGGCAGATCGCCAAGGAAACCCTGACGCTGGAGCAGAAACAGGCCACCCTCGACAAAATCCGCACCAGCACCGATTACGGCAGCCTGCAAAACGCGCAGCTGGTCATCGAAGCGGCGACGGAAAATCTCGACCTGAAACTGCGTGTGCTACAACAGATCGCCGCGCAAGTCAGCAGCGAATGCGTCATTGCCTCCAACACCTCGTCGCTGTCGATCACCCAACTCGCCGCCAGTGTCAGCCAGCCTGAGCGCTTCATCGGCCTGCATTTCTTCAACCCGGTGCCGGTGATGGGCCTGATCGAAGTCATCCGCGGCCTGCAAACCAGTGACGCGACCCACAAACTGGCGCTGGACATGGCGACCACCCTCGGCAAAACCGCGATCACCGCCGGCAACCGTCCGGGCTTCGTGGTCAACCGGATCCTGGTGCCGATGATCAACGAAGCGATCCTGGTGTTCCAGGAAGGTCTGGCCAGCGCCGAAGACATCGACGCCGGCATGCGCCTGGGCTGCAATCAGCCTATCGGCCCGTTGGCCCTGGCGGACCTGATTGGCCTGGATACCCTGTTGTCGATCCTCGAAGCTTTCTATGACGGTTTCAACGACAGCAAATATCGCCCGGCGCCGTTGCTCAAGGAAATGGTCGCCGCCGGTTACCTGGGACGCAAAACGGGGCGCGGCTTCCATGCCTATGCCTGAGCGTTGCTCGCGCTTTGCCGAGTACCGGGACAAAGTCCTGGAGCTGTTTGCCTGCAAGGGGTTCGGCCAGGTCGGCATGCGTGAGCTCGCGACGTGCCTGGGGCTTTCTCCAGGCTCGCTGTATCACCATTACCCGAGCAAACAGCATCTGCTGCTCGACCTGATCGAGGAGTTCTACGAGGAGTTGCTGGCCACCCTGGGACGTATCCAGCAAAAAGCCCCGGGCAAACGCGACAAACTCAACAGCCTGATCCGCGCCCATCTGAATCTGCATCGGGAGATGCCTTGGCATTTCCGCCTGGTGGAGCGCGACAGCGGTTGCCTGAACGAAGAGCAACAGGCTCGGGTTCAACAATTGCGCGAGCAATACGAACGTACGCTGCTGAAGATGCTGGGCGCGAAGTCCCGTTTCAGCGAGCAAGGCCTGCTAGCCGCCGGGCATGCCATTGGTGCCCTGCTCAACAGCGCCCCCACCTGGCTGACGCCCCATGTGCTGGACGAGCAGGAACGTGAGGAGCTGCTGGAAAGCATGGTCAGCGGCGCCATCGAACGTGTGCTTGCACCACGGCGTATGCCGGAGGCGATAAGCCTCGCGCGGCCTATCGAAAAAACATCTAAAGAAACACAAGCTTCGACAAAGATTTAGCGCTTTGCTTGTCGGCTCGACACAATCGGAATTCGCCGAAAAAACCGGCGTCCAAACCGATGTATGTACTCGAGCACCTGGAGCCGACCATGAAAATCAATCCCTACCTTATCTTCAACGGCGACTGCAAAGCGGCCTTCACGTTCTACGCGCAGTGCCTGCAGGGCCAGATCGAAGCCATGTTGACCTTCGGCGAAACGCCGGCCGGTGAGCATTTCCCCAAGGATCTGCACAACCTGATCATCCATACCCGCCTGATCGTGGGCGATCAGGCCATCATGGGCTCGGACACCACACCGGATCGCCCCATCGATAAAATGAGTGGCTGTTCGATTTCACTTAACGTCGACAGCATTGCCGAGGCCGAGCGGGTCTTCAATGCCCTGGCGGACGGTGGCAACGTGCAAATGCCGCTGGAAACCACGTTCTGGGCGGCGCGCTTTGGCATGCTGGTCGACCGTTTTGGTGTGTCGTGGATGGTCAATTGCGAAAAGGATCAGTAAACGGCCTTTGTCGAACGACAGTATTGAAGGCACAAAAAAGCCCAACCTGAAAAGGTTGGGCGTTCTGGCAACTCCCGGTCTGTCTGCTACCGTCAACTAGCCACATGGATAGCGGCGCAAACTCAAAGGCATCGTGATCAAGTACCAATAGTTTCCCCCACGCCCCGGAGACACCGTCAGCGGAGGTTGAATTTGAATGATGTGGTGATCGCCCTCATCGTTTTCGCCTGCCTGTTCGGCAGCGCACTACTGGGCTCGTACGTAAGGGAGCGATTACCTAGCCATCATCTGAGCGATGACTCCGTCGCGGTGGTAAAGCTGGCTACCGGCCTCATCGCAACGATGTCGGCGCTGGTTCTCGGCCTGCTCGTTTCCTCAGCCAAAAGCACCTTCGATACGGCTAATGCCGAACTGGAGGGTGCGGCGGCGAAAGTGGTTCAATTCGACCGCATGCTGGCCCGCTACGGTGCCGGCACCCAGGACATCCGCACCGAGCTCAAGCACAACTACGCCGAAGTCACGGAAGTACTCGCCTCTCGCGATCACCGTCAGATTGCAACGCTCGATAGCCCCGAAGTCATCCGTCGCTCTGAAGGTCTACAACGCCAGGTCGAATCACTGTCGCCGGGCAACGATGATCAACGCTCACTCAAAGCCGCGGCATTGCAAGACATGGACACGGTTTTTGCCACCCGCTGGTTGACCCTGCTGCAAGCCAATCAATCGATCCCACCGGTGATGCTGGTGATCCTGGTGTCGTGGCTTGCGATTATCTTCGGTTCCTTCGGCCTGTTTGCACCACGCAACGGGACCATTGTCGTCGTGCTGTTGATGTGTGCCCTGTCGACCGGGGCAACAATCTTGCTGGTGGAAGAGCTCAATCGGCCGCTTGATGGTTTTATCTGTGTGTCTCTGGAACCGTTGACGCATACGCTGGAACGGTTGGGGCAGTAGTTTCGATTTCCTGCGGACAAAAACAAAACCCCTACCTGCAGACGCAGATAGGGGTTTCGGAATTTAATCTTGACGATGACCTACTCTCACATGGGGAAACCCCACACTACCATCGGCGATGCATCGTTTCACTGCTGAGTTCGGGATGGGATCAGGTGGTTCCAATGCTCTATGGTCGTCAAGAAATTCGGGTACCGAAGCGTCTTTCGACGTATCAGTAAATTGGGTATGTGATAGCTTTCGGTGTTTTGTGAGCGTCGAACTTTCGGTTCATTGCGTCTTCACACACCGCAATCTGATGCTCTTTCGAGTAGTCAAATTGCTTGGGTGTTATATGGTCAAGCCTCACGGGCAATTAGTATTGGTTAGCTCAACGCCTCACAGCGCTTACACACCCAACCTATCAACGTCGTAGTCTTCGACGGCCCTTCAGGGGACTCAAGGTCCCAGTGAGATCTCATCTTGA
>NZ_JBFUHR010000032.1:0-121348 GCF_056402295.1 Pseudomonas sp. P4_B3
ACACGGTCTGGACCTCGCTCTCGGGCTACACCCTGAGTGCCAACGTCGAAAATCTGTTTTTCGGCGGCAGCGGCGACTTTGCGGGCAGCGGTAACGCGCTCGACAACATACTCGTGGGCGGTGCGGGTAACGACGTCCTGATCGGTGGCGCAGGTGCCGACACGATGGCCGGCGGTGTCGGCAACGATGTCTACGAAGTCACCGACCTTGGGGACGTGGTGAGCGAGCTCGCCGGTGCCGGCAGCGACACGGTCTGGACCTCGCTCGCAAGCTACACCCTGGGCGCCAACGTCGAGAATCTGTTTTTCGGCGGCAGCGGCAACTTCGCGGGCACCGGTAACGTGCTCGGCAATACGATCGCGGGCGGTGCGGGTAACGACGTCATCATCGGTGGCGCAGGTGCCGACACGATGGCCGGCGGTGCTGGCAGCGATATCTACGAAGCCACCGACCTTGGGGACGTGGTGATCGAGCTCGCCGGTGCCGGCAGCGACACGGTCTGGACCTCGCTCGCGAACTACAGCCTGGGTGCCAACGTCGAAAATCTGTTTTTCGGCGGCAGCGGCAACTTTGCGGGCTCCGGCAACGTGCTCGACAACACACTCGTGGGCGGTGCTGGTAACGACCTCCTCATCGGTGGCGCAGGTGCCGACACGATGGCCGGCGGTGCTGGCAACGATATCTACGAAGTCACCGACCTTGGGGACGTGGTAGGCGAGAACGCCGGTGGCGGCAACGACACGGTCTGGACCTCGCTCGCGAGCTACACCCTGGGTGCCAACGTCGAAAATCTGTTTTTCGGCGGCAGCGGCAACTTCGCGGGCACCGGCAACGTGCTCGGCAATAATATCGTGGGTGGTGCGGGTAACGACGTTCTCACCGGCGGTGGCGGTAACGACGTGATGAGTGGCGGCGTCGCCGGCAACGATACGTTCGTGTTTGCTGCCGCGGGTTTCGGCAACGATACGATCCTGAACTTCGGAGCCAATCCGGCCGGGCAGGACTTGCTCAATATCACGGCGCTGGGGATCAACAGCGCGACGTTCGCTGCCAACGTGACCATAACGGCTAACGGGGCGGACACGGTGGTAGGGATCGGGGCGGACACCATTCACCTTGTTGGTGTCAACAGCGCGGCCGTCGATCAGACGGACTTCATTCTGGCCACTTGAGGTCCTGGTCAGTACTGTCGCAAGGAGCGTGGACAGCGGAGGGGAGGGCAATGGATGCCCTCCCTTTCTCCTTCCATTCAATTGTCCACTGGCTATCGGGATGCCAGCAGCGTACTGGAACTCATCAAGGCAAGTTGGAACCGAACTGCGAAATCAAAGAAACAATGGAAAAAGGAAACCCGGCCTTGAACATTTCAGCCATCTGCCTCTTGAGCAGCCTATTGGTTGCGGTCGCGGCTTCTGCTACCGGGATCACTTCGGTCTTCGACCTGGGCTTCACCAGGTCAGCCACAGAAACGCTGAAAAAACTGGACATCAACGACGCTTTTATTATCGCCGTCTCAAGTCCTGCAGCGTTTACCTTCTGCCGCAAAGGTTCGTCAACGCTCTGGAAGTATCAGGTGTTGGATCTAGAGCAACAGGCGGCGATCCAGATTGGCCAAAAGCGGTCTTCGACGGACTATCAACTAATTACCGTTGCGCATGTCAATAGCATTGCCTGCGAACAGGATCACCTTGCACCATTGGTTAAACCGCCTGTCAGGCGTGGACTTGTCCTCGGCCTGATCACCCTGTTTCTGTTGGTCGGCCTCCGATATACCTACCGGGCAATCATGGATTGCCGTTATGACCAAACCGGGTTTTCCAAGCCCGGCTTACAGCGCTTGAGCGAATCCCGGTTACCGCACAATTCGACAGTCATGGCGTTGGCCGCATGGGGTATAGCGGCAGCCACGGCATTTGTTTACTTCGGGTTTTGAGCATGAGCGCAGAGACTTGATTTACACCCTTATTGTTTAAGTTAATCCTGCGTTGCCATCTGCCTGAAAGGGTGGCCGAATCAGGGTGGAATTCGCAATCGGAGTTTGCTCTGGATGAGAGTCGCTCGCTATTGCGCGCGTTGTCGGATGTATAACAACTAGCGGATCCAATATGCAGTTGTAAAACTGCATGTAATCAAGCAGGCCAGTTGTGGTGGGGCATAGCGCGAAAGTTGGCTCATTACTGTCGCTTCAGGCGCACTTGCGCTACGCACCGCTTGTCGGTGGTTTGTTCGAAAAGTGAACATTGGAGCGTCTGTGGCCTCTGATTCTCAAGCACGTCAGCCATGACCTGCCCCCGCAATCGCAAAAAAGAAGTGGAAGTTGGATCTCAAATGCAGTGAGTGCAAATTGGGGTTTTTTATCTGAAGTTCAGGGAGGTGAAAAAAAGCCGTTCATTGATTTGCCGAGCGAATCAATGAGGTTAACAGTGCCGGGTTCATGACTTGGCTTATCTTTTAGAAGTAAGGTCGCACAGGATATTTGAATAAGTAAAAAATCCTGTCAGGTAGTCGATCTGTACTGTCGAATAAGGTGGAGAAAATACCGTGGCGATAAATACCATTATGAGTCTGCTGGAAAATAAGGAATTCATGGAGTTTTTGCGTCTGGGCGTTATTTACGTTCATTTGGTGGCGTGTTGTGTGGCCATCGGTTTGGTGCTGACCAGTGATGTTGCGATGGTTAGAGATCTTTTAAAGCGGAAAGTATTTACTGAGCATGATAATGCTCACATGGAAAGTCTTCAAAAGTCTGTCATCGTTGCACTAATAGCTCTGTGGGTAACGGGTGTCGCTGTCGTCGGTATTGATTACCTGGGTAAAGGTGTCGAATACTTCATGAATCCAAAGCTTCAAGCCAAAGTCATTATTGTCGCGTTGTTGAGTTACAACGGCGTCTTGTTGCATCGCCTGGTACTGCCGGCACTGCAAAAGGCAGGCTCCCTGCTCAATCTCGGATTCAGTGCACGGATGCTGGCGTTGGCCTGCGGTTCGTTGTCGGCAGTGTCCTGGATGTATGCCGCCATGCTGGGTGTCGGACGTCCTTTGGCCTGGAAGTATTCCCTTTCCGAACTGTTGATGGCTTATCCGGTACTGATTGCGCTGGGGTTCCTGACGATGCTGGTGTTGACCCAGCGAGCGAAACAACAGGACGACTACGTTGCGCCTGCGCGGACGGTAGCAAGCGCATGCTAAGCCGGTTCCGCGCGTAAATCTTGCGGGCTTGTCCAGAGTCCGAAAGGTAGCGACCTTCCTGGAGCAGGTTTCAACCCGGACCTGCACCGGAAGGTCGTTTTGGTTTTGAGTTGTAGCTGCTCACTTCGATCATTAAGTTGTCAGTTACGGTCATTGAGCGACAGCGTCTCGACTCTTAGTCTGTCGAACATGACTGATGGGGGCCGTAGAGCTTCCGCACTTTCCGTGATCGCTCGATGTGGAGTTACCGATGACCGCCGCTCAATACCCGCACCTGTTGGCTCCGCTGGACCTGGGTTTCACCACGCTGCGCAACCGCACCCTGATGGGGTCGATGCACACTGGCCTTGAAGAGAAACCGGGTGGCTTCGAGCGCATGGCGGCGTACTTTGCCGAGCGTGCCCGTGGTGGTGTCGGCCTGATGGTCACCGGCGGTATCGGCCCGAACGACGAGGGTGGCGTGTATTCCGGTGCGGCCAAGCTGACGACCGAAGAAGAGGCGCTCAAGCACCGTATCGTCACCCGTGCCGTGCATGATGCGGGCGGCAAGATCTGCATGCAGATCCTCCATGCCGGTCGTTATGCCTACAGCCCGAAACAGGTTGCACCTAGTGCGATCCAGGCGCCGATCAACCCGTTCAAGCCCAAGGAGCTGGACGAGGAAGGCATCGAGAAGCAGATCAGCGATTTCGTCACCTGCTCGGTACTGGCGCAAACCGCCGAGTACGACGGTGTGGAAATCATGGGCTCGGAGGGTTATTTCATTAACCAGTTCCTCGCCGCCCACACCAACCACCGCACCGACCGCTGGGGCGGCAGCTACGAAAATCGTATGCGCCTGCCGGTGGAAATCGTGCGTCGCGTGCGCGAAGCGGTAGGCCCGAACTTCATCATCATTTTCCGCCTGTCGATGCTCGACCTGGTCGAAGGCGGCAGCACCTGGGAAGAAATCGTGCAGTTGGCCAAGGCCATCGAGCAGGCCGGCGCGACCATCATCAACACCGGTATCGGCTGGCACGAAGCGCGGATTCCGACCATCGCCACCAAAGTGCCACGCGCGGCCTTCAGCAAGGTCACGGCCAAGCTGCGTGGTTCGGTCACTATTCCGCTGATCACCACCAACCGTATCAACACCCCGCAAGTGGCCGAGCAGATCCTGGCCGAAGGCGATGCCGACATGGTGTCCATGGCGCGGCCGTTCCTCGCCGACCCGGATTTCGTCAACAAGGCCGCTGAAGGTCGCGCCGATGAGATCAACACTTGCATCGGTTGCAACCAGGCCTGCCTCGATCACACCTTCGGCGGCAAGCTGACCAGCTGCCTGGTCAACCCGCGTGCCTGTCACGAAACCGAACTCAATTACCTGCCCGTGCAGCAACTGAAGAAAATCGCTGTGGTCGGTGCCGGCCCGGCTGGTTTGTCTGCCGCGACCGTGGCCGCCGAGCGTGGCCATCAGGTGACGCTGTTCGATTCGGCCAGCGAAATCGGCGGTCAGTTCAACATCGCTAAGCGCGTTCCGGGCAAGGAAGAGTTCTTTGAGACCATTCGCTACTTCAACCGCAAGTTGCAGACCACCAACGTCGAGGTGTGCCTGAACACCCGCGTCGACGTGGCCGGGCTGGTCGAGGGCGGCTATGACGAGATCATTCTGGCCACCGGCATTGCGCCGCGCCTGCCGGCCATTGCGGGGGTGGAAAACGCCAAGGTGCTGAGCTACCTGGACGTGATCCTGGAGCGCAAACCGGTCGGCAAGCGCGTCGCGGTGATTGGTGCCGGTGGTATCGGTTTCGACGTCTCCGAGTTCCTTGTGCATGAAGGCGTCGCCACCAGTCAGGATCGCTCCGCGTTCTGGAAGGAGTGGGGCATCGATACGCACCTTGAAGCGCGCGGCGGTGTCGCTGGTATAAAGGCCGCGCCCCATGCCCCGGCCCGCGAGGTGTTCCTGCTGCAACGCAAGAAATCCAAGGTCGGCGACGGCTTGGGCAAGACCACCGGCTGGATTCATCGCACCGGCCTGAAGAACAAACAGGTGCAGATGCTCAACAGCGTCGAATACCTGAAGATCGACGACGAAGGCCTGCACATCCGCATCGGCGAAACCGGCGAGCCGCAGGTGCTGCCAGTGGACAACATCGTGATCTGCGCCGGGCAGGATCCACTACGTGAGTTGCATGACGGTCTGGTGGCGGCGGGGCAGAGCGTGCACCTGATCGGTGGCGCGGATGTTGCGGCAGAGCTGGATGCCAAGCGGGCGATCAATCAGGGTTCGCGGTTGGCGGCGCAGTTGTAATCCACGTCCGACAAGCTCACTCGCCACAAAGGTGCTGCTAAGATGCCGGATCACTCCAATGATCCGGCATCATGCTTTCTCCTCCTGACAACTGGCTTCCTCAAGTCCCCCTCGACCCCCTTCACCTCGACTGGCTCACTCACGCCGGCATCGAAGTGGCGATCCTGCGCCTGGACCAGATCGACCCGCTGATCAGCGGCAACAAATGGTTCAAGCTCATCGAGCACCTGAAGACCGCCGAGCGCCTCGGTGCCGAAGGCATCATCAGTCTCGGTGGCGCGCACTCCAATCACCTCCACGCGTTAGCGGCGGCAGGCAAACGTTTCGGCTTTTCCACCGTCGGCCTGCTGCGCGGGCATCCTCAGGAAACCCCGACGGTCAAAGACTTGCAGGCGTTCGGCATGCAGTTGCACTGGCTGGGTTACGCAGGCTATCGAGCGCGGCATGACGCGGGTTTCTGGCAACCCTGGCAAACCCGCTATCCGACGTTGTATCCGGTGCCTGAAGGGGGAGGTGGTTTGCCTGGCGCCCTGGGTTGCATGCAACTGCGGGCCAGCGTTTGCGCGCAACTGGAGGGCTTGGGCTGGAGCGATTACGACGGCTGGTGGCTGGCCTGCGGAACCGGCACGACCCTGGCCGGCCTGGTGCTGGGCGAAGCGGGGGATCATCCGGTGTACGGTGCCCTGGCGGTGCCTGGTGACCACGGGGTGGCTCAGCAGGTCGAGAGGATGGTGCAGGAATCGGGTGTGGTCGATGCGGTGTATGAGCTGTTCGAGGCCAGTCGCGGCGGGTTCGCCAAGGTTGATCCACTGCTGCTCGACTTTATCGAACAGACAGAGCAGGTAGGAAATATTCCACTGGAGCCGCTGTATACCGGCAAGGCACTGCTGGCACTCAAGCACCAAGTCGAAGCGGGCCGATTCGCCCAAGGTACGCGACTGATCTTCATCCACACCGGCGGCTTGCAGGGGCGGCGGGGATTGAGCTCAAAAAGCTGAGCGGCGCTGCGATCCAGTGTGGGAGCAAGCCCGCTCCCACATTGGAATTCATTGGTCTCAGGTATCGCGGTTTACCCGCTTGGGCATCATCCGCAGCAAGGTGTTATCGCCCACCACATAGTGGTGATACAACCCGGCCACGGCATGCAGGCCGATCAGCCAATAGCCGATAGTGCCGCCGAGCTCATGCCAGCCCTGGAGTTGTTTGGCCAGGTCCTTGTTTTCTGCTATCAGCATCGGCAGGTCGAAACCGTAAAACATCACCTGATTGCCTTTGGCGCTGGTGACCAGCCACCCGAGAATCGGCGTGACGATCATGAAAATGTACAGCGCCCAGTGCATCAGCCTGGCCAGCGTCGTTTGCCAGTGTGGCGAGGCCGGGAAGATCTGCGGCGCCGGGCCGAGACTGCGCGCGAACAATCGCACCCAGACCAGAACGAATACGGTCAGGCCGAGCAGGAAGTGTGATTCGACGATCAGCGTGCGCCCGCCACTGCCCTTGGGAAAGATCCCGCGAAACTCGATACAGGCGTAAACCAGCACCAACAGGACCAGCATCAACCAATGCAGCGCGATCGATACGGTGCTGTAGCGCGATTCGGAGTTTTGCCACGGCATACGGTATTCCTCAGAGGTCCGGTTTAAAGCCACCGCTCTTGTCCGACGGTGTGCGTTAACTGTAATCCTGTTTCACCGGGTTTGCCTGAGGCGATTGGTCGCTGGATGCGCAGGTTCGGGTAATAGGCAGAAAAACACATTCCCCTGTAGGAGCGAGCTTGCTCGCGAAGGTCGCCAACGATGACGCACACCCACTGGGTAACCGCGGCATACTTGAGACCATCGCGAGCAAGCTCGCTCCTACAGGGGGAGTTGCGATTTCTTAGCTCGATTGCGGCATTTCTCCATTGGCCAGACGCTTGTTGATGTCGGCGATCACTTCCGGCAGATCAGTGATGGTGTCGATCATGTAGTGCGGGCGCGAACCTTCGAACATTGCGTGGATGCGCTTGCGCTCGCTGTCCAGTTGGTCGCTGCCCAGCGCGCGATAACCTTCGTAGTCCAGGCCCAGGGCGTTGCCCGAGCAGATCAGCGCCACGGTCCACATGCCGGCGCGGCGACCTTCGAGAATGCCCGGCACCGTGTCATCGATCTTCACGCACGCGGCGACATCGTCGATGCCCAGGGCGATGACGTTGGCCAGTGCCTGGGCGGGCCATGGGCGGCCATTCGGGACTTCGTCGGTGGCGACCACGTGATCGGCGACGTAGCCGTTGGTGGCAGCCAGTTCGACTACTTTGTCCATGACCTGTTTCGGGTAGCCGGAGCAGGAGCCGATCTTGATCCCTTGCTGGCGCAGGTTGGCGATGGTCTCCAGCGCCCCCGGAATCAGCGCCGAGTGTTCGGCGATTTTTTCGATCTGCAGCGGCATGAAGCGTTGGTAGACGGCGGTCACGTCATCGTCGGTCGGCGTGCGGCCGAACACTTTGCGATAACGCTCGGCGACTTCCGGCAGATCGCACAGGGTGCGGATGTGATCCCACTTGCCCATGCCCATCGGGCCACGGGCCTCTTCGATGGACACCTGGACGTCGAACTCGGCGAAGGCCTCGACGAAAATCTGCGTCGGGGCGAAGGAGCCGAAGTCGACCACGGTGCCGGCCCAGTCGAGGATGGCGGCTTGCAGTTTGGTTGGGTTGGAGTAGTTCATGGTGATCTGAGTCCTGTAATAACTGGCTATTGGAGAGCAGCTTTACTGTAGGAGCGACGGTGCGGCGATCCGACTTGCTCGCGATGGTCTTTCATTCAACATGTGAGTCGACTGACCGGGCCTCTTCGCGAGCAAGCTCGCTCCTACAGGGGAATGTGGTGAGGTTTAGATCTCTAACACTTCCATCTCGCGCAACACTTCAGCAATCGCCGCCACGGCTTCGCGCATTTCGGCTGGCTGGACATGGCCGATGCAGCCGACGCGGAAGGTTTCGACCTGGGTCAGTTTGCCGGGATAGAGGATGTAGCCCTTGGCCTTGACCCGTTCGTAGAACTCTTTGAACTGGTAGCGAGGATCTTTCGGGGCATGAAAGGTGGCGATGATCGGCGCCTGAATAGCCGCCGGCAGGAAGCTGCGCAGCCCCAGTTTGCCCATCTCTTCCATCAACACCTGGCAGTTGGCGGCATAGCGTTCGTGCCGGGCCGGCAAGCCACCTTCTTCGTTGTATTGCAGCAGGGCTTCGTGCAGTGCGGCGACCACATGGGTCGGCGGGGTGAAGCGCCACTGGCCGGTCTTGGCCATGTAGGCGTGCTGGTCCTGCAGGTCCATGGCCAGCGAATGCGAGTTACCGGTGGCGTTGGCCAGGGATTCTTTGCGAGCGAAGACAAAACCCATGCCTGGCACGCCCTCCAGGCATTTGCCCGAGGCGGCGATCAGTGCGTCGAACGGCACTTGCTGCGCATCCACCGGCAGGGCACCGAAGGAACTCATGGCGTCGATGATCAGGTGCTTGCCGTGTTCTGCGACGACCTGGGCGATCTGCGGCAGTGGATTGAGGATGCCGGTGCTGGTTTCGCAGTGAATCAGGGCGACGTGGGTGATGCCGGTGTCGGCACGCAGCAGGCGGTCGACGTCGGCGGCGGTGGTCGGCTCGTCTTCGGCGGTTTCGAAGGTACTGTAGGCGCGGCCGAGCACATCACAGATTTTCGCCAGGCGTTTACCGTAGGCGCCGTTGATCAATACCAGAATCTTGCCGTCCCGAGGCACCAGCGTGCCGATCGCTGCCTCGACCGCGAAGGTGCCACTGCCTTGCAGGGGCACGCAGTGGTGAGTGGCGGCGCCGTTGATGATTGCCAGCAGTTGCTCGCAGAGGCTGGCGGTCAATTGATTGAAACGGTCATCCCATGAACCCCAGTCGATCATCATCGCCTGACGGGTGCGGGCCGACGTGGTCAACGGGCCGGGGGTGAGCAGGATGGGTTCGGCAGTACTCATTCTCGTGTCCTCGCAATCGATGGGATGAAGCTACGGGACCTAAATTGCAATTTGCCGTGTTATCAATCAAATTGTTTATTGTTATGCCAGCCATCAGTGAGGGTTATTCATGAACCTGTTTCAGCTGCGCGCATTCGATGCCGTGGCGCGGGAAGGCAGCTTTACCCGGGCGGCGGCGCGGCTGTTCATCAGCCAGCCGGCGGTTACCGGGCACATCAAGGCCCTGGAGGAGCACTACCAGATCACCTTGCTGCGCCGCACCGCCCGCCGAGTGGAACTGACGGAGGAGGGCACCAAACTGGCGGCCATCACCCGGGCGATGTTCGGCCTGGCCGAAGAGGCGCAGGTGATGCTCGAAGCCAACCGGCAATTGCTGACCGGGCGTCTGGAGGTGGCGGCGGACGGTCCGCACATGGTCATGCCGATGCTCGCCAGCCTGCGGGCGCGCTATCCGGGGATCACGGTGAACCTGCGCCTGGGCAACGCCCAGGAAACCCTGGCGGCGCTGCTGTCCGAACATGCCGACGTGGCGGTACTGACCGAGGTCGAGCCGCGCAAGGGCTTGCATCTGCAGGCGCTGAACGAATCACGGATTTGCGCGCTGGTGCCCGCCGGGCATCCTTGGGCGCAGAAGGCCAAAGGCGTGCAGCTCAAGGAACTGGATCAGGTGATCATGGTGCTGCGCGAACCGGGTTCGATTACCCGGCGCACCTTCGATGAGGCTTGCGCCCAGGCCAGGGTCAATCCGCGGGTGCTGCTGGAACTGGACAGCCGCGAAGCGGTGACTGAAGCGGTGGCCGCCGAACTGGGGGTGGGGGTGGTGTCGTCGGTGGAGGTCAGCCACGACCCGCGGGTGGCGGCGGTGCCGATTATTGGCGAGGGGCTGGTGAATCGGCACATGATCGGGTGCATGGAGCGGCGACGGGATTTGCGCTTGATTCAGGCGTTTTTCGGGTTGGCGCCAGCGTAAGGTGATGGGGTCAGTTCAGACTCTCGCGCACCATCTCAAGAAACGTCGCCACCACCCGCCGCGAGCTCTGCTCGCGCAGGCAAACCAGTGTTTCAGTCAGCCGTCGTTCGCAATCGGTAATCGGCAGTGCACAAACCCTGGAGTCGGCGCCAAACTCGGCAGCCGACACCACGCCCACCCCGATCCCGACCACCACCGCTTCCCGCGCCGCCTCCCGGCCTTCGACCTGAATCGCCGGGCGAATGCGGAACCCGGCGCGTTGCATTTCTTCTTCCAGGGTCTGCCGGGTCACCGAACCGATTTCCCGCAACACCAGCGGCGTGTCGTCGAGGTCCGCGAGGGTGATGGATTCGCGATCCGCCCACGGATGATTGCGCGACACGAACGCCACCATCGGGTCGTTACGCAGGGACAGGGAGATCAGGCGTTCATCGCTGACGTCACGGCCCAGTAACGCCAGGTCGGCCTGATAGTTGAACAGTCGAAACAGCGACTCATCGGTGTTGCCGGTTTCGATCTTCACGCTGATCCCGGGGTAGCGTTCGCAGAAGCGGGCAATCTGCGGCAGCACATGCACCGGTGCATCCACCGCCAGAATCAGGCTGCCGGTCTGCAAGGCCTGGGAATCCTGCAACAGCTCCTGCGCTTGCGCCTCAATCACAAAAAGCCGCTGGGTAACGCTCAGCAGGCGCTCGCCCAGATCGGTCAGGCGCACCGAGCGCTTGTTGCGGTGAAACAGCAAGACGCCGTAGCGCTCTTCGAGTTTGCGCACCTGGTCGGAAATCGCCGGCTGCGTCAGAAAAAGCCGCTCGGCGGCTTTGGTAAAGCTTCCATGGACCGCCACGGCATGGAAGGCTTTGAGCTGGGCGTGGGACACCGACATGGAAATCTCCAGTAACAAGCTGAGCTTATTTTTGAAATACGATAAATCGATTTCACTTATTAATCAGTAATTGTTTTTATCCACCTCAGCCCCGCTGACGGGTCAGTCGAACAGCAGCGGGAGCCATGAGCCTGGGCGTGCAAAAACAGGACTCATCTGACCGGTATCCGCCGTAGGGACAGGGCGATATCGCAGTGCTCAACAATAAAAAAACAGGCGTTTTCTTCCAATTCTGCCGGCACACTCACACCCTGAGGTCAGAACCACAATGAACAAGCACATCGGCACCATCAAGCGTTGGCGCATGCAGATCTTCGCGATCACCTGGCTCGCCTACGCCGCTTTCTACTTCACCCGCAAAGCCTTCTCGGTGGCCAAGCTCGGCATCGCCGAAGACCCGACCTTCATGCTCGACAAAATGGCCATGGCCAACCTCGACGCCATCTACTTGACGGCCTACGCCGTCGGCCAATTCACCTGGGGCATCCTTGCCGACCGCTTCGGGCCGCGGGTGGTGGTGCTGGGCGGGTTGCTGATTTCCGCCTGTGCGGCGCTGGTGATGGGCAACTTTGCAACGTTACCGATTTTCGCTACCTGCATGCTGATCCAAGGGCTGGCGCAGTCCACCGGTTGGTCGGGGCTGTGCAAGAATCTCGGCAGCTTCTTTCCCTCGGAGCAACGCGGGCGGGTACTGGGCCTGTGGAGTTCCTGCTACGCCTTTGGCGGTCTCGTGGCGTCGCCGTTTGCCGGTTGGTGGGCGTATACGCTCATCGGCACCTGGCATGCGGCGTTTGTTTCCAGTGCGGCGGTGGTTGGGCTGGTCGCCGTGCTGTTTTTTATTTTTCAACGTAACAAACCGGAGGACGTCGGCTTGCCGGCGGTGGAGCCGGAACCTGAGCTGACCGCCGAACAAGCTGACGCGCAAAGCAAAATCAGCATGTGGGAGCCTTTGAAGGAAATCCTGCGCAACCGCACGGTGCTGGTGCTCGGGCTGGCGTACTTCATGCTCAAACCGGCGCGCTACGCGATTCTGCTGTGGGGGCCGGTGATCGTTTTCGAACAGATGCCTTCGGTGGGTAAGGTCGGTGCAGCAATCATTCCGACCTCGTTCGAGCTGGCCGGATTGCTCGGACCGATCATGATCGGCCTGGCCTCGGACAAACTGTTCGGCGCCCGACGCATGCCGGCTTGCGTACTCAGCCTGTTGGCGCTGACCGTGTCTTTGGCACTGTTCATGGGCGCCTTGCATACCGGTAGCGTGGTCCTGGTGGTGGCGTTGCTGTTCGTCATGGGCCTGACCCTCTACGGACCGGACTCGATGATCAGCGGCGCGGCGGCCATCGATTTCGGTACTGCCAAGGCCGGCGCCACAGCAGCCGGTTTCGTTAACGGCTGCGGCTCGGTCGGGGCGATTCTCGGTGGCCTGCTGCCTGGCTACTTCGACACCGTTACCGTGTTCATTGTCTTCGCCGGCTGCGCCATGTTCTCGGCGCTGGTGCTGATCCCGCACTGGAACAGCCGCCCGGGCGGCCTGAAAACCAACTACCCGTTCGTGCCCAATCGGACGATGACCATCAAACCCCTGCGCACCTGAATCCTGTCCCTCGTCGCCTGCTGCGTCCGCGGCAGGCTGGCGTGTGGGCCATTGACTGGAGATTTCCCATGAGACCCTTTTGGCTGGACCAGGCCTTGAAGGCTGATGCGTCCGAAACCTGTCCGCCACTGCAAGGCGACAGCCGCGCCGACGTGTGCATCGTCGGCGGCGGTTATACCGGGTTGTGGACCGCGATCATGCTCAAGGAGCAGAACCCCGAGCTGGACGTGTTGCTGGTCGAAGCGGATATCTGCGGCGCCGGGGCCAGTGGACGCAATGGCGGTTGTGCGCTGTCGTGGTCGGCCAAGTATTTCACCCTTGAGCGTTTGTTCGGCGTCGAAGAGGCCGTGCGTCTGGTCAAGGAGTCCGAGCGCAGCATCCATGCCATCGGCGCCTTCTGCGAACAGTATGCGGTGGACGCCGATTACCGCCTCGACGGAACGCTCTACACCGCCACCAACCGTGCCCAATGCGGCTCGACCGATGCGGTCATCGCAGCACTGGAGCGCCACGGCATCAACTCGTTCACCCAGCGGCCGGTGGCCGATGTGCAGCGCATGGCTGGCTCCGGCAAACACCTGGAGGGCTGGTTTTCTCCGGCCGCGGCCAGTGTGCAGCCGGGCAAGCTGGTGCGCGGTCTGCGCCGGGTTGCCTTGCAGTTGGGCGTGAGGATTCACGAAAACACCGCGATGACCGGGCTGGAAGAGGGCAAGCCGGTGGGCATTCAAACCCCCAGCGGCACCGTCCGCGCCGACCGGGTGGTGCTGGCGATGAACGCCTGGATGGCCCGAGCGTTCCCGCTGTTCGAGCGCAGCGTGGCGATCGTTTCCAGCGACATGCTGATCACCGAGCCTCGGCCGGATTTGCTCGACGAAATCGGCCTGACCAGTGGCGTCACGGTGCTCGATTCACGGATTTTCGTGCACTACTACCACAACACCCCGGACGGCCGGATCATGCTTGGCAAGGGTGGCAATACCTTCGCTTACGGTGGACGCATGCTGCCGGTGTTCGATCAACCTTCGCCTTACGCCGGTTTGTTGCAGAGCAGCCTGGCGGATTTCTTCCCGGCGTTTGCCGACGTCAAGGTCGAAGCGACCTGGAATGGTCCGTCGGACCGTTCGGTGACCGGGCTGCCGTTTTTCGGGCAGATGAGCGCCAGTGGCAATGTGTTCTACGGTTTTGGCTACTCCGGCAGCGGTGTCGGGCCCTGCCATATGGGCGGGCAGATTCTGGCGTCGATGGTCCTGGGCCTGGACAACCCCTGGACCCGTTCGCCACTGGTCAACGGACCGCTGGGTTTTTTCCCGCCGGAACCGATTCGCTACATTGGCTCGCTGATGGTGCGCAACGCCATCCGCCGCAAGGAGCGTGCAGAGGATCACGGGCGTCGGCCGCGGCATCTGGATGTGCGATTGGCGAAGTTCGCCGCAGCAGCCGGCAAGGCTGACAAGGGCTGAGTGTCAGGGCGCAAGGTCCGAGCGGCTGAGCAGCCAGTCGAACAGCAGGCGGGTATCGCCACGGGGCTCACGCGGACGAGGGCCGCGAGGTTGTGGCCGTGGGCCCATGGCCGTACAGAGCACCGGGCGATCCGGGTCACTGTCGAGGAAAATCACCAGTACCTCGTTGCCGGCCAAGGGCAGGCGGGACGGATCGATCCAGTCCTCGGCGGTGGTCAGCGCCAGCGGCAGCCACAGGCCATCGGACGCCTCTGCGACTGCTTGTGTGACGGGCCAGAGGTTCACCTGAACCCGGCCATCCTCATCCACCGTTGGCGGTTGCCCGACCAGGCCGCACACCTGGCCGGGCTGATACCCGGGAATGCTCGGCCTGGGTTGTTTGAGCGAGGGCCTGAACACTGTCGACCAGGGGATGGCGCTGAATTGATTGCAGTAGCCCGGGGTGATGCCCGGTGAGTCGTCGAACAGAATCGATGAATGACGCCCCTCATGGCGGATTTCGGTGACCAGCCATTGGTCATTGAAACTCGCCAGCGGGTGCTCGGCCACCTGTACGATCCGGCCACTGCGTAGTGCACCCTGGTTACTTTGGCCGTGGATCTGCAGGTGTCGGCAACGCAGACGTTCCAGTTGTCGACGGCTGAGCTGATCGCGATGTTGTTGTTCGTGGGCGGGAAAGTGTCTCGTCGTGGCGAACGAGTGATTGGCTGCGCCGTCGCTGGTGTCCGCTGCACCAGGATTCCTGGCACCCGGGCGCACGGGGGAGAGCGCCGCGTCATGGCGCTGGAACAGTTCGCTGATCACAGGTTCGTGATGTTCGTCGAGGGCGCCGCTGCGCATCGGCATGAGCAGCGGTTCCTGGGGGAAACTCAGGCTGTCATCGGCCAACACCAGGACATGGCCATCGCGTTGATGCTCGAAGTGGTAGTGGATGCCTTCTTCCTCGCACAGTCGTTGCAGCAACGCCAGGTCGGTTTCATCGTATTGAATGCAAAAAGGTCGCAGGGGATAGTGCCCGGCTGCCAGTTCAAAGCGATAACTGCCGGCGGGCAACCCATGTTCCTCGAGCAATTGGCGCAGGATCATGGGCACGCTGGCGCGCTGGAAGACGCGTCGGCGTCGTTGCTGCTCCAGCACTTGGACACGGGACACCAGCACCAGCTTGTAAGCGACCCGGTGCCCGCTTCGATGTTCACTACTGGCGCTGTGTAGCACGCCATGAATGCCTTGATCGTGGCCGAAGTCGAGGAACACCGGTTGGCGCAGCAATCGCTCAAGGTTCAGGGCCGGTGCCAGCCCGATAACCTCGATATCGAATCGATAGGGCTGGTTGAGTGCTTCATGACCGCTGAACCGGACCACCTGGAAACTCAGGTCGTCGTCGAGAAGCGTCAGGGTGGTGGGACTTTCCTTGTCGTTGTGCATCGAACACGCTGCCGCCGTGAAGTAGGGTGCAAAGCGTACGAAACCCCAGCGCATTGCGGGCACGTTAAAGCGACATTTCCGAATCGCCCTACAACCGCTGGTGAAGATGTCGATGCAAGTCGGGATTTTTTGGTCGATTGCCAACTTTAGGCCGTATAAACTTGCACAAAGCGTCGACCAATAGATGTCTCGGCGCCACAGATGCCACAGATAAGAGAGTGAGAAATGGGCGCACAGTGGAAGGTTAAACACAAAGAAGCGGCAGCCAATGCCAAAGGCAAGATCTTCGGCAAACTGGTGAAGGAAATCACCATTGCTGCGCGCAACGGCGCTGATATTGCTACCAACGCGCACTTGCGCCTGGTGGTTGAACAGGCCAAGAAAGCTTCGATGCCCAAGGAAACACTGGATCGCGCCATCAAGAAGGGCGCGGGCCTGCTGGGCGAAACCGTGCAATACCATCGCGTGACGTATGAAGGGTTCGCCCCGCATCAGGTGCCGTTGATCGTTGAGTGCGTGACCGACAACATCAATCGCACCGTCGCCGAGATCCGCGTGGCATTCCGCAAGGGTCAACTGGGCGCTTCCGGTTCCGTGGCCTGGGACTTCAACCACGTCGGCATGATCGAAGCGTCGCCGGACACCCCGGACGCCGATCCGGAAATGGCCGCCATCGAAGCCGGTGCACAGGATTTCGAGCCGGGTGAAGAGGGTGCAACCCTGTTCCTGACCGAGCCGACCGACCTCGATGCGGTACAGAAAGCCCTGCCGGAACAAGGCTTCACCGTGCTGTCGGCCAAACTTGGCTACCAGCCGAAAAACCCGGTCAGCGGCCTGAGCGATGAGCAGATGGCGGAAGTCGAAGCGTTCCTCGAAGGCCTCGATAACCACGACGACGTGCAGGACATGTTTGTCGGGTTGGCGGGTTGATCGAACTGGCTTTGATCTGACCTGTGGCGAGGGGCTTGTCGGAACGCCGCCTCGCCACAGGTTCTGTATTTATATCTTGAGTCCAGCCAACTCCTGGACGATCTCCTCAAACCCCGGCCGCTCCAGCACCTGCGGCTGACAGCAACTCCGTTCTAAATCTTCCAGCACCCCACGCAGTTCATCGCTCAACCCCGAGTCGATTCGCGCCAGCAACTCCCCCAACAACACCCCGAACGCCCGCACCTCGATCCGCTGCAAGGCACGGCTTTCAAGGCTGTCGGAAATCGCGTGGAACGACGCCGCACCAAAGTCCCCCAGCAAGCAATCACCCTGTTCACTCCACAGAATATTGTGCCCATAGAGGTCGCCGTGGGTGATGCCATGACCGTGCAGGTGCTCGGCCACCGAGGCAATGCCCGAGGCAATGCGCAGCGCCACCGCGGCACTGAAACGCAAATCGTCGGGGTAAATGTCGCGGCTGCACGACGCCAGGCTCGGCAGTGCGGCGAGGTTGCGGTAGCTCGGTGCGATCAGTTGCATCACCAGCCCGGCGGTTTTCTGCGGGTGATCGACAATCCGCCCTTCGACGCGGATCAGGTTCGGGTGCAGGCCAGCGGTGATGCAGGCGTTCATCTCGTGCAATGGCGAACCGTCGCTGGTCATTTCGCCCTTGTAGAGCTTCACCGCAACGACCATGGGCGGCTGGTCGCCCGGTTGCCAGACGGCCTGATGAATCACCCCGGAGGCCCCTTCGCCGAGTTTTTTCTCCAGGCGCAATGCCGACCAGTCAATACGCGGTGTGGCGTCGAGGGCCGAGGCATCGGCTTCGGTTTCCAGCGGGTTACCGGCGTACGCCAGCCAGGTCAGGCTCGGCAGCTCCAGCAGCCATTGCGGCAACCCGGTCAACCGGTTGGCGGCGATGCGGATCAGTTCCAGCCGATGGCACTGGCGCAACGACTCCGGCAGCGCTTGCAAACGGTTGCCGGCGAGCATGAGCTTTTGCAGGAACGGGCGCTCTCCCAGTTCGGTCGGCAAGGTTTCGATGCAGTTGTCGGTCAGGATCAGCCAGCGCAGCAGCGGTGGGAGCGCCGCTGCGGGCACGTGGTCGATGCGGTTGGCCTTGAAGCCGATCATCGTCAGTGCGGTGCATTGGCCCAGGCAGGCCGGCAACTCGGTGAAACGGTTATCGGAACAGAACAGCACGCGCAAACGGCTCAGGCGATGCAAGTCCTCGGGCAGGGCGCTCAAGGCATTGCCGCTGAGGTTGAGCACTTCCAGCGAGTCCGCCAGATCGAAGATCTCCCGGGGGAATTCGGTCAGGCCGTCGACCAGATCCAGCCGCGTGATGCCCGACAACTCGCCGTTACGCAATTGAGCAAGGGTATGCATGAACAGATTCGCTATTGATCAAGGAATAGGCGCGTGGCACCGCAAATGCGCGACATGATAGCGGGAAAGATGTGGCGACTGTCAGGCCGCCTTCGTCGGAACGCCGCCCGGAGCAAGCCCGCACTCACAAGGTCATGCCGATGCCCACACAGCTGTGCGTTGCCAGTGATCTAGCGCTCGATACTGCGGCTCCACCGCGCATTCCATGCCGGACGTTGTTCGTTAACCTGATCCCAATCCAGGGCAATCGCCGTATCGAGGTAATGTTTCATGGCTTCGACCTGACCATGGGTTCGCTCGGTGGTTGGGGTGTTGGGGTTGGACGGAATCTGGTCGCCATCCTCGAGTGCGACGGCCTGGGCTTGCGGGGTCAGCAAGAAGGCGGCAAGTTTTTGCGCCAGCTCCGGTTGCGTGTTATTGGCGATTGCGCATTCGGCGACGTTGAGCACCACGGCGCCTTCCTTCGGCTGTGCGTATTCCACTGGCATGCCCTTGAGCTTCAGAGCCGTCACCTGGGTCGGCGTCAACGGGAACAGCGCCGCTTCGTCGGTCTGAAGCATTTCGGAGATCTTCGCCGAGCTCGGAATGTATTCCAGTACGTTACGCCCGACGGTGTTCGGCCAGGCCTTGAAACCAGGGTCGACATTGGTTTCGGTGCCGCCCTGGATCCGGTTGAACATCAGGAAACCGTGCAATCCGAACGTCGAAGAGGCCATCGACTGGAACACCAGTTTGTCCTTGAAGCGCGGGTCGGCCATGTCCATCCAGGAGGTCGGCGCGCTCCAGCCTTTTTCTTTGAACAAGCGGGTGTTGTATGCCAGCCCGGTGACCCCGAGGCTGACCGCCACGGCCTGGTCCTTGATCCGTCCCTTGGCCGGAATCTGTTCCAGCGTCGGGTTGTCTTCGAGTTTGTCGCACAGTCCCATGGAGATCGCGCGGTACATGATGCCGTCGTCGAGGAACATCACGTGCATCTGCGGGTTGCCCTTGCTGGCCTGAACCTTGGCCAGGATATCGGATGAGGTGCCCGGTACGATCACTACTTTGACGTTGTTGGCCTTCTCGAAAGCCGGCAGCACCTTGTCGGCATAGAGCCGCTCCATGGTCCCGCCGTTCATGCCCAGATAAAGTGTTGGCTCGGCCTGGGCCTGAGTGACCGTGAGCAGGGCGCCCACGCAAGAAAAACTTAGCCAAGAGAAACCGAGCAGTGCACTGCATTTGACGTTATTCATTGGCGCGACCTTCCTCTATCAAGCTACGGAGATGGAGTGAAACCGGGTGATGGAAAACGCATCCAGCGACGTCTTTGATGCGCCGCTACAGATGATTTCGGTGAGCGCCTGGCCCACCGCGGGACCGATCTGGAAACCGGCGCCGGCAAAGCCGAACGCGTGCAACAGACCGGGTTGGGTACCACTGTGGCCGATCACCGGTTGGCGATCGGGCAGATAACCTTCGGTGCCGCTCCAGGTACGAATCGCCTGGGCACCTTCAAGAAACGGGTAGAGCTCGACGGCCTGGCGGAGTATTTCCAGCACTGCGCCTTGACCGGGGCGGGCGCGGGTCTCGTCGAGGGCATAGCCCTGGCCGCCGCCCAGTACGCAATTTCCCCGAGTAACCTGACGGGCATAAATGCCACCGCCCTCGACGCCGGTGCTGGCATCCATCACCAGCGGCAACGGTTCGGTGACCAGCATCGCCGGGTGACCTGAATGCATCGGCACCGGTTCGCCGAACTGCGTGGCCAGGCTGCCGGCCCAGGCTCCGGCGCAGTTCAACAGCCAGGGTGCACGCCATTCCAGGCCAGTTTGCGTACGGACACGAAATCGTTGTCCGTCATGTTCTACAGCGCTCACCGCGCATTGTTCGTAAACCTGCGCGCTCTGTTGCCGCGCCGCCCGAGCGAACGCCGGAGACACCAGGCGCGGGTTGGCGTGACCATCGTCAGGGCAATAGGACGCGCCTGCCGCCACGTCTCCAACCCACGGAAAACGTGCGCGCAATTGGGTTCGGTCGAGCACTTGCAGATCGAGACCGAACCCCCGACTGCTATCGGCGTAGTCCCGCAGGGCTTGCAGATCGTTGAGACTGCGGGCCAGTTTAAGGTGACCGCTGCGCTGGTATTCGCCGTCGATGCCAATCAGTTGTGGCAACTGCGCCCAGATTTCGTGGGCCTTTTGCGACAGCGGCAATTGCGCCAGGTGACGACCCTGACGCCGCACGCCGCCGTAGTTCACGCCGCTGGAATGTGAGCCGCAAAAATCCCGTTCCAGCAGCGCCACGCGCCGACCGGCCCGACTGAGAAACAGGGCGGCGCTTGCACCGACAATGCCACCGCCAATGATGACTGCATCGACTTCGTTCAAAGCTCGATCTCCAGGCCAAACGGCAGCGGTTTGATCGGTGCCTGGGCGCGCAACCGGCCGATATCGGACACAGCGCGCTGGCTCTGGCAGGCAATGATTTCTGCTGCTGCGGCACCGCACATCCGACCCTGGCAACGCCCCATGCCGACACGACAATGAGCCTTTACCCGGTTGATTTCCCAATGACCTTCGCGCACCACATCGCGAATATCCCCGGCGCGTACTTCTTCACAGCGACAGACCATCACGTCATCGGTAAGACCAGCGGCCCAGTTGTCGGGAAATGTAAAGGCGCGTTCGAGGCCCTGACGAAATTCGCTAATGCGTTCCAGGCGGTGTTCCAACTGGGCAGGGCGCTGCGCCGAAATCAGATGACCCATGTCGTCGAGCAGTGCCAATGCGGCGCGCTCACCGGCCATTTCCGCCGCGTCCGCCCCCATGATGCCGGCGCCGTCGCCCGCCAGATAAACCTCGGCGACACTGCTGCGGCCCGCACGGTCACGCTGCGGTAACCAGGCGCGATTGAGTGGGTTCCAGGCGAATTCACAGCCGAGCAGATCGGCCAGTTGGGTTTCACTGCGCAGGCCGTGAGCGAAGGCCACGGCGTCGCAGTCGAGTGAGTGGTTGCCCTTGGCGTTGGACCAGCGCAGCGATTGCACGCGTTGCTCGCCGTCGATGGTTGCCAGGGTCGCACCTTGATGCACAGGGATGCCGTGCGCGGTCAGCCAGCCGCGGTAATAAATACCTTTGGCCAGCGTGGACGGTTGCGCCAGCAGGCCGGGCAGGGCTCGGGCCTGTGCGCTGAAGGGTGAGCTGTCGAGCACCGCGACCACGTTGGCCCCAGCCTTGGCGTATTGATAGGCGACCAGGTACAGCAGCGGGCCGCTGCCGGCGAACACCACGCGTTCGCCGATGGCGCAGCCCTGGAACTTCAAGGCGATTTGCGCCGCGCCGAGGCTGTAGACCCCCGGCAATGTCCAGCCCGGTACGGGCAGAATCCGGTCGGTGGCGCCGGTGGCGACGATCACCCGGGAGAACTCCAAACGTGCTGCGCGGCCGTTCTGCAAGGTGTCGAGGGCGCCGTCTTCGGCATTCCACACCAGGGTTTCGGCGCGGTAATCGATTTGTTCGCGCAGTGCGTCAATCGTCTGATGCAGCGCATTGGCTTTGCGTGCTTCAAAGCCATACAGCTTGGCCGGCGAACGTTTGAAGTTGGCCGGTTGACGCCGATAAATCTGCCCGCCGCCGCGTGCGGCTTCGTCCAGCAGCACCGGACGCACGCCATGGGCAACCAGCGTTTGAGCCGCACGAATGCCCGCCGGACCGGCGCCGACGATGACCACAGACTTCATACTCTCACCCCTGTGGGATTCGGTTTCTACAGATGGAATGTTTATTCATAACGATCGCCCCGGTTCGCGGCAGACCTGCTGCCCGGCTTCGAGCAGCGTCGAGCAGGCGCGCACCCGGCGACCATCGCCCAGTCGCACCCAGCAATCCTGACAGGCCCCCATCAGGCAGAAGCCGGCGCGGGGTTCGGCACTGAAGTCGCTGCCGCGCAGGTGTTCGCTGCAAGTCAGCACGGCGGTCAGCACGGTATCGCCGAGCAAACCGCTGGCGCGATGGCCGTCGAGGGTAAAGTCCAGGGCCGGGCGGTCAGCTTCGGCCAGTCGTTTCAGCAGAGCCATGGCGCCCTCATTGTTTACCCACCAGAACCCGATCCAGGCCGTAGACCCGATCAAGCAGAATCATCGTCAGTGCGGTCAGCGCAATCACCAGTGCCGACACCGCCGCCATCATCGGATCGATGGACTCAGTGGCGTACACGTACATGCGCACCGGCAGGGTTTGTGTGGCCGGCGAGGTGACGAAAATCGACAGCGTGACTTCGTCGAAACTGTTGATGAACGCCAGTAGCCAGCCACCGGCCACCCCCGGCAGAATCATCGGCAGGGTGATCTGGCGGAACAGCGTGAAGCGCCCGGCGCCCAAGGATTGCGCGGCGTGTTCGGCGCTGCGATCCAGGCCAATGGCCGAGGCCAGCACCAGACGCAGCACATACGGTGTAATCACCAGCACGTGGGCGAAAATCAGCCAGACGAAGCTGCCATTGACACCCAGCAACGCAAACAGGTGCAGCAACGCCACACCAAGTACCAGGTGCGGAATGATGATCGGCGACAGAAACAGGCCGTTGAGAAAGTCTCGACCGGGAAACTCGAACCTGGTGATCGCCAGCGCGGCGGGCACCGCAATCAGCGTCGCCAGGGTGGCTGCACCGAACGCCAGGATCAGGCTGTTGTAGAACGCATCGACAAAATCGGCACGCTCGAACACCGCGCGAAACCAGCGTAGAGAGAACTCCGTGGTCGGCAGGCTCAGGGTGTTTTCCGGGGTGAAGGCCACAAGGCAAACCACCACCAGCGGCGCCATCATGAACACCACCACCAGGGTATGAAACAGCAGGGCGAAAGGACCGTTCCTGGACATGACGAATTATCCCAATGACTTCTTGTAGCGGCCTTCGATCATGCGATTCCACGACAGCATGATCAGCAGGTTGATGAGCAGCAGAGCCACGGCAATAGTCGCGCCCATGGGCCAATTGAGCTCCGATAGGTACTGGTCGTAGATCAGCGTGGCAACCATCTTCAGCCGACGACCGCCGAGCAGGCCGGGGATCGCGAATGAGCTGGCGGCCAGGCCAAACACGATCAATGTGCCGGACAACACACCAGGCATGACCTGTGGCAGCACGACTTGGCGAATCACCGTGAAGTGACTGGCGCCCAGCGACTGCGCGGCTTGTTCGGCGGCGGGATCGAGTTTCTGCAGCGAGGTCCAGACCGGAATGATCATGAACGGCAGCATCACGTGGACCAGCGCAATCACCACCGCGAACGGCGTGTAGAGCAGCTTCATCGGCGAGCCGCCGAGGGCTTGCAGGGTCTGGTTGACCAGGCCGTCGGCGCCGAGCAACAGGCTCCAGCCGAAGGCGCGCACCACCACCGAAATCAACAGCGGAGTGAGGATCAGAATCAGGAAAATCGAGCGCCAGGGTGTGCCCATGCGACTGAGGATGTAGGCCTCGGGCACGCCGATCAGTACGCAGAGCAAAGTGGTCAGGGCGCTGATCCACAAGGTGCGCAGAAAGATCTCGTAGAAATACGGATCGCCCAGCAGGTTGCTGTAGTGCTCGACAGTGTAGGCGTCGCCGTTGATCCCCGAGCTGTAGTCGAAGACGTTGAACGACAGCACCAGGGTCAATCCCAGCGGGATGATCAACAAGCAGAGGTACAAGGCCAGGGCCGGTGCAGACAGCCAATACCCCTGGCGTCCCTGGTGGATGGCGGTGAGCGTACTCATGCTGGCACCTCGTCGACACTCAGCACTCGCAGCAGCGCCGCGTCCCAGTCCAGACCGACTGCAGTGCCTTCGTTCAACGGCGCAGAGCCATCGTTGCGGCGCACCACGCAGAGTTCGCCCAGGCTCGTCCCGACGCCGTACAGCCATTGGCTGCCGAGGAAAAACCGACTGACGATCTTGCCTTGTAAACGACCGTGGCCGGCATCGCGCAGATCGATTTTTTCCGGCCGCAGGCTCAGGGTCAGATCGCCTTTGCCAACACCGCACACCTGAACCACACCGGCACCATTGCGCTCGCCGGGCAGCAGATTGGCCTTGCCGACGAATCCGGAAATGAACTCGGTGCGCGGGTGTTCGTAGAGGGTGTAGGGCGCGTCGATCTGGGTGATGCGCCCGGCCTGCATCACCACGACACGGTCGCTGATGGACAGCGCCTCCGACTGGTCGTGGGTGACCATCAGCGTGGTGATTGCAACTTCGCGCTGGATGCGGCGGATCTCGAATTGCATCTCTTCGCGCAGATTGGCGTCGAGGTTGGACAGTGGTTCATCCAGCAAAAGTACCGGCGGCTGAATCACCAGGGCGCGGGCCAGGGCGACGCGCTGGCGCTGGCCACCGGAAAGCTCCCGCGGGTAACGCTCGGCGTGCTGATTCAGGCGCACCAGTTTCAGAACCCGGTCGACTCGCTGCTGGATATCAGCGTTCGCCACCTTGCGCATGCGCAGGCCGAAAGCGACGTTGTCCTTGACGGTCATGTGCGGGAACAGCGCGTAGCTCTGGAATACCACCCCCAAACCGCGGCTGGCGGGTTTGGCGTGGGTGATGTCGCGGCCATCGAGCACGATGCGCCCGCTGGTGACTTCGACGAAGCCGGCAATCATTTGCAGAGTGGTGGTCTTGCCGCATCCCGAGGGGCCGAGCAAAGACACGAATTCACCTTTCTCGACCGAGAGGTCGGTGGCGACGACGGCGTCGATTTCGCCGTAGCGTTTGCAGAGTTTTTCAAGTTGCACAAAAGCCATGACTGCGCTCCACCTGAGATTGTTATGCGTCACCCAAAGGCGCGCTTTTTTGTATGGGCAGATACGAAAAGATGTTGCCGGGGTGCGTGGCGCTCGACTTGAGTCGGCTGCCGCTGTTGTTCGAATCGCCCCTGTCTGGACGCAGAGTAGGACGAAGACTAGGATGGGCTCAATGGCCTATTTCACTGAGGCGATGACTATTTTAAGTTTTATTCGATCAGTAAATTAATAATCGGAAAACAAGATGCAGGATTCCATTGAGCGGAATGAAAGCAAAAGTGAAGTCGGTGTCGGCGCGGTCTCAAGACTGTTTGCGGTACTGCGAACACTGGGTGATACCGTCGAGGGCGGCGAGCGGGTGACGCAACTGGCGCAGCGCATCGGCTTATCGCAACCGACGACGCATCGGTTGCTGCGCAGCCTGATGGACGAGGGCATGGTCGAGCAGGATGGGCGCAGTAAACGCTATCGCCTGAGCCTGGATTTTTTCGCGCTGGCGGCGCGTGCGGGCAACACCGGAAACTTGCGCGAACTGGCACGGCCGGCGCTGCTGCGACTCTCGGCTTCGCTGGGTGATTCGTTGTTTTTGCTGGCGCGCTGCGGCTTTGATGCGATCTGTCTGGACCGCAGCGAAGGGCCGTTCCCGATCCGTACCTTTACCGGGGATATCGGCGGGCGTGTGGCGTTGGGCGTGGGTCAGGGCAGCCTGGCGATTCTGGCGTTCCTGCCGGAGGAAGAGCGCGACACCGTCATCCATTACAACTTGCCGCGCCTGAAAGACTTCCACCTGTATGACGAGGTGTTCCTGCGCTCGGAAGTCGACAACGTGCGCGCCCTGGGTTACGCCGGGCGCAATACCGGCGTGCTGCAGGGCATGGCCGGGGTGGCCGTGCCGATTCTCGATCGTGAAGGTCGCGCGGTGGCGGCGTTGAGTGTGGCGACCGTGAGTGACCGATTGGGCCCGGATCGCCTGCCGACGGTGGTGGACATGCTCAAGCGCGAAGCGGCGCTGATCGGGCCGCGGATCAATCCGTTCGACCCGCTACTGCGCCGGCCTTCGCAGGTGTTTGGGCAAGGATGAAAAGATCGCAGCCTGCGGCAGCTCCTACAGGTTCATGTGTACATCTGTAGGAGCTGCCGCAGGCTGCGATCGTTTGATCTGTCAGAACTGAGTGGTCTGTTTGAGCATCCGCGCCGCGGGTGTATCCGCCGGGCTGACCATCGCATAGTTGTAGCCGCTTCCCGACCAGTACTCGGCCTGCAACTCGCCATCACTGCGACTGCCCCTCGGCAACATGTAGTTTTTCGGCCCTGGCGGGCGCACGTAGAAACTGACTTTCTGCCCGCCCTGGTTCTCGTAGACCACCATCGCCGCCGGGCCTTGCTCGGTGCTCAGCAGGCGCCCGCTGACCGGTTTGAAACCGGCATCGGAAAGGTCGGGCAGGCGATTGGCCTGAGTGAAATAACGGTCGAGCCAGCCTTGCATATCACCGTCCTCGCCGACGTTGTAATCGGCCGGGAGGATGCCTTGCTGGGCAATCAGGCGATAGGCCTGTATAGCGTCGGCCATCGGTGCCGGGGCGCTGGCCAGGGTCATTTCCCGTGCTTGCCAACCGCTGAAACCGCCGACACTGACTGCGATCAACAGCACCGCCGCGCTGGCCAGGTGCCGACGGGACTGGCGTTTCAGGTGTTGGCGAATCACGGCTGGATCGAGGTTCGGATTGACCGGTTGCTGCAAGGCGCCACCGAGGGCCGCGCGCAGTTGCTGGGCGTCCAGTTGCCAGGCGCGCACTTGTGCGGACATTTGCGGATTGCTCGCCAGAAAAGTCTCTACCAGGCGTCGGTCGGCGTCGCTCAGTTGGTGATCGACATAGGCGTGCAGGTCACGCTCGCTGGGGGGCATGCTGATCATTTGAGTCTCCGCAGGGAAGGGCGGTTGATTTCGCCATCACTGAGTTGGCGCAGGGCCTGGCGAGCCCGGGACAGGCGGGACATCACGGTGCCGGTGGGTACGTCGAGAATCCCGGCGACCTCTTTGTAGCTCAGGCCTTCCACCGACACCCAGAGCAGCAGCGCGCGTTGCTCGGTGGGCAATTGATCGAAAGCGCTGAGGGTCGATTGAGCGATAACGGTGCGCTCCACCGAGGGCTGGGCATCGTCACGCCCGGTGAAGAATTCGAGCATGCGCGCATAGCGCCGGGAGCGACGGTGCGCATCGAGAAACTGCCGGTAGACAATCGAGAACAGCCAGGCGCGCAAGTCGCCCTCGGCGCGTTTGCCGCTCCAACTCGACAATGCCCGCTCCAGGCTCGCCTGCACCAGGTCGTCAGCGCTGCTGGTGTTGCGCGTCAACGACACGGCGAACCGTCGCAATCTTGGAATGATTTCCCTCAGTTGTTCGTCGATATCGTTCATGAAGTTCTGACTGGTCGCTACGCTTGGGACTAGGAAGACGTCCGGTACTGGAGGTTATTCCACGTCAGAAAAAATAAACATCGCGCGTGGGAATAAACCTGCATGCGGTTCGTCTGCTTGATTCTTCTCACTTGTGGCCGATGGCCCTGGAGTCTTTCATGGTAGATCGATCATCACCGCCAACCCGGCCACCCTTGAGTGCGGCGAGCCTGACGTTGCGTCTGGCCGGCATTGCCGTGGTCGTTGCGGCCGTGGCTGGGGCGTTTGCCTACGTCAACGGTACCTTCGACCCACAGCGCCTGACCCCGAAGAAACTGATCAACGTGCTGGAAACCAATAACGGCGTGCATCAGGGTTTCCGTCGCAACCATTCCAAAGGCGTGTGCGTGATCGGGCATTTCGAGAGCAGCTTTGATGCGCGCAGCTATTCCACCGCTCAAGTGTTCAACGAAGCGCGGACGCCGGTGGTGGGGCGTTTCGCCTTGCCGGCCGGTAACCCTTACGCGCCGGACAGTGCTGTGCCGATCCGCAGCATGGCCTTGCGCTTCACCCAGGCCAACGGCCAGCAGTGGCGCACCGGGATGAACAGCATGCCGGTGTTTCCGGTGGGCACGCCCGAGGCGTTCTATCAACTGCAAAAAGCCCAGTCGCCAGACCCGACCACCGGCAAACCGGACCCCAAGGCGGTACCGGCGTTTTTTGCTTCGCACCCGGAAGCCGCACCGTTCCTGGCCTGGATCAAGACCGCCAAGCCGTCGGCCAGTTACGTGACCGAAAACTACAACAGCGTGAATGCGTTCTACCTGGTCAACGCGGCCGGCCAACGCCAGGCCGTGCGCTGGAACATGGTGCCACTGGCCCAGGACGCACCGGGGGGCACTGCACCGGAGGGCAATGATTTCCTGGAGAAAGACCTGGTTCAGCGAATCGCCGCCGGCCCGTTGCGCTGGCAGTTGAACATCACCCTGGCCAACCCCGGCGATCCGGTCAACGACGCCAGCAAGGCCTGGCCCGAAGGGCGCAAGGTGTTGAATGCTGGCACCCTGGTGCTTGAAAAGACTCAACCGCAACTCAACGGTGAATGCCGTGACATCAACTACGATCCGCTGGTGTTGCCTGCCGGGATCGAAGGTTCCGACGACCCGTTGCTCGCCGCCCGTTCAGCCGGTTACGCCAATTCCTACCTGCGTCGCACCAGCGAAGTAAGCCAGTTGCCCGCCGCCAAACAGGAGGGCCAGCAATGAGCAACCAACCGAACCACTTCGCCCCGCTGGCGCGCCTGCTGCACTGGCTGATGGCGCTGATGATCATCGCGATGCTGTTTATCGGCGCCGGCATGGTCGCCTCGGTGTCCGAGCGTCATGAATGGCTGATTCATCTGCACAAACCCTTGGGCATCGCGATTTTGCTGTTGGTGATCGTGCGCCTGGTGGTGCGTTTCTCCACCACACAGCCACCATTGCCGGCGGACTTGCCGGGTTGGCAGGTGCGGGCGGCCAAGGCGTCGCATGTGTTGCTGTACGCCTTGATGCTGGTTCTGCCGCTGCTGGGCTGGGCGATGATTTCGGCGTCGGGCGAGCCGGTCATGCTCAGCAGTTCGCTGCAACTACCGTCAATTGTGCCGGCGAACGCGCAGGTGTTTGCGTTTTTGCGCAAGGCGCACGGGTATCTGGCGTATCTGTTGTTTCTGACTGTGTTGCTGCATTTGGCGGCGGCGTTGTTTCACGGTTGGGTGCGTCGCGATGAGGTGCTGGACAGTATGTTGCGGGGTAAGGATCGCGGATAATAGCCGGGCGAAAAAAGATCGCAGCCTGCGGCAGCTCCTACAGGGAAACGCATTCCAATGTAGGAGCTGCCGCAGGCTGCGATCTTTTGATCTTGAAGGGCAATTAACGCAGGCTATCGACCATCTCGGCCACGGTGGTCAGCACATCCTTGCCCAATTGCTTCGAACGTTTGCCCGACCAACCGGTTTCCGCGTTCGGGTGGTCGTCGTGATCCTTGAACGGCATTTCCAGGGTCAACGACAGGCAGTCGTACTTCTGCCCGACGCTGTTACAGGCCAGCGTCATGTTGGCCCGGCCCGGTTCGTCGCGGGTGTAGCCGTACTTGGTCTGGAAGTCTTTGGTGGTGTGCTTCAGATGACTGCGGAAGTGCTCCTCGAGCTTTTCGATTCGCGGCGTGTAACCGGGGTTGCCTTCGCAACCGGCGGTGAATACGTGAGGGATTTCCTCGTCACCATGGGCGTCGAGGAACATGTCGACGCCGTACTTTTCCATCTGCTGCTGAACGAACAGGACTTCCGGGCTGATTTCCTGGCTGGCGCTCTGCCAGGCGCGGTTGAGGTCCTGGCCCATGGCGTTGGTGCGCAGGTGGCCGTGGAAAGCACCGTCCGGGTTCATGTTTGGCACCAGGTACAGGTCGGCGCTGGCCAGCAGTTTATTCAGCACAGGGTCGTCGTGTTTTTCCAGGCGTTCGATCACGCCTTCCATGAACCACTCGGCCATGTGCTCGCCCGGATGTTGCTGGGCAATCATCCATATCTTGCGTCGGCCTTCGGCCCCGGTGCCTTTGCGCAACAACTGAATGTCGCGACCTTCGACACTTTTGCCGGTGGCCAACAGTTCGGTGCCGGCCTTGGTCAGTGCCTGCTCGATCAGCCAGTCGTGGCGACCACGGCTGTAGGGTTCGAAGTAGGCGAACCAGGCGTGGGTTTGCTCGGCTTCAAGGCTGAAACGCAGGCAGTCGCCTTCGAAAATGGTCGGTACGCGGAACCAGTTGACGTGATCGTAGGACGCCACCGCCTGATAACCGGTCCAGGCTTTGTTATAGGAGGATTGGCTGGCATTGTTCAGGCGAAACCAGTGCTCCTGGCCAACATGCAGGCCGCTGGCCTTGAAGTGGAACCACTGGAAATGCGGACTGCGGGTGTCCGGGCGAATGGCCAGAAGCGGTTTGAGCGGGTCGCTGATGTCGATGACTTGGATGTTGCCGCTGTCGAAATTGGCACTGATGTCGAAAGAGGATTTAGCCACGCTCATAATCGGGTCCTGAATATGATTTTTATGGCGGCTACTTTACACGCAAGAGTGGGGTGAAACCGAGGGAAATTGCGGGGTGCAGGGGTGGGGGCGTCCTCCTTGACGCTGTCGCAGCTTAGAGGCTATGCGATTGATTCTCAAGTGCTATCTGTCACTGGTTTGAACCCATGATTCCGGGCTTCTTTTGCCAACTGGCATTCTTTTGATATCATCCGCGCCATCGAATTTGCGGCACCCAAAGACTTCATTAGCCTGAAGCCAAAAGCCAGAAAACTGGCAAAAAAAGACCCGGCAAAAAGCCGGGTCAAAAACCGTGATTAGCCTGATGAGGAGATAGTCCAGGAGACCGACCTAAGGTCACCTGGTCCATCGACTGATCTCGCGATCAGCTGATGCAATAATAATCATTCTCGTTTGCAAGTCAAACGTTTTTACCTGCGCGATAGGAAAATTCTTTCCTGTCCTCTCTAATCGCCTTTTCACCTCAACCGTTTTCATACTTCTCCAGCGATCGATCGACCATCGCCTTGGCCATGTCGATCATGTGCACCGTCGAAAATGCCAGGTCGCGGTTTGCGCCTTGCAGGTGATTGGCTGATTCGTACGCGGTGGCGGCAGCACAGCGCAACAGGTCCAAAGCATGGACCAGCGCCTCTTCGCCGCTGATGTTGCGGTTCACATCAAAAAAGCGCGGTTCGGTCACTTCCTCTGAAATAGCTGGTTTCAAGTAATAGTCCAGCGCGCGTTGTGCCGCCGCTGAGCCCTGGGGCGAGGTGAGGGTGGTGTCGATTTGCATGTCCGACAGGTCATTGGTGGGTGGGTTCATGGCGATGGCAAGCTCCGTGTTAGATTCAGATCCGTGAATTGATCCTAATACGTAATGTATTTGTGACGATAATTTAAATACTACAATATGTGTTTTGATGGCCGGAGTTGCCCACGTATCGTGCCGCACATGGATAAATGGATTGAATTGGTCAAGGCCAAGATGAGTGAACTCAAAATCACTCAAGAGATACTCGCCGAGCGCCTCGGGATGTCCCAGGGCGGCATTGGCCACTGGCTCAACAAACGTCGTGAACCCGGCATCGAAGACATGAACCGTGTCCTGCAGGCGCTGGGTCTTGAGTTTCTCGAAGTGGCGCTGGTAATCCGGGAACCGCAGGCGTCAACGGACGACGAAATCCCTTTGACACAGAAGTACAATCCGTACTTCCGCTACCCGGTCAGTGACTGGCGCGAACCTGTCGAAGTGCGCGATGGCGAGGTCGCGGTGTATGGGAAAGGGCACTTTGAATTGTCCGATTATCACGCGCAGGGACCGGCATTCTGGTTGAGAGTGTCAGGTGATGCGATGACCGCACCCACTGGCATCAGTATTGCGGAAGGCATGCTGATCCTGGTGGACCCGGCGGTGGACGCCGAGCCTGGCAAACTGGTCATTGCCCAGTGGCCGGGCAGCGCCGAAGCCACGTTCCGCAAGCTCATCGAGGAGGGCGGGCAGCGTTATCTGGTACCGCTCAATCCGACGTATCCGAAAGCCTTGTACGCCGAAGATTGTCGAATCATCGGCGTAGTGGTTCAGGCAACAGCCAGGTTCTGATCAGATCGGTCCTCGCGATGCGCAGGACCGATCTTCATTTCACGCTTCTTCCAGTTCGACCAGCGCACTGCCTTCACTGACCATCTCGCCTTCCTGGCAATACAGCGCCTTGATCACCCCGGCGTGAGGCGCGCGGATGCTGTGCTCCATCTTCATCGCCTCAAGTACCACCAATTGCGCCCCGGCTTCGACCGATTGCCCGGCCTCGACCAGTACGCGGACGATGCTGCCGTTCATCGGTGCGGTCAGCCCGCCATGATGGCTGTGGCTGGCCTCGACGGCGCTGATCGGGTCGTAAGCCTCGATACGGTGCAATTCGCCATCCCACTGCAAATATACGTATTCGCCACGGCGTATAGCGCGGTGTTGACGACGCACGCCAGCATGCTCGGTCAACAGTTGCTCGCCCTTGAGCAGTGCGCTGTGGGCATCGACGTCGCCCAAGGTCAACGCACGGTCCTGGCCTTCACAACTCAAGTGCAGGGTGATTTCTCTCGGCAAACCGGCACGCAGCCCGTTACGCGCCGCCCACGGTGAACTCGGGTCATCGGCGCGGGTTGCAAGCGCCTGGCTCTGGGCAAACGCCTGGGCGGCGGCTTGCCAGAACTCATCGCTGAGGTCCGCTGGCACCGGCAGCAACTGTTCCTGGTAGCGCGGAATGAATCCGGTATCCAGTTCGGCAGCGGCAAATGCCGGGTGGCCGATGATGCGCCGCAGGAAGTTGATGTTGGTCTTCAGGCCGCCGATGGCGAATTCTTCGAGCATGCTCAGCAGGCGCAAGCGCGCCTGTTCACGATCTTCGCCCCAGGCAATCAGCTTGCCGAGCATCGGGTCGTAGAAGGGCGAAATTTCATCGCCCTCTTCAACGCCGCTGTCCACCCGACGCCCAGGCCCTTGGGCGGATTCGCGATATAGCTCCAGACGACCGGTCGCCGGCAGGAAATCATTGCCCGGATCTTCGGCATACAGTCGCACTTCGATCGCGTGCCCCACCAGCGGCACCTGGTCTTGCGTCATCGGCAACGCTTCGCCGCGTGCCACGCGAATCTGCCAGGCCACCAGGTCGAGGCCGGTGATGGCTTCGGTGACCGGGTGTTCCACTTGCAGGCGGGTGTTCATTTCCATGAAGAAGAACTCGCCCCGCGCATCCAGCAAAAACTCGACGGTGCCGGCACCGACATAACCGATGGCCTGCGCTGAACGCACAGCGGCTTTGCCCATGGCGCGTCGCAGCTCCGGGCTCAGGCCAGGTGCCGGCGCTTCTTCGACGACTTTCTGGTGACGGCGCTGAATCGAGCAGTCGCGTTCGTTGAGGTACAGGCAGTTGCCGTGCTGGTCGGCGAACACCTGGATTTCCACGTGACGTGGTTTAAGCAGGTACTTCTCCACCAGCATCCGCGAGTCGCCGAACGACGATTGTGCTTCGCGCTGGGCTGAGGCCAGGGCTTCGGCCAGTTGGCTGACGTCCTCGACCACTTTCATGCCTTTGCCGCCGCCACCCGCGGTGGCCTTGAGCAGCACCGGGTAGCCGATGCGTTCGCAGGCGGCGCGGAAGGTTTCCAGGTCCTGGGCTTCGCCGTGATAACCGGGCACCAGCGGCACGCCAGCGGTTTCCATCAAGGCTTTGGCCGCGGACTTGCTGCCCATGGCGTCGATGGCCGAGGCGGGCGGGCCGAGGAAGATCAGGCCGGCGTTTTCGATGGCGCGGGCGAAACCGGCGTTCTCCGACAAGAAGCCGTAGCCGGGGTGAATCGCCTGGGCGCCGCTGGCCTTGGCGGCGGCAATCAGTTTGTCGATCTGCAGATAGCTGTCGGCGGCTTTGCTGCCACCCAGGTCGACGCGAATATCGGCTTCGCGGCTGTGCCGGGCGTCACGGTCGGTGGCGCTGTGTACGGCCACGGTGGTCAGGCCCAGGGCCTTGGCGGTGCGCATCACCCGGCAAGCGATTTCGCCACGGTTGGCCACCAGCAGGGTGGTGAGGACAGGTGCGCTCATCAGCGGGGCTCCTTGGTGGATTCGGCTTGCCAGCTCGGCGGACGTTTTTGCAGGAAGGCACGCAAGCCTTCCTGGCCTTCAGGGCTGACGCGAATGCGGGCGATGGCGTTTTCGGTGTAGCGACGCAATGCCGGGGTCAGTGAGCCGTCGCCGACTTCGCGCAGCAGATCCTTGCTGGCGCGCATGGCCGCCGGGCTGTTGAGCAGCAGATTGTCGATCCACTGTTCGACTTTCTGTTCCAGCTCGGCACTTGCATAACTCTCCGACAACAAACCGATTTCCCGAGCCCGTTGCCCGCCGAAACGCTCAGCGGTCAAGGCATAGCGACGGGTAGCGCGTTCGCCAATGGCTTGCACCACGAACGGGCTGATCACCGCCGGTGCCAGGCCGATGCGTACTTCCGAGAGGCAGAACTGCGCGTCATCGGCACCGATGGCCATGTCGCAGCAACTGATCAGGCCCAGTGCGCCACCAAAGGCTGCGCCTTGCACCACCGCCAGGGTCGGGACTTTCAGCTTGGCCAGGTTGTACATCAACTCTGCCAGTTCCCGGGCGTCATCGAGGTTGGTGGCGTAATCGAGTTCGGCCGATTGCTGCATCCAGGCCAGGTCGGCGCCGGCGCTGAAATGCTTGCCGCGACCGCGCACGATCAGAAATCGCAGGCTGGCATCGCTCGCGACTTTGTCGAGGGCGAGGATCAGTTCACGGATCATTTCGGCGTTGAAGGCGTTGTTCTTTTCTTCACGGCTGAGCCACAGGGTGGCAAAACCCCGAGGATCGCTCAGCAGTTCGAGGGTGTTGAAGTCGCTCATGTTCTTCTCCCGATCACATCCGGAACACGCCGAAGCGGCTCGGTTCGATTGGCGCGTTCAACGACGCGGACAAGGCCAGGGCCAGTACGTCGCGGGTCTGGGCCGGGTCGATGACACCGTCGTCCCACAGGCGCGCGCTGGAATAGTAGGGGTGACCCTGTTCTTCGTACTGGTCGAGGATCGGTTGCTTGATCTCGGCTTCCTGCTCGGCGCTGAAACCCTGGCCACTGCGCTCGGCCTGCTCGCGCTTGACCTGCACCAGCACGCCGGCCGCCTGTTCGGCACCCATCACGCCAATACGCGCATTTGGCCACATCCACAAAAAGCGCGGATCGTAGGCGCGACCGCACATGCCGTAGTTACCGGCACCGAAGCTGCCGCCGATGATCACCGTGAATTTCGGCACCTTGGCGCAAGCCACCGCCGTCACCAGTTTCGCGCCGTGCTTGGCGATGCCGCCGGCCTCGTACTTCTGGCCGACCATGAAACCGGTGATGTTTTGCAGGAACAGCAGCGGGATGCCGCGTTGGCACGCCAGTTCGATGAAGTGCGCGCCTTTCTGCGCCGCTTCAGCGAAGAGAATGCCGTTGTTGGCGAGGATTGCGATCGGGTAACCGTGCAGGTAGGCAAAGCCGCAAACCAGCGTGGTCCCGAACAGCGCCTTGAACTCGTCGAACACCGAACCATCCACCAGCCGCGCAATCACTTCGCGCACGTCAAACGGTTGCTTGGCGTCGGCCGGGACCACGCCGTACAACTCGTCACTGCTGTAGAGCGGGGCGATCGGAGTGCGTTGCTGAACCTCACCTTGCTTGCGCCAGTTGAGGTTGGCGACGCTGCGTCGGGCGAGCGCGAGTGCGTGCTCATCGCTCTCGGCGTAATGGTCGGCCACCCCGGAAATCTTGCAGTGCACATCGGCCCCGCCGAGATCTTCGGCACTGACCACTTCACCGGTCGCGGCTTTCACCAGCGGCGGGCCGGCGAGGAAGATCGTCGCTTGTTCGCGGACCATGATCGCTTCGTCGGCCATCGCCGGTACATAGGCGCCACCAGCGGTGCAGGAACCCATGACCACGGCAATCTGCGGAATGCCCATGGCGCTCATGTTGGCCTGATTGAAGAAGATCCGCCCGAAATGCTCGCGGTCCGGGAACACTTCATCCTGACGCGGCAGGTTGGCACCGCCCGAATCCACCAGGTAGATACACGGCAGGCGATTTTGCTGAGCGATGGTTTGCGCGCGCAGGTGTTTTTTCACCGTCAGCGGGTAGTACGAGCCGCCTTTCACGGTGGCATCGTTGGCGACGATCATGCATTCGACGCCCTCCACACGGCCGATCCCGGCAATCACGCCAGCGGCGGGGACGTCTTCGCCATACACCTCGTACGCCGCCAGTTGGCTGATTTCGAGGAACGGCGAACCCGGATCGAGCAAGCGGTTGATGCGCTCACGGGGCAGCAGTTTGCCCCGCGAGGTGTGGCGTTCTTGCGCCTTCGGGCCACCACCTTGCGCCACTTGGGCGAGCAGGGTGTGCAACGCGTCGACCTGTTTGAGCATCGCCGCGCTGTTGGTGGCGAACTCCGCTGAACGGGGGTTGAGCTGAGTATGCAGGGTAGCCATGGGCAGCTCCGTTTAGCGGGTTTCGTTGAACAGTTCGCGACCGATCAGCATGCGTCGGATCTCACTGGTGCCGGCACCGATTTCGTACAGCTTGGCATCACGCAGCAGACGACCGGCCGGGAATTCGTTGATGTAGCCGTTGCCACCGAGAATCTGGATCGCGTCGAGGGCCATTTGTGTGGCGCGTTCGGCGCTGTAGAGGATTACCCCGGCGGCGTCCTTGCGCGTGGTTTCGCCGCGCTCGCAGGCCTGGGCCACGGCGTACAGATAGGCGCGGCTGGCGTTGAGTTGGGTGTACATGTCAGCGACCTTGCCCTGGATCAGCTGGAATTCGCCGATACTTTGGCCGAACTGCTTGCGGTCGTGGATGTACGGCACGATCAGGTCCATGCACGCCTGCATGATCCCGGTCGGGCCGCCGGAGAGCACGACGCGCTCATAGTCGAGGCCGCTCATCAGTACCTTCACGCCGCCGTTGAGTACGCCGAGGATGTTTTCTTCAGGCACTTCGACGTCATCGAAAAACAGTTCGCAGGTGTTCGAACCGCGCATGCCGAGCTTGTCGAACTTGTTGCTGCGGCTGAAGCCCTTCCAGTCGCGCTCGACGATGAAGGCGGTGATGCCGTGGGGGCCCTTTTCCAGGTCGGTCTTGGCGTAGATCACGTAAGTGTTGGCGTCCGGACCGTTGGTGATCCAGGTCTTGCTGCCGTTGAGCACGTAGTGATCGCCGCGCTTGTCGGCGCGCAGTTTCATCGACACCACGTCGGAACCGGCGTTCGGCTCGCTCATGGCCAGCGCGCCGATGTGCTCGCCGCTGATCAGCTTGGGCAGGTATTTCGATTTCTGTTCGTGGTTGCCGTTGCGGTTGATCTGGTTGACGCAGAGGTTGGAGTGGGCGCCGTAGGACAACGCCACCGAGGCCGAGCCACGGCTGATTTCTTCCATGGCCACCACGTGGGCCAGGTAACCAAGGCCGGCACCGCCGTACTCTTCCGGCACGGTAATGCCCAGCAGGCCCATGTCGCCGAACTTGCGCCACAGGTCGGCGGGGAACAGGTTGTCGATGTCGATCTGAGCGGCGCGCGGGGCGATCTCTTTGGCGACGAAGGACTGAACCTGATCGCGCAGCATGTCGATGGTTTCACCGAGGGCAAAGTTCAGGGATGGATAGCTCATGGGTCACCTTTTGGCTTTTTTGTCGGTTGGTGAGACTGTCAATGGGTTCTCACCTTTACGTTAACGTAAGCCTGTGACGAATGGCTGTCAATCACCCTTTACGTTAACGTCAACTTGAGCGAGAGTAGGGCCAATGAATCCTGTAGGAGCGGGCTTGCCCGCGAAGGCGTCGGATCCGTCGAAATCGATGTTGAACGTGCTGGCCTCTTCGCTGGCAAGCCAGCTCCTACAGGGGACCATTCGCAGCCCATAAATAAAGACAATAGGGGTCGTCATGGATCAACCCAGTGCAAGCCCGCAACGCAGTTACACCCGTGGTTCACAGGACAAAGCCTTGCTGGCGATGACCATCGGCCAGGCGTTCGATAACACCGTCGCGCAATACCCGGACGGGGAGGCGCTGGTGGTGCGCCATCAACAGCTGCGTTTGAGCTGGCGGCAATTGGCCGAGGTCGCGGACCTGCACGCCAGAGCGTTGCTGGCGTTGGGGCTGCAGACGGGTGACCGCCTCGGCATCTGGGCGCCGAACTGTGCGCAATGGTGCATCAGCCAGATTGCCACGGCGAAAATCGGCGTGATCCTGGTCAATATCAATCCTGCGTATCGCAGTTCCGAACTCGAATACGTACTCAAGCAATCCGGTTGCCAATGGCTGGTGTGTGCCGGGGCCTTCAAGACCTCGAACTATCACGCGATGCTGCAAGGCCTGGTGCCGGAGTTGGCCGGGCAATCCATCGGCAAGTTGCAGAGTGAGCGGTTGCCGGAGTTGCGTGGCGTCATCAGCCTGGATGCGCAGCCGCCGAGCGGTTTCCTGCCGTGGTCGCAATTGGCCGGTCTGGCGGGCAGCGTGACGGTCGAGCAACTGCATGAGCGCCAGGACAGCCTGCATTTCGATCAACCGGTGAATATCCAGTACACCTCCGGCACCACCGGTTTCCCCAAGGGCGCGACCCTCAGTCACTACAACATTCTCAACAACGGCTACATGGTCGGCGAAAGCCTGGGCCTGACGGCGGCCGATCGGCTGGTGATCCCGGTGCCGCTGTATCACTGCTTCGGCATGGTCATGGGCAACCTCGGCTGCATCACCCATGGCAGCACGATGATTTATCCAAACGACGCGTTCGATCCATTGCTGACCCTCAGCACCGTGGCCGACGAAAAAGCCACGGCGCTGTACGGCGTGCCGACCATGTTCATCGCCATGCTCGATCAGCCTCAGCGTGCCAGGTTCGACCTGTCGAGCCTGCGCACCGGGATCATGGCGGGCGCAACCTGTCCTATCGAGGTGATGCGCCGGGTCATCAGCGAAATGCACATGAGCGAAGTGCAGATTGCCTACGGCATGACGGAAACCAGTCCGGTGTCATTGCAGACCGGTCCTTCAGATGACCTGGAGCTGCGCGTGACCACCGTCGGCCGCACCCAGCCACAACTCGAAAGCAAGATCATCGACGAAGCGGGCAACCTGGTGCCACGGGGCACCATCGGTGAGCTGTGCACCCGCGGTTACAGCGTGATGCTCGGCTATTGGAACAACCCCGAAGGCACGGCGGAAGCCATCGACCAGGCCGGCTGGATGCACACCGGCGACCTGGCGAGCATGAATGACGAGGGTTACGTGTGCATTGCCGGGCGCAACAAGGACATGATCATCCGCGGTGGTGAGAATGTTTACCCGCGGGAGCTGGAAGAATTTTTCTTCACTCATCCGGCCGTTGCGGATGTTCAGGTGATCGGTATTCCTTGCTCGCGCTACGGCGAAGAGATCGTCGCCTGGATCAAGTTCCACCCCGGCCACAGCGCCACCGAGCAAGAACTGCAAGCCTGGTGCAAGGAGCGCATCGCGCACTTCAAGACGCCGCGCTACTTCAAGTTCGTCGAGGAGTTTCCGATGACGGTGACTGGCAAGATCCAGAAATTCCGGATGCGCGAGATCAGTATCGAGGAGTTGCGTAGCAAGCAGGTCTGACGAAGGCCGACTGTAGGAGCGAGCTTGCTCGCGAAGAACGTCAACGATAACGCGTGCAGTCTGGAAATGCGCGGTGCCCTTGTGTTCTTCGCGAGCGAGCTCGCTCCTACAAAGGGCTGCGGAAATCTTAAATGCCAGACAGCACAAAGGGGAGCCGAAGCTCCCCTTTAATTTCGTTGCGCGTGCTCTTTTTTTATTATTGAGGGTCGGCCTGTTGTTGTTTTTGGCAACCGTTGCCCTTTACCGCTGTTTTTGGCGATCCCCATCCGGGATCAAGAGCAAACGTATTTTTTTGAGCGCTGATCTACTTTTTCGCTGAGCGATCCAACCAGTACGGGAGCTACCTGAAGGTAGTTTTATTATTCTCTGTCTGGTTGCGGGTAACTCCGAAAAGCACCCTGAAAAGCACATCTTCTCCAAAAAAATCTGTTAGCTGCGTCTCTGCCGTGTTGTTTTTGTTATGTCAGAGTCGTTACGTCTTGTTTTTATTAGGTTTGCCGCAATTTTTTTATTCTTGTTGTGCGATAGAGATAGCAGGAGCCATGCCAACTTTTTAAAAGCCTTTAAAATCAACGATTTGGAGAGTTGTGAGGTTTTTCGCTTCAGGCAAAACCCCACATTTTGTTTCCGTGTTACTCGCTTGCGCCCACGTTTCAGACACAGCGGTAACACCCGGACACACTCAGCACACTCACTGTGCGCTGCGAGCCTTGGCCACGCGGGAACCGGTAGGGCGACCCAGTACGGTACAAATCTGTTGACCGGCAACCATCAAGGCGTCGAGGTCGATTCCGGTGTCGATGCCCAGGCCGTTGAGCAGGTAAACCACGTCTTCGGTCGCGACGTTACCGCTGGCGCCCTTGGCATAGGGGCAGCCGCCCAGGCCGGCGATGGAGCTGTCGAACACCGAGATGCCCTCCAGCAGGCTGGCGTAGATGTTGGCCACAGCCTGACCGTAGGTGTCGTGGAAGTGCCCGGCGAGTTTTTCCCGGGGCACATCCTTTGCTACGGCTTCAAACATCTTGCGGGTTGCGCCAGCGGTGCCGGTGCCGATGGTGTCCCCCAGCGAGACCTCATAGCAGCCCATGGCATACAGTTCACGTGCGACCACGGCGACTTGCTCCGGGGCGACGTTACCTTCATAGGGGCAGCCCAGCACACAGGACACATAGCCGCGCACGGTAATTCCGTGTTGTCTGGCGGCGTCCATGATCGGCGCGAAACGCTCCAGGCTTTCGCTGATCGAGCAATTGATGTTGCGTTGGGAAAACGCCTCTGAAGCCGCCGCGAACACGGCCACTTCCTTGACCCCGGCGGCGAGGGCATCTTCGAAACCGCGCAAGTTGGGAGTGAGTGCGCCGTAGACCACACCCGGTTTGCGCTGGATCTGCGCGAAGACTTCGGCGGAGCCGGCCATCTGCGGTACCCACTTGGGCGACACAAAACTGCCGACTTCTATATAGCCAAGTCCGGCTGCGGTCAGTGCATCGACCAGTTGTACCTTGTCGGTAACACTGATGGGCCGGGCTTCGTTTTGCAGGCCGTCGCGTGGGCCGACTTCGACAATGCGTACGTGGGTGGGGAGGGGCATAAGGTTCGACCTGTGCTGATTGTCTGAATGTGCAGTGATCCCTGTAAGAGTGAGCCTGCTCGCGATGGCGGTAGCAAATTCAACGCTGATGTCGACTGCCCCGGCGCTATCGCGAGCAGGCTCACTCCTACAGGGGATTTTGTAGGCCTACTGAACTGATTCCTGGCTTTTGAGCGTCTGCTCCAGCGCCTGTACGCAGCGCTCCTCGGCAGTGTCCAGTTCCAGTTTCATCTGTTCGATGTCCAGCAACTGCTGTTCAAGCTGCTCACGGCGCTCGCTGATTTTCGCCAGCATGCTGTGCAACTGCTTGGTGTTACCGCTGGACGGGTCGTAGAGCTCGATCAGTTCGCGGCATTCAGCCAGCGAGAAACCGATGCGCTTGCCCCGCAGGATCAGCTTCAGGCTGACCTTGTCGCGGGGTGAGTAAATACGTTCCTGGCCACGACGCTCAGGGCTGAGCAGGCCTTGCTCTTCATAAAAGCGAATGGCCCGGGTGGTGATGTCGAGCTCGCGGGCGAGATCGGAAATGCTGTAGGTCTGGCTGCTCATGGACGCGCTCGCAAAAGGTCATGGCGCTAAGCTAATGGCAGGTTGACGTTTACGTCAAGGGAGAAAAGATCGCAGCCTGCGGCAGCTCCTCCCCGGGATTTGTATTCACCCTGTAGGAGCTGCCGCAGGCTGCGATCTTTTGATTTTTCTCAAACCGGTTGTTTATCCAGTTTTCTCTCCTGCGCCGTCACCTGCTGGCACAACTCGATCATCTGCTCGCGCATCCAGCGGTTCGCCGGGTCCTGGTCGGTGCTTTCGTGCCAGTAAAGGTGGGTTTCCACTGGCGGCACATCGTTGACCGGCAGATAAAAGGCGTGCAGGTCGTTACGCCGGGCGAAGCGTTCCGGCACGGTCATGACCATGTCCGTCTGTTGCAGCACTTGCGAAGCCATCAGGTAATGCTGGGAGCGCAGGGCGATCTTGCGCTGGATGCCCATCTTGCCCAACGCCAGGTCGACATAGCCGAGGCCGCTGCGGCGGCTGGAAATATGGATGTGGGTCAGGCCCAGGTAATCATCCAGGGTGAGTTTCTCCTTGCCCGCCAGCGGATGCCCCTTGCGCATGGCACACACGTAGCGGTCTTCCATCAATTTGACGTGGCGCACCTGCGGGTCGGTGTTGAGCGGTGCATCGACCGCGAAGTCGAGCCGACCGGCCGCCAGCTCCTTGGTGGTTTCACGGCGTTTGGACAGGAAGCTTTCGATGATCACCGTCGGCGCCAGGCGGCGCAGGCGCTGGAACAGCGGCGGCAGGATCACCGCTTCGGTGAGGTCGGTCATGCTGATGCGGTAGGTCTTGACCGCTTGCTGCGGGTTGAAAATGCGGCTTTCCTGCACCGATACGCGCAGCAGCGAGAGGGCGTTGCGCACCGGGCCGATGATGTTCTGCGCCATCGGCGTGGGCACCATGCCCTGGGCGGTGCGCACGAATAGCGGGTCGTTGAAGGTCTCGCGCAGACGCGCCAGCGCGTTCGACACCGCCGGTTGGGTGATGCCGACGATTTGCCCGGCGCGGGTCAGGTTGGCTTCGGTGTAGATCGCGTCGAAGACGATGAAAAGGTTGAGATCGACCTTGCTCAGATTCATTACGCGGCTCTCTTATTGTGTGGGCGGACTGACCTTGACGATCAGCCGATCATATATCGGTGATGAATGTTTATACACGCCGAGAATAGGCTAGGTAAATTATCAACGCTGTTCTAGCATCGATACATGACCTAAACAACCTCCCCCAAGAAGGTATCTTGCTCATGGATTTCGCTTATTCGCCCAAGGTTCAGGAACTGCGCGAGCGCGTGACTGCGTTCATGGACACCTACGTTTATCCCGCCGAAGCCGTGTTCGAGCGCCAGGTCGCCGAAGGCGATCGCTGGCAGCCGACCGCGATCATGGAAGAACTCAAACTCAAGGCCAAGGCCGAAGGCCTGTGGAATTTGTTTCTGCCTGAGTCCGAACTGGGTGCCGGCCTGACCAACCTCGAATACGCGCCGCTGGCGGAAATCATGGGCCGCTCGCTGCTGGGGCCAGAGCCGTTCAACTGCTCGGCACCGGACACCGGCAACATGGAAGTGCTGGTGCGTTACGCCAACGAAGAGCAGAAACAACGCTGGCTCGAACCATTGCTGCGCGGCGAGATCCGCTCGGCCTTCGCCATGACCGAACCGGACGTTGCGTCCTCCGACGCCACCAACATGGCTGCCCGTGCGGTGCGCGATGGCGACGAGTGGGTGATCAACGGCAAGAAATGGTGGACCTCGGGTGCTTGCGACCCGCGCTGCAAAATCCTGATTTTCATGGGGCTGAGCAATCCTGACGCGCCACGCCACGCCCAGCACTCGATGATTCTGGTGCCGGTGGATGCTCCCGGCGTGAAGATCGTGCGCCCGCTGCCGGTGTTCGGTTACGACGATGCACCTCATGGTCACGCCGAAGTGCATTTCGAAAACGTCCGGGTGCCGTACGAAAACGTCCTGTTGGGCGAAGGACGCGGCTTCGAAATTGCTCAAGGTCGCCTTGGCCCGGGCCGGATTCACCACTGCATGCGTTCGATCGGCATGGCCGAGCGCGCACTGGAACTGATGTGCAAGCGCTCGGTGAGCCGCACCGCATTCGGCAAACCCCTGGCGCGGCTGGGCGGTAACGTCGACAAGATCGCCGACTCGCGGATGGAAATCGACATGGCACGCCTGCTGACGTTGAAAGCGGCGTACATGATGGACACCGTCGGCAACAAAGTGGCCCGTAGCGAGATCGCGCAGATCAAGGTCGTCGCGCCAAACGTTGCGTTGCGAGTGATCGACCGGGCGATCCAGATTCATGGCGGGGCAGGGGTTTCCAACGATTTCCCGCTGGCCTACATGTACGCGATGCAGCGTACCCTGCGCCTGGCCGACGGCCCGGACGAAGTGCACCGAGCGGCGATCGGCAAGTTCGAAATCGGCAAGTATGTGCCGAAGGAGATGATGCGTAGCGGGCATTAAGAAAAGTTAAAAGATCGCAGCCTTCGGCAGCTCCTACAGGATACGCGTACATCTGAAGGAGCTGCCGAAGGCTGCGATCTTTTCAGTACACCCAAACCTCAACCCGCCGATTCCTGATCCTTCCCTCATCGGCGTTATTGGCCGCCACTGGCATTTCGGCACCGAATCCACGAATCTCGCGAAACACCACGCCGCTCTTCACCAACTCCCGCCGTACCGCCATGGCCCGCAGTTTCGACAACAGATCGGCACGCGTCGGGTCGCTCTTGGCATCGCCAAACCCTACCAGCGTCACTTGCCCAGACATTTTGTCTTGCTGCTTTATATAGTCGAGCACTCGCGTCAGGTCTTGCCGCGCCTTGTTGTCCAGGCTGGCACTGCCTTCTTCGAAGCGAAAATTCACCGACAATCGCTGGGCATGCCGACTCAGCGCCTGATACCCCTCGGGCATCAACGCATTGGGGGTGACGGCCATGGCCTGGACGGTTTGTGCAATAAAACCGTTGGCCGCGACGATGGCCTGGCCATTGCTGCTTTGAGCGAAGGCCACTAGCGCGTAGGCCCAGGGATTTTTGCCGTTGGGTGGCAGGTAGAAGAACAACCGGCGGGACAGCGGATAGTCTTCCGTGGCAATCAGGCTGTTGAGCGGCAACATGGCTTGCGATTGCCCGTCGACAATGGCCACGGCTTTGGCCTGGCGCACATAGGGTAATCCGATAAATCCGATGCCTTGCGGGTCGGCGCTGACCGCATCGGACAGTTGCTCGCTGGACTCGAAGCGTTTTGCCGTGCTGCTCAGAGTTTTCCCACGGCTACTGAGGACCAGTACCTTGAAAGTGTCGAAGGTCCCGGACTGATCATCCCGTGCATACAGATGAATCGGCCCGCCGCTGCTACCTATGTCTTCCCAGGTTTTCACCTCACCACTGAAAATGCGCGCCAGTTGCACGGTGTCGAGTTGGTTCAGCGGATTGTCCGGATGAAGGATGATCGCCAGGCCATCGATGGCGATGACCTGTTCGGCGCTCGGACTTTTCAGGTCACCGAGGGATTGCAGGCTGGCCAGTTCGCTGTCCCTGATCGGGCGCGACGAGGCGGCAAGATCGGCACTGGCGGTTTTTAGCGCGGTGAAACCGGTGCTGGAACCATGGGCCGCCACCTCCACCACGACCCGCCGGCCTTGAACGGTTTCACCGACAATGCGCAGTTCGTTGGCGGTGTCCGAGACTTCGCGGTGAATCCTGCGCAGGCCTTGTTCACTCATCAGGCCCTCGACCAGCGCCGGTCCCAATGCCGCGCCAATGGTGTTGGAACCCTGGATGCGCAGCACGGTGCCGTGTTCGGGTGTCGGCAAGTCGCCGGCCGGGGCCGCCTGCGGCAAGCCCATGCACAGCATCAACAGGAACAGCACGCGCAGCATCATGCCGGCACCTTACATAGCCAAAGGAGGTGCCGGGAGATTAAGTCAGTAAGGTTTCCGAAAAATGACAGGCAAAAGATCGCGGCCTGCGGCAGCTCCTACAGATATATGTAGGAGCTGCCGCAGGCTGCGATCTTGTGCTTTTTAGCTCAATTCAAGCCAGATCGGCGCATGGTCCGAAGGTTTTTCCATGCCGCGCAGTTCGTAGTCCACCCCTGCGGCTTTCACCCGTGGCAGCAAGCCGTGGGAGGCGAGGATCAGGTCGATGCGCAGGCCACGCTTGGGCTCGTCTTCGAAGCCACGGCTGCGGTAGTCGAACCAGCTGAAGGTGTCGCTCACTTTCGGGTTCAGGTGCCGGAAACTGTCCACCAGGCCCCAGTTCTTCAGGCGGGCCATCCACTCGCGCTCTTCCGGCAGGAAGCTGCATTTGCCGGTTTTCAGCCAGCGCTTCATGTTGTCCGGGCCGATGCCGATGTCGCAGTCTTCCGGGGAAATGTTCACATCGCCCATCACCACCAGCGGCTGGTCGTTCTTGAACTGGCTTTCCAGCAATTGCTGCAAGTCGCTGTAGAAACGTTCCTTGGCCGGGAATTTGGTCGGGTGGTCGCGGTTTTCGCCCTGTGGGAAATAACCGTTCATGATGGTCACCGGCGCACCATTGGCGTCGGCGAAGGTGCCCCAGATGAAGCGTCGTTGGGCGTCTTCTTCGTCGGTGGCGAAACCCTTGTGCAGGGCCAGCGGTTCCTGGCGCGAGAGCAGGGCGACGCCGTAATGCCCCTTTTGTCCGTGGAAATACACGTGGTAGCCCAGTGCTCTGACTTCATCGAGGGGAAACTGGTCGTCGTGGACCTTGGTTTCCTGCAAGCCGATCACGTCAGGCTGGTGTTTTTCGATCAGCGCCGCCAGCTGATGGGGGCGGGCGCGCAGCCCGTTGATGTTGAAGGAGACGATCTTCATGGTCGGCAGTCCTGGCAAAAGGGCGATGCTAGCTGACATGTGGGAATCGGGCCAGTGTGGGGTGAGGGGATTTAATGTGTTCTGTCAGATCTGCGTTGACCGTCCCAACTTGCTCGCGAAGGCGATTTCATTGCCTACACTCATTTCGGATCTGTAAGGAACTGTGTCAGCGCCGATCAGCTCGTAACAACAAGAGCGCAGCCACCCGAGCTGTGCCGGGGAGATCAACCGTCATGCCCGAAACCTCGACTGCCATCGCCGATATTCACATGCTCGACAGCGGCTACGCCCGCGAAGCGCGTTCGCTGCTGTACCAGGCTTATCGACACGAGCCGACTTTCGGCTATTTGTTTGAAGCCGAACGCCCCGGTTACGAACAGCGGGTTCGCGCCACCGTGCGCGAACTGGTGAGCCAGCATTTTCTCCAGGACCTGCCTGCCATCGGCCTGTTGGTCAACGACCGCCTGATCGGCATCGCTCTGATCGCGCCGCCGCAACGTCGTCTCGGTGTCACTGAAAGTTGGGCCTGGCGCCTGCGGATGCTGCTCAGCACGGGATTTCGCTGCACCCGTCGCTACCTCGAATATCACGCTGCCGTGGAGGCCTGCGTGCCGAATGACTCGGTGCATGTCTTGCCATTGCTGGGGGTTCATCCGCAGTTCCAGGGCAAGCATTTCGGCGAGCAACTGTTGCAAGCCGTGCACAACTGGTGCGCCGTGGATGAAAACTCACAGGGCGTGATCCTCGATACCGGGAATCCTCGCTATCTGGAGTTCTATAAGCGCCAGGGCTATGAGGAAATCGGTGAAGTTGCCGTAGGACCGATTCGCGAACATGTGTTTTTTCACCCCAATCCCCAGGTGTTACAAACAGCAACGGCTTGAACGGCGAACTTTCCGGGCATGTCAGGCTCTATCACGCTCTCAAGCTCGTGATAGCATCCGCGCCTATGAAGTTTCCAGGAAGAATTACCAGCGGTGTGCTGATGCTGATGACCAGCTGCACGGCGCTGGCTCAAAGTGAATTGGATGTACGGATCAAACCGTCCAATGATGAGCTGAAGGCCAATATAGAAGGCTATATCGGCAGCCTCGGCGATCGCGACGAGCAGGCGTTGCTGCGCTTCAGCCGTGGCGCTGAAGAACAGGCGCACAAGGCCGCCCAGGCCTTGGGCTACTACCAGCCGCACATCGACAGCGAGGTGAAGGGCGGCGAAAAGCCGCGCCTGGTGCTGAAAGTCGACCCCGGCGAGCCGGTGCACTTGCGTAACGTCACGGTGCGTGTCGACGGTCCGGCAGCCTCCCTCAAGTCCTTTCGAATCCCTAAAAGCGACGCGCTCAAGCCCGGCGCTGTGCTCAATCATGGGCATTACGAGGACGCCAAGCGCCTGATCCAGAATCAGGCTTCGCGCTATGGCTTTTTCAGCGGCCGATTCACCCGTTCAAAATTGTCGGTCGACCCGCGTGCCGGCGTCGCCGATATCGAACTGATCTATGAAAGTGGCCCGCGCTATACCTTGGGCAAGGTCAGTTTCGAGGGCGATACGCCGTTCGACGACGAGCTGCTGCAACGCATGGTGCCGTTCAAGGCCGGTACGCCGTATGACTCGGAACTGATCGCCGAACTCAATCAGAACCTGCAATCGAGCGGCTACTTCGAAGGCGTGCGCGTGGACGCGGCACCCGCGGCGTCCAAGGACGATGCGATCCCGGTGGACGTCAAGCTCGAAACCCGCAAGCCGCGGACCATGGGCCTGGGCCTGGGTTTCTCCACCGACGTCGGCCCACGTGCCAAGGCCAACTGGACCCGACACTGGGTCAACGCCCAAGGGCACAGTTATGGCTGGGAGACCGAAGTCTCGGCGCCGCGGCAAAACGTCGGGTTGTTCTACGACATTCCACTGGACCCGCCACTGACCGACAAGCTGCGTTTTGCCGGCGGCTATCAGAATGAGGACATTGCCGGCACCGACACCCACAGCAAGTTGCTGACCCTCGGCCCCGAATGGCACAGCAAATTGCCCAGCGGCTGGCAGCGGGTGGTGTCGCTCAAATGGCAACGCGAGGATTACCAACTCGGCGACGACTCCGGGCTCAGTAACCTGCTGATGCCCGGCGTGAATTATTCGTACCTGAAAAGCGACAACCGCATCGACCCGCATAACGGCTATCGGCTGCAATTCGAATCCAAAGTGGCCAAGGAAGGTCTGGGTTCCGACAGCAACCTGATCTACGGCACGGCGCTGGTCAAAGGCCTGACCACGGTGTTCGACAACCATCGTTTCCTCGGGCGGGTGCAGGTCGGCGGCAGTGCCACCAACGGCTTCAAATCGGTGCCGCCATCGCTGCGCTTCTTCGCCGGTGGCGATCAGAGCGTGCGCGGTTACGACTATCAGAGCCTGTCCCCGGAAAACTCCGACGGCGACCGCATCGGTGGCCGCTACATGGTCGCCGCCAGCGCGGAATATCAGTATTCCATCGCTGAAAAATGGCGGATCGCGACCTTTGTCGATCAGGGCAACTCCTTCAACACACTCGAACTGCCGAACCTCAAGACCGGGGTCGGTATCGGCGTGCGCTGGGTATCGCCGGTGGGGCCGATCCGCCTCGACCTGGCCCACGCGCTGGACGACGATGGCGGCATTCGACTGCACTTTTCCATGGGGCCTGAGCTGTGAAGCGTGGTTTGAAAGTAACGCTGCTGGCGATAGCGGCACTGTTGATGCTGGTTGTCCTGACGCTGGCCACAGTGCTGGGCACGGCGACGGGCAGCGGCTGGGCGTTGGGCTTCGTACCGGGGTTGACCCTGGACAACTTCCAGGGCCGGCTGGGCGGGCAGTGGAGTGCCGACCGGGTGTTGTGGCAACAGGCCAACAACCGGGTTGAGCTGAGCAAGGTGATTTTTGCCTGGTCGCCGTTGTGCCTGTCCCGCAGGGCCTTGTGCATCGAGCAATTGCAGGCCGATCAGGTCAGCCTGACGTTCCCGCCGGGTGCCGAAGAGCCAGACAGCGGCCCGATCACGCTCCCGGAGCTCAAGTTACCGTTGGCCCTCGAACTGGGGGAGATCAAGGTCGGTAGCCTGTTGTTCAACGGCAGCGAGGAGCTCAAGGGCTTGCAACTGGCGGCGCACTGGACGGCGGCCGGTTTGAGGATCGATTCGGTGGCGTTGCAGCGCGATGACCTGAGCCTGAACCTGTCCGGCCTGCTGCAACCCTCCGGTAACTGGCCCCTCAGTGCCGAAGGCAAGCTGACCCTGTTGTCGACGCCTGAGCCCTTGGCGCTGGCGCTGAAAGTCGACGGCGACCTGCTCAAGACTCTGAACCTGAAAGCCGACAGCAGCGGTTACCTCAACGGGCAACTGACCGGCGAACTGCAACCGCTGGTGGAAAACCTGCCGGCCAAGGTGCGGATCACCGCCGATGGCTTCAAGCCCGGTGCCGATCTGCCGGACACCCTGCAACTCAATCAGCTTGAGCTCACGGGTGCCGGCGACTTGATGAACGGCTACGCGCTGCTCGGCAAAGCCACGCTACCCGCCGAGCAAGGGCCAGTCGCCCTGGCGCTGCAAGGCAAGGTCGACGCCAAGGGTGCGCAGATCGCCGCGCTGGACCTGACCGCCAACGACAAGCAAAGCCTCAAGCTCACAGGGCTTGTGGATTGGAGCAAGGGCCTGAGCGCCGAGGCGAAGATTGACTGGCTGGACTTCCCGTGGCACAGGCTCTATCCGCTCATCGACGAACCGCAAGTAGCGCTTCGCACGTTTACCGGCGAAGTTTCTTACACCGACGGCAAGTACCTCGGGCATTTCGCCGCCGCGGCGGATGGTCCGGCCGGCGCTTTCACCCTGGCCAGCCCTTTCGCGGGCGACCTGACGAAAATCTACCTGCAACAGATTCAACTCCAGGCCGGGCAGGGCAAGGCTGAAGGGCACTTGAATCTGCAATTCGCCGACGGCATTGCCTGGGACACCGCGCTGGACCTGTCGGCGATCAACCCCGCGTACTGGGTCGCAGAGCTGCCGGGTACGCTGGCCGGGCCGTTGCGCAGCCAGGGCGAGATGAAGAACGAAATGCTCAGCCTCAATGCCGACCTGGACCTCAAGGGCAAACTGCGCGGTCAACCGGCGGTGATCCAGGCCAAGGCCGATGGCCGTGGTGAGCAGTGGAACCTCAACGCCCTGCAAATCCGCCTCGGTGACAACAGCATCACTGGCAAGGGCAGCCTGCAACAGAAACTCGCCGGGCAGATTGACCTCAAGTTGCCGAGCCTGGCCCAGCTCTGGCCAGAACTGCGCGGCCAGCTCAATGGCCGCGTGGATGTCGCCGGCACACTCAAGGCGCCCCAGGGCAAGCTTGACCTGCAAGGCTCGCAATTGGCTTTCCAGGACAATCGCCTGCAAAGCCTCAACCTGGACGCCACGCTGGACAGCGCGCAACGGGCGAAAATCGACCTCAAGGGCAGCGGCATCCAGGCCGGCGACACCTCACTGGGAACCCTGACCGCCAGCGGCCAGGGCGATATCAAGAACCAGAAGTTGAGCCTCGATCTGCAAGGGCCGAAGCTGAAACTGGCGCTGGGTCTGGACGGTGCGCTGGACAAAGGCAATTGGCGCGGACGCCTGGCCAGCGGTGATATCCAGGCCGGTGGCCAGGACTGGAAGCTGCAAGGGCCGGCGAAACTCGAACGCCTGGCGGATGGCAAAATCAACTTTGGCGCCCATTGCTGGGCATCCGGCCAGGCCAGCCTGTGCGGTGAAGACTCACGCCTGATGCCCGAGCCGAAACTGCGTTATCACCTCAAGCAATTCCCGATTGACAGCCTCGCGCAGTGGTTGCCGAAGGATTTCGCCTGGCAGGGCCGGCTCAACGCCGACCTGCAACTGGACCTGCCGGCCAGCGGCCCGAACGGCCAGGTCAGCGTCGATGCCGGCGGCGGCACGTTGCGCATCAAGGAAAAGGACCAGTGGCTGGACTTCCCGTACCAGACCCTGAAACTCACCAGCAAACTCACGCCCAAACGCATCGACACCGAGCTCAATTTCGTCGGTGGCAAACTCGGTGAACTGATGGTGCAGGCGCAGCTCAATCCGTTGCCGAAAAACAAACCGTTGAGTGGCTCGTTCCGCTTGAGCGGGCTGGACCTGTCGGTGGCGCGGCCGTTTGTGCCAATGGTCGAAAAGCTGGCCGGGCGCCTGAATGGCAGTGGCACGATTTCCGGTGGGCTGTTGGCGCCACAGGTCAATGGCAGTCTGCAACTGAGCGACGGCGTGATTGCCGGACCTGAGCTGCCGATGGAGCTGCAAAACCTGCACGTTCAAGCGCTCATCGCCGGAGAAAGCGTGCAATTGAACGGTGGCTGGAACAGCGGCAAGGCCGGGCAGGGCAGCCTGAACGGCAACATCGCCTGGGGCCAGGCGCTGGTGGTAGACCTGGCGCTCAAGGGCTCGCAGTTACCAGTCACCGTCGAGCCTTACGCCAAGCTTGAGGTCGCTCCGGACCTGAAAATCTCGATGAAGGATGACGAGTTGGCCATCGCTGGCAAAGTGCTGGTGCCCAGGGGCGAAATCACCATTCGCGAATTGCCGCCGTCGACGGTCAAGGTCTCCGATGACACGGTGATCGTCGGCCAGCAAACCGAGGAGGGTAAACCGCCGCTGGCGATGAAGATGGACATCGAAGTGCTGGTCGGCGAGGACAAGCTGAGCTTTGCAGGATTTGGCCTGACCGCGAATGTGCAGGGGCATGTGCACATCGGTGACAACATGGACACCCGTGGCGAGCTGTGGCTAAACGATGGCCGATACCGCGCCTACGGCCAGCGGCTTTCGGTGCGCCGGGCACGCTTGCTGTTTGCCGGGCCCATCGATCAGCCGTACCTGGACATCGAGGCCATTCGCAAGACCGACGATATCATCGCCGGCATTCGCCTGAGTGGCAGCGCCGAGCAGCCGACCACGCAGATTTTTTCCGAACCGGCCATGAGCCAGGAACAGGCCTTGTCCTATCTGGTGCTCGGGCGTCCGCTGAGCAGCAATGGCGAAGACAACAACATGCTCGCCCAGGCGGCCCTCGGTCTGGGCTTGATGGGCAGTTCCGGAGTGACCAGTGGCCTGGCCAAGAACCTGGGCATTCAGGACTTCCAGCTTGACACCCAGGGCAGCGGTACTGCCACCAGTGTGGTGGCCAGCGGCAATATTTCCGAGAAGCTCAGCCTGCGCTACGGTGTCGGCGTGTTCGAACCGGCCAACACCATTGCCTTGCGCTACAAGCTGAGCAAGAAGGTCTACCTCGAAGCCGCGGGTGGCGTGGCCAGTTCGCTGGACATCTTCTACAAGCGGGATTTCTAGTCCCTTCAAAATCAAAAGATCGCAGCCTTCGGCAGCTCCTACAGGGTTTTGTGTACACCTGTAGGAGCTGCCGAAGGCTGCGATCTTTTTGCTTATATCCGATGCCTTTAGTCAACTAAATACAAAGCTTCCTAACTATTACGTTGACATTCGCTGCTTAGGCAGTAATATCTCGACATATATTCACTGCCTAGGCAGCTAATTGGTGGTCAGATGAAACATTTCTCTCCAGACGATTTCCAGAATTGCCATCTCGGTTTGTTGCTCGGACGCGCCGCGCTGCTCAAGGACCGGATCATCGACACCCACATGGAACCCCACGGCATCACTGCCGCGCAGTTCAAGGTGTTGATCATCATGGCCCAGTTCGGCGTCGATTCGCCGGGAGAGTTGTGCCGTCACCTGTCCCTGGACAGCGGTTCAATGACCCGCATGCTCGATCGTCTGGAACAGAAAGGTTTCCTCGCTCGCCAACGCTCCGAGGCGGATCGTCGCCAAGTGCAGCTTGTGCTCACGGAAGAAGGGCAGAAGCTCGCCGGGCTGCTGCCGCACATCGGCGCCGAAGCCATGAATGAACTGGCCGGTGCCATCACTCCAGAGGAGCTGAAAACCCTGGAGTTGATCCTGAAGAAAATTTTGGTGGCAGCCGGTGACGCGATCACCCTGCTGCGGGTAGGTGACAAATGAGCAGTACCCCCTTGCGTACCGGTCTGAGCCTGGTGCTGTTGGCCATGAGCGTCGCCGGTTGCGCCAGTTACAGCGGCCTGAAAACCGAAGGCGTCAGCCTCGACGCGAAAAACCTCAAGGCCGGACAATCCCTCAGCGGCGTGACGTTGTCGCCGGCCGCCTGGCCGAAAAGCGACTGGTGGAAAAGCCTCGGCGACCCGCAACTCGACGGCCTGATCCGCGAGGCCTTGCGCGATAGCCCGGACATGCAGATCGCCGACGCCCGTGCCCATCAGGCCAGCGCTGCCGCTTCCGCAGTCGACGCCGAGCGGATGCCGACCCTGGATGCCAGCGCCGGTGTCAGCCGCTCGCGCCAGGCCCTGGACCAGGATCCGCGCGGGCAGGGCGACACGTACGCCACCATTCGCAACATCAGCACCAGTTTCAATTACAACTTCGACCTGTGGGGCGGTCAGCGCGATGCCTGGGAAGCGGCCCTCGGCCAGGCCCGCGCCGCCGAAGTCGACCAGCAGGCTGCGCAATTGACGCTGGCCGCCGATGTCGCCCGGGCCTACAGCGATCTCGGCCAGGCACACATCGTCTATGACCTGTCCAACGAAGACATCAAGCGCACCCGGCAAATGCTCGACCTGAGCCAGCGGCGCCTGACTGCCGGGATCGACAGCCAGTACCAGTTCCAGCAGACCGAAAGCCTGGAAGCCACTTCCCAGGCCAACCTGATCGACGCCGAAAAGCGCTTGAACAGCGCGAAAATCGCTCTCGCGGTGCTGCTCGGCAAAGGCCCGGACCGTGGCAATGAAATTGCCCGACCCAACATTCTTCAGCCGAGTGCGGTAGCGCTACCTTCGGTGCTGCCGGCCGAGTTGCTCGGACGTCGCCCGGACCTGGTGGCCGCGCGCTGGCGGGTCGAAGCGGCGAGCAAAAACATCGACGCCGGCAAGACCCGGTTCTATCCCAACTTGAACCTCAGTGCCGCCGCCGGTGCCGAATCCCTGTTGGGGGATGCGATGTTTGGTTCGGCCAGCCGCTTCTTCAACATTGCACCGACGATCTCGGTGCCGATCTTCGACGGTGGTCGCTTGCGCGCCGACCTCGATTCGCGCGACGCCGATTACGACCTCGCCGTGGCGCAGTACAACAAAAACCTGGTGAAGGCGCTGGGGGATGTCAGTGACAGCATCAACCAGTTGCGCGATATCGGCCGGCAGATCACTGCCCAGCAGCACGCCACCGACATCGCCCAGGATTCCTACAACACCGTGGTCCAGCGTTACGGTTCCGGCATCGGCAACTACCTGGACGTGCTCAGCATCGAGCAGCAACTGCTCCAGGCCCAGCGCCAGCTGGCCAACCTGAATGCCGAGCAGATTGACCTGTCGATCCAACTGATGCAGGCGCTGGGTGGCGGTTTCCAGCCTGAGGCCATCGCCTCGGCCAACGCCACGCCAGCCACGCTGACCCACTAATTCAAGGTACTTGTCATGGCCACTGCCGATACAACTCAACCTCCTGAAAACCCCCAGGGCAACCCCAACTCGGGCAAACGCAAGTTCATGTTGCTGGTCCTGGCCGCCGTCGTCGTATTGAGCGGCGCGGGCGTCTGGGCCTATCACGAGTTCTACGGACGCTGGAGCGAAAGCACCGACGACGCCTATGTGAACGGCAACGTGGTGGAAATCACGCCGCTGGTCACCGGCACCGTGGTCAGCATCGGTGCCGACGACGGCGATCTGGTCCATGAAGGCCAGGTGCTGGTGAACTTCGACCCGAACGATGCCGAAATCGGCCTGCAAAACGCCCAGGCCAACCTGGCGCGCACCGTGCGTCAGGTGCGTGGCTTGTACAGCGATGTGGATGGCATGAAAGCCCAGGTCAACGCCCAGAAAGCCGAAGTGCAAAAGGCCCAGGACAACTTCAGCCGCCGCAAGAACCTCGCCGCTGGCGGGGCTATTTCCCAGGAAGAGCTGTCCCATGCCCGCGACGACCTGACCTCGGCGCAAAACGCCCTGGCCAACGCCGAACAAAAGCTCAAGACCACCAGCGCGCTGGTCGATGACACCGTGGTTTCGTCGCACCCGGACGTAATGGCCGCTGCCGCACAACTGCGTCAGGCGTACTTGAATAACTCGCGCAGTACGCTGATTGCACCGGTGACCGGTTACGTGGCCAAGCGTTCTGTACAACTTGGCCAGCGCGTGCAACCAGGTACCGCGCTGATGGCGGTGATTCCGCTGGATCAACTGTGGATCGACGCCAACTTCAAGGAAACCCAGCTGCGTGACATGCGCATCGGCCAGCCGGTCGAGATCGAAACCGACCTCTACGGCAGCGACGTCAAATACAGCGGCACCATCGACAGCCTCGGCGCCGGGACCGGCAGCGCCTTTGCCCTGCTGCCGGCGCAGAACGCCACCGGTAACTGGATCAAGATCGTGCAGCGCGTGCCGGTGCGGATCCACGTCAACGCCGAAGAGCTGGCAAAACACCCGTTGCGGGTTGGCCTGTCGACCATGGTCGATGTGAATCTGCGCGACCAGAGCGGGCCGGTGTTGGCGCAACAACCGCCGCAGAAGGCTTCGTTCAGCACTAACGTCTACGACCGTCAGTTGGCCGAGGCCGAGGCGATGATCACCCAGTTGATCCACGACAACAGCGCCGCGGTCAGCAAAACCGCGCAACGCTGATTCGCCAGTGTGCCATCACACCGACCCCTGTGGGAGCGAGCCTGCTCCGGGCGGCGTTCCGACGATAGCGTCCGGTCGCAGCGCCAGCCCAGTTTCAAAGGATTCGCGATGAGCAATAACGCGTCTTTCACGCCACCCAGCCTGCTGCTCAGCACCATCGGCCTGTCGCTGGCGACCTTCATGCAAGTGCTCGACACCACCATCGCCAACGTGGCGTTGCCGACGATCTCCGGCAACCTGGGCGTGAGTTCGGAGCAGGGCACCTGGGTCATCACCTCGTTCGCCGTGAGTAACGCCATCGCCTTGCCGTTGACCGGTTGGCTCAGTCGTCGTTTTGGCGAGGTGAAGCTGTTTGTCTGGGCGACACTGCTGTTCGTGCTGGCCTCGTTTTTGTGCGGGATTTCCACCTCAATGCCCGAGCTGGTGGGCTTCCGGGTGCTGCAAGGGGTGGTGGCGGGGCCGTTGTACCCGATGACCCAGACCTTGTTGATTGCCGTTTATCCTCCAGCGAAACGGGGGATGGCACTGGCATTGCTGGCAATGGTGACGGTGGTCGCGCCGATTGCCGGGCCGATCCTCGGCGGCTGGATCACTGACAGCTATAGCTGGCCGTGGATCTTCTTTATCAATGTGCCGATCGGCCTGTTCGCGGCATGGGTGGTGACTCAGCAGATGAAAAAGCGTCCGGTGGTCACCAGCCGCCAACCGATGGATTACGTCGGTCTGATCGCGCTGATCATTGGCGTCGGGGCGCTGCAGATCGTGCTCGACAAGGGCAACGATGCCGATTGGTTCGAGTCCAGTTTCATCGTGATCGGCTCGGTGATTTCGGTGGTGGCCCTGGCGTTCTTCGTGATCTGGGAAATGACCGACGAACATCCGGTGGTCAACCTGCGCCTGTTCGCCCATCGCAACTTCCGTTACGGCACCATCGTGTTGATTCTGGGGTACGCCGGGTTCTTCGGGATCAATCTGATCCTGCCGCAATGGTTGCAGACGCGACTGGGCTACACCGCGACCTGGGCAGGTTTTGCCGTGGCGCCGCTGGGGATCCTGCCGGTGCTGCTGTCGCCGTTTGTCGGCAAGTACGCGCCGCGATTCGACATGCGCGTGCTGGCGGGCGGGGCGTTCCTGGCCATCGGCCTGAGCTGTTTCATGCGCGCAGGCTTCACCAATGAAGTGGACTTCCAGCACATCGCGCTGGTGCAGTTGTTCATGGGGATCGGCGTGGCGCTGTTCTTCATGCCGACCCTGACCATCCTGCTGTCGGACCTGCCACCGAGCCAGATTGCCGACGGTTCGGGGCTGGCGACGTTCTTGCGTACCTTGGGCGGCAGTTTCGCGGCGTCGTTGACCACCTGGATCTGGATTCGCCGGGCGGATCAGCATCACGCCTACCTGACCGAAAGCATCACCCCGTTCGATCCGGCGACCCGCGAAGCGCTGACCAACCTGGGCGGGGCAGGGGTCAAGGCCTACACGCAGCTGGAGCAGACGGTGATCAGCCAGGCGTACATCATGTCCACGGTGGATTACTTCACCTTGCTGGGCTGGATGTTCATGGGGTTGATCCTGATTGTATGGCTGGCCAAGCCGCCGTTTACTGCCAAGGCGGGGCCTGCGGCTTCAGCGGGACACTAAACACCGCACAACCCCTGTAGGAGCGAGCAGGCTCGCTCCTACTGGGGTTTGTGTTTGGTGGTTAGTTGGCGGGTGCGGCCAACTGCGGTGGCGGGGCGAAGTCGAACGGCGCCAGCGCAAACCCTTGCTCATCCACCTGCAACGCCCACCCTTGACGATCCCAATCCCCCAGCACAATGCGCCGGGCCGCTTGCTCGCCAAGCTGCAACTTGTGAATCGCGGGACGATGGGTATGCCCGTGGATCAAGGTTTTCACCCCGTACTCCTGCATGATCCGCGGAATTTCCTCGGGCGTGACATCGACGATGTCATTGGCCTTCATCCGCACCTGCGCACGGCTTTCACTGCGCAGCTTGCGTGCCAGCTTGTGCCGGGTGCTTAACGGCAGGTTGCGCAGGATAAACAGGGTGATCGGGTTACGCAGGTAGCGACGCAGCTTCATATAGCCTTCGTCGCGGGTGCACAGGCTGTCGCCGTGCATCAACAGCACCGGTTCGCCGTTGAATTGCACGACACTCGGGTCTTTCAGCAGGGTGCAGCCGGCCTTTTTGCAGAAGGCCTTGCCGAGCATGAAGTCGCGATTGCCGTGCATCAGGAAAATGGCCGTGCCGCTGTCGCTCAAATCGCGCAGGGCCTGGCAGATGGAGCGCTGGAAGGGTGTCATGGCGTCGTCGCCGATCCACACCTCGAAGAAATCGCCCAGAATGTACAACGCACTCGCCGAGCGGGCGCGTCCGGCGAGCAAATCCAGAAACGCCCGGGTAATGTCCGGGCGCTCCTCTTCCAGATGCAAGTCTGAAATCAGCAATATCACTCAATGATCTCGGCTTTCTCGATGATCACGTCGTCTGCTGGTACGTCCTGGTGGCCGGACTTGGAAGTGGTGGCCACGCCTTTGATCTTGTCGACAACGTCGGTGCCGGCGGTCACTTTACCGAATACCGCGTAGCCCCAGCCCTGAACGTTCTTGCCGCTGTGGTTGAGGAAGCTGTTGTCGGCCACGTTGATGAAGAACTGTGCGGAAGCCGAATGCGGCTCCATGGTGCGGGCCATGGCGACGGTGTACTTGTCGTTGGAAAGACCGTTGTCAGCTTCGTTCTGGATGCTTGGGCGCTTGTCTTTCTTTTCTTTCATGCCTGGCTCGAAACCGCCGCCCTGGATCATGAAGTTACCGATGACACGGTGGAAAACGGTGTTTTCGTAGTGACCGGCTTTAACGTACTCGACGAAGTTGGCCACGGTGATCGGGGCTTTGTCGGCGTTCAGTTCGAGGACGATGTCGCCATGGTTGGTAGTCAGTTTGACTTGGGTCATGATCGGGACTCTTTTAAGGAGAAGCGTTTCTAAGGAATTCGTGGTTTTGGGACATTCCGTCCCGCAACCGGTTCAGCCTGTCTCGGCCAAGGTGCGCAGTTTAGCGTGACAGGCACGAATTTCGAGGCTGTTTTTTCATTTACGGCCTATTAAATACGACGGTTTACAGAGTGCGCTCTGTCAGGTACTTGACGGCATCGGCTATGATAGCGGCTTTGTTTTGTCCGGCCTTCATTACGGCCACGCACTTGTACGTTCAAGGATCCTATGAGCAAGCCCACTGTCGACCCTACCTCGAATGCCAAGACCGGCCCTGCCGTGCCGGTCAACTTCCTGCGGCCGATCATCCAGGCAGACCTGGAATCGGGCAAGCACACGCAGATCGTCACCCGTTTTCCGCCTGAACCCAACGGCTACCTGCACATCGGCCACGCCAAGTCGATCTGCGTGAACTTCGGCCTGGCCCAGGAGTTCGGCGGCGTCACGCACCTGCGTTTCGACGACACCAACCCGGCCAAGGAAGACCAGGAATACATCGACGCGATCGAAAGCGACGTCAAATGGCTGGGCTTCGAGTGGTCCGGTGAAGTGCGCTACGCCTCGCAGTATTTCGACCAGTTGCATGACTGGGCGGTGGAGTTGATCAAATCCGGCAATGCCTACGTTGATGACCTGACCCCGGAACAAGCCAAGGAATACCGTGGCAGCCTGACCGAGCCGGGCAAGAACAGCCCGTTTCGCGAGCGCAGCGTCGAAGAGAACCTGGATCTGTTTGCCCGAATGAAAGCCGGCGAGTTCAAGGACGGCGCACGGGTGCTGCGGGCCAAGATCGACATGGCCTCGCCGAACATGAACCTGCGCGACCCGATCATGTATCGCATCCGTCACGCCCACCACCACCAGACCGGTGACAAGTGGTGCATCTACCCGAACTACGACTTCACCCACGGTCAGTCGGACGCCATCGAAGGCATTACCCATTCGATCTGCACCCTGGAGTTCGAAAGCCACCGTCCGCTGTACGAGTGGTTCCTCGAGCACTTGCCAGTGCCGGCCAACCCGCGCCAGTACGAGTTCAGCCGCCTGAACCTGAACTACACCATCACCAGCAAGCGCAAGCTCAAGCAACTGGTCGATGAAAAGCACGTCAACGGCTGGGACGACCCGCGCATGTCCACGCTGTCGGGCTTCCGCCGCCGTGGCTACACGCCGAAATCGATCCGCAATTTCTGCGAAATGATCGGCACCAACCGTTCCGACGGCGTGGTGGACTTCGGCATGCTCGAATTCAGCATCCGTGACGACCTCGACCACAGCGCCCCGCGCGCCATGTGCGTGTTGCGTCCGCTGAAAGTCGTGATCACCAACTACCCGGAAGGCCAGGTCGAGAACCTCGAACTGCCGTGCCACCCGAAAGAAGACATGGGCGTGCGCGCACTGCCGTTCGCCCGTGAAATCTACATCGACCGTGAAGACTTCATGGAAGAGCCGCCAAAAGGCTACAAGCGCCTGGAACCGGCCGGTGAAGTGCGTCTGCGCGGCAGCTACGTGATCCGCGCCGACGAAGCGATCAAGGACGCCGATGGCAACATCGTCGAACTGCGCTGCTCGTACGATCCGGACACCCTGGGCAAGAACCCGGAAGGTCGCAAGGTCAAAGGCGTGGTCCACTGGGTGCCGGCCGCGGCCAGCGTCGAGTGCGAAGTGCGCCTGTACGATCGTCTGTTCCGTTCGGCCAACCCTGAGAAGGCCGAAGACAGCGCCAGTTTCCTGGACAACATCAACCCTGATTCGCTGCAGGTACTCACCGGTTGTCGTGCCGAGCCTTCGCTGGGCAATGCACAGCCGGAAGACCGTTTCCAGTTCGAGCGCGAAGGCTACTTCGTCGCGGATATCAAGGACTCGAAACCGGGCGCTCCGGTATTCAACCGTACCGTGACCCTGCGTGACTCCTGGGGCCAGTGATTCAAGGAACATGACGTGCTGACGATCTACAACACGCTCACCAAGAGCAAAGAAGTTTTCAAGCCGCTGGATGGCAACAAGGTGCGCATGTACGTCTGCGGGATGACCGTGTACGACTATTGCCACCTGGGCCACGGCCGCAGCATGGTCGCGTTCGATCTGGTGACGCGCTGGTTGCGCTTCAGCGGCTACGACCTGACCTACGTGCGCAACATCACCGACATCGACGACAAGATCATCAACCGGGCCCGCGAGAACGGCGAGTCGTTCGAAGCGCTGACCGAGCGCATGATCGCGGCGATGCACGAAGATGAAGCGCGCCTGAACATCAAGAAGCCGGACATGGAGCCGCGTGCCACGGATCACATCCCGGGCATGCACGCGATGATCCAGACCCTGATCGACAAGGGCTATGCCTACGCCCCGGGCAACGGCGACGTGTACTACCGCGTCGGCAAGTTCATGGGCTACGGCAAGCTGTCGCGCAAGAAGATCGAAGACCTGCGCATCGGCGCCCGCATCGAAGTCGACGAGTCCAAGCAGGACCCGCTGGACTTCGTATTGTGGAAAGCAGCCAAGCCGGGCGAGCCGAGCTGGGAATCGCCGTGGGGCGCCGGGCGTCCGGGTTGGCACATCGAATGCTCGGTGATGTCCACCTGCTGCCTGGGCGAGACCTTCGACATTCATGGCGGCGGTAGCGATCTCGAGTTCCCGCACCACGAAAACGAAATCGCCCAGAGCGAAGCGGCCACCGGCAAGACCTACGCCAACGCGTGGATGCATTGCGGCATGATCCGTATCAATGGCGAGAAGATGTCCAAGTCCTTGAACAACTTCTTCACCATTCGCGACGTGCTCGACAAGTACCACCCGGAAGTCGTGCGTTACCTACTGGTGTCGAGTCACTACCGCAGCGCCATCAACTACTCGGAAGACAACCTCAAGGACGCCAAGGGCGCCCTGGAGCGTTTCTACCACGCGTTGAAAGGCCTGCCGAACGTTGCACCGGCTGGCGGCGAAGCCTTCGTCGAGCGTTTCACCCAGGTGATGAACGACGACTTCGGTACGCCGGAAGCCTGCGCGGTGCTGTTCGAGATGGTCCGCGAGATCAACCGCCTGCGCGAGAGCGATCTGAACGCAGCGGCCGGTCTGGCAGCCCGTTTGAAAGAGCTGGCCAGCGTGTTGGGTGTATTGCAGCTCGAAGCCGATGACTTCCTGCAGGCTGGCGCCGAAGGGCGCGTCGATGCAGCCGAAGTCGAGGCGCTGATTGCAGCGCGCCTGGCAGCGCGTGCCGGCAAGGACTGGGCCGAATCTGACCGCATTCGCGACCAGCTCACTGCCATGGGCGTGGTGCTGGAAGACGGCAAGGGCGGTACGACCTGGCGTTTGGCTGACTGACAGATGTAATGCTTAAAAACAAAACCCGCCAAGTGCGGGTTTTGTTTTTAAGGGCTGTTCGCTATTTCTGCGGTGACAGGGCTGGCGTCTTTCGCTGCGATGCGGCGACCCGACAAGCCAGCTCCTACAAGGTCGCGCCGTTCGCCAAAATCACATACACCACGGACACTGTAGGAGCTGGCTTGCCAGCGAAGGGGCCCGTCCGGCCAACCCATCATTCAGTCTGGCGCAACCGCTTATAAAGGGTGTTACGACTAACCCCCAACCGCCTCGCCAGATACGAAATATTCCCCCCCGCCGCCTGCAACTGCCGGTTCAAATCTTCGGCATCATTCAGATCCACGGCTAACGGTTCCGGCGTATCGACCGGCTCCATCTCCAGATCAACAAAAAAATCATCCGGCAAATGCTCTGGCCTTATCGGTTGTTCCTCGGCCATCGCCAATGCCACCTGCATCACACTGCTGACCTGGCGCAAATTCCCCGGCCACGGGTGGCGGCTGAACAACTCCATCACTTCGTGACTCAACCCAGCCCACTGACTCAGTTCGCGGTGCTGTTCCCACAAGCGTTTGAACAGTGCCTCTTTATCGCTGCGCTCTCTTAACGGTGGCAATTCCAGAGTCAGGCCGCCGATGCGGTAATACAGGTCTTCACGAAACCGCCCCAGTTGTACCTGTTCGCGCAACGAGCGATTGGTCGCGGAAATGATGCGCAAGTCCACCGGGAACAACTCGCTGCTGCCCACCGGTTGCACGCAACGCTCCTGCAACACCCGCAACAGTCGCGCCTGGGTCGGCAGCGGCATGTCACCGATTTCGTCGAGAAACAGCGTGCCTTTGTCAGCCTTGCGGATCAGCCCGATGCTGCCTTTCTGGTTGGCGCCGGTGAACGCGCCTTTCTCATAGCCGAACAACTCGGACTCCACCAGTTCGGCGGGAATCGCTGCGCAGTTGACGGCGATGAACGCTTGTTTGCTGCGAGAGCTGGCCTGATGCAGGGCTTTGACGAACACTTCCTTGCCGACCCCGGTTTCACCGTGAATCAGCAAGGGAATGTCTTTTTCCAGCAAGCGCTCGGCCTGACGCACGGCTTTTTCCACACGACTGTCGCCGAAATGCAGGGTATTGAGGCTGATGGCCGCGGGCGCAGCTACAACCGGCTCGGTGAACACTCGAGGCTGAATTGATGCCTGTTTCGGCCGCTTCAACAGGCACTGGAAGCGGTTGCGCCCCGAGGTTTGCAAGGCGAAGGGCAGGCCGTCGGGCTGGTTCAGCAATTCCAGCAGCGAGACCTTGAACAGGCTTTCGACACTGACCCGCGACAGGCTGATGCCCAGCAGGTTGTCGGCCCGGCGATTGGCCGACAACACTTGGCCAGTCTCATCGAATATCAGCAACCCCGCCCACTGACTGTCGAGGTTGTTCAGTCCGGTGTTGAACGTCAGTTGGAAATGCTGGCCATGGAACAGGTTGAGGATCAGCCGGTTTTCCACGGTCTGGCTCATCATCTTGACCATGCCCAGGGTGTGGGAGGGCGGCAGGTAGCTGTCACTGGACACATCCAGCACCGCGATCACCTTGCGCTCGGCATCGAAAATCGGCGCGGCGGAGCCGGTCATGAAGCGGTTGGCCTTGAGGAAATGTTCGTCGTGCTCGATGTGCACCGCTTGTTCACAGGCCAGGGCGGTGCCAATGGCGTTGGTGCCGCTGCAGCGTTCCATCCAGCTGGCGCCGGCGCTGAACCCCCGTGCCAGTTTGGGTTCGATAAAGCGCTGCGTTCCCCACGACGTGAGCACCTGGCCCTGATGGTCGGCGAGCATGATCAGGCAATTGGAATTGCTCAGGATGTTCTCGTAGTAGGGCAGCACTTCCTGGTGGGTGGTTTGCACCAGTGAATGTTGGCTCTCCAGCAATTGCGCAATGCCCGCTGCCGGCAATTGGTCGAATGCCGGTGTGCTCTGATGACTGAGACCGAACGTGCGGCAACGGGACCAGGAGTCCTGGATGATGGCGTCGTGGGACAGTGGCGAGGCAGGTGCGGCCATGGCGGTCGATCTCTGAACAAGCTTTTATTGTTTTTATGGTGGCTTCAACTACAAACGGTCACTGTAGGAGCGAGCTTGCTCGCGATGGACGTTAACGGTGATGAGGGCTGCCTGAATAAACGAGGCGCTCTCAAGTGCATCGCGAGCAAGCTCGCTCCTACAGGGGGGCGTGAGCAGTCCATAGAGTGTTGTTCACTATTGTTCACTGTCAATGGGTGAACTGTTCAATTGTTCATTTTCGATTGTTCATTTGTGTTCAGCAACGAACGCTGTTTGTACGTCCCGTTCGGAAATTTCAAGCTAAATCAATAGCTTGAATTTTTTGGCACGGATGTCGCTATGTAGCTCCGGTCGCTTGACTCCAAAAATAAAAAAGGCCGAGCCATGTCATTAACCCTGGAGCACGTCAGCCGCACCGTCGAGGGCCAGACCTGGATCGACGATGCCAACCTGAGTTTTGAACCCGGTTCCTTCAACGTTTTGCTGGGTCGCACCTTGTCCGGCAAAACCAGCCTGATGCGCTTGATGGCCGGTCTGGACAAGCCCGACAGCGGCCGCATCCTGATGAACGGCGTCGATGTCACCCAGCGCCCAGTGCGCCTGCGCAATGTGTCGATGGTGTATCAGCAGTTCATCAATTACCCGACCATGACCGTCTTCGAGAACATCGCCTCGCCGCTGCGCCAGGCCGGTGTATCCAGCGAGCTGATCCAGAGCAAGGTGCTGGAAACCGCGAAGATGCTGCGCATCGAGAAATTCCTCCAGCGCCATCCCCTCGAACTCTCCGGCGGCCAGCAACAGCGCACGGCCATGGCCCGGGCGCTGGTCAAGGATGCCGAGCTGATCCTGTTCGACGAACCGCTGGTCAACCTCGACTACAAGTTGCGTGAAGAGCTGCGCCAGGAAATGCGCGAGCTGTTCAAGGCGCGCCACACCATTGCGATCTACGCCACCACCGAGCCCAACGAAGCCCTGGCTCTGGGCGGTACCACGACCATTCTTCACGAAGGCCGGGTGATCCAGAGCGGCCGCTCTTCCTCGGTCTATCACCAGCCGCAAACGGTGCTGGCGGCCGAGCTGTTCTCCGAGCCGCCGATCAACCTGATGCCGGGACGCATTGCCGGCAACGAAGTGAGTTTCGCCAACTTCGTGCACTTTCCGTTGAACGTCGATTTACGTCCGGTGGGCGAGGGCGAGTTCCGTTTCGGCGTGCGGCCCAGTCATATCTCGCTGGTGCCGAGCAACGACGATGACCTCGAATTGGCGGTGACCGTCGAAGTCGCGGAAATCAGCGGCTCGGAAACCTTTCTTCACGTGCGCAACGAGCACTTCCTGCTGGTGCTGCACTTGCCGGGTGTTCACGAATACGACGTCGATGCGCCGATCCGCATCTACATCCCGACCCATAAACTGTTTGTGTTCGATACGCAGGGGCGGCTGGTCCAGGCGCCGGGCCGGCGTGTCACGAGGGTTGCCTGATGGCCGAAATCCGTTTGCACAACCTCGCCCACAGTTACACCAAAACCCCGGTGGGACCTGAGGACTACGCGATCCGCGAGATGGACCACATCTGGGAGCAGGGCGGCGCCTACGCGTTGCTCGGACCATCGGGCTGTGGGAAATCGACCTTGCTCAACATCATTTCCGGGCTGCTCAGCCCGTCCCAGGGCCATGTGCTGTTCGACGGCAAAGCGGTCAATGACCTGACCCCGGAGAAGCGCAACATCGCCCAGGTTTTCCAGTTTCCGGTGGTCTACGACACCATGACGGTGTTCGATAATCTGGCCTTTCCGTTGCGCAATCAAGGCATGGTGGAAGCGAAAATTCACAGCAAAGTGCAGGAAATCGCTGAAGTCCTCGACCTCCAGGCATTGCTTTACAAGAAGGCGCGCAACCTCACCGCCGACGAAAAACAGAAAGTCTCCATGGGCCGCGGGCTGGTGCGCGATGACGTGTCGGCGATCCTGTTCGACGAGCCGCTGACGGTGATCGACCCGCACCTGAAGTGGAAACTGCGGCGCAAGCTCAAGCAGATCCACGAGCAGTTCAACATCACCATGGTCTACGTCACCCACGATCAGCTGGAGGCCTCGACCTTCGCCGACAAGATTGCGGTGATGTACGGCGGGCAGATCGTGCAGTTCGGCACGCCAAGGGAATTGTTCGAGCGCCCGAGCCACACCTTTGTCGGCTACTTCATTGGCAGTCCGGGGATGAACCTGATCGACGTGCAGCCACAACCGGGTGGAGTCGGTTTTGCCTCGACCCATCTGCCGCTGTCCGAGGCCATGCAGCAGCGCATCGCCGAGTCCGAATGGAAAACCCTGAAGGTCGGCATTCGACCGGAGTTCGTCCATGTGTGGGACGAAGCCTTTGATGACGCGCTGCGGGCACAGGTCGTACACGTCGAAGACCTGGGCACCTACAAAATCATGACCCTCAACCTCGATGGCGTCCCCCTGAAGGTGCGCCTGGCCGAAGACAAATTGGTGCCGCAAGGCACGGCCTACATCAGTTTTCCGGCGCAATGGCTGATGGTCTATGCCGACGAATTCCTCCTGGAAACCCAAGCCAACATTGAGGTGCAGCCATGAACAAGGTGCAGAACAACAAGGCCTGGTGGCTGGTACTGCCGGTGTTCCTGCTGGTGGCGTTCAGTGCGGTGGTCCCGATGATGACCGTGGTCAACTATTCGGTGCAGGACATCTTCGACCAGTCCAGCCGTTATTTCGTCGGCGCCGACTGGTACAAGCAGGTGCTGCTCGACCCGAGGCTGCATGACTCGTTGCTGCGTCAGTTCATCTATTCCGCCTGTGTGCTACTGATCGAAATTCCGCTGGGCATCGCCATTGCCCTGACCATGCCGACCAAGGGCCGCTGGTCTTCGGTGGTGTTGATCGTGCTGGCAATCCCGTTGCTGATCCCGTGGAACGTGGTCGGCACCATCTGGCAGATCTTTGGCCGCGCCGATATCGGCCTGCTGGGGGCGAGTCTCAAGGCCATGGGCATCAGCTACAACTATGCGGCGAACACCATGGACGCCTGGGTCACGGTGCTGGTGATGGACGTCTGGCACTGGACCTCGCTGGTGGCGCTGCTGTGCTTCTCCGGGTTGCGGGCGATTCCGGATGTGTATTACCAGGCGGCGCGGATCGACCGGGCCTCGGCCTGGGCGGTGTTCCGGCATATCCAGTTGCCCAAGCTCAAGAGTGTGCTGTTGATCGCCGTGATGCTGCGCTTCATGGACAGTTTCATGATCTACACCGAGCCGTTCGTGCTCACGGGCGGCGGTCCTGGCAATGCCACGACCTTCCTCAGTCAGACCTTGACCCAGATGGCCGTAGGGCAATTCGACCTGGGGCCGGCAGCGGCATTCTCGCTGGTGTACTTCCTGATCATCCTGTTGGTGTCCTGGCTGTTCTACACCGCCATGACTCACTCTGACGCCAACCGTTGAGGACCGCGCCATGAGCAAAAGAAAACTTATCCCCTTGCTGCTCTACATCCTGTTCCTGCTGGTGCCGATCTACTGGCTGCTGAACATGTCCTTCAAGAGCAACACCGAAATCCTCGGCGGCCTGACGCTTTTCCCACAGGATTTCACCCTGGCCAACTACAAGGTGATCTTCACCGATCCGAGCTGGTACACCGGCTACATCAACTCGGCGTACTACGTGAGCCTGAACACGATCATTTCCCTGACCGTGGCGCTACCGGCGGCCTATGCCTTCTCGCGCTACCGCTTCCTCGGTGACAAGCACCTGTTCTTCTGGCTGCTGACCAACCGCATGGCGCCGCCAGCGGTGTTCCTGTTGCCGTTCTTCCAGCTGTATTCCTCGATCGGCTTGTTCGACACCCATATCGCCGTGGCCCTGGCCCATTGCCTGTTCAACGTGCCGCTGGCGGTGTGGATTCTCGAAGGCTTCATGTCCGGCGTGCCCAAGGAAATCGACGAAACCGCCTACATCGATGGCTACAGCTTTCCCAAGTTCTTCGTGAAGATTTTCATCCCGCTGATCGGCTCCGGCATCGGCGTCACGGCGTTCTTCTGCTTCATGTTTTCCTGGGTCGAACTGCTGCTGGCGCGAACCCTCACCTCGGTGAACGCCAAACCCATCGCGGCGGTAATGACCCGCACCGTCTCGGCATCCGGTATCGACTGGGGGGTACTGGCGGCGGCGGGGGTGTTGACCATCCTGCCGGGCATGCTGGTGATCTGGTTTGTTCGCAACCACGTGGCCAAGGGCTTTGCCCTGGGCCGGGTATGAGGAACTGATGATGGAATGGATGAGTTGGACCGTCCCCACGGCGGCATTCTTCAGCGTGATTGCCCTGATCCTGGTGGTCATGACCACTTGGGAATTGCGTTCGCCGAGCATCCTTCGGCGTGGTTTTCTGCCGATTGCCACCACTCGTGGCGATCGCTTGTTTATCGGTCTTCTCGGCAGCGCCTACCTGCATTTGCTGGTAATCGGCGTCACCGACTGGAGCATCTGGGTCGCCTTCGCGATGTCCCTGGTGTGGCTGTTGGCTGTGATGCGTTGGGGCTAGTCGAATCGCTCGGCAATGTTGCTCCGAAACTTAAACAGGAGGTCTCTATGTTCGACAAAAACAATAAGCTGCGACATAGCATTTCATTGGCAGCCATGCTGGCACTCAGCGGTTTGAGCGCATCTGCCTGGGCCGATGCCTACGAAGATGCCGCGAAAAAATGGATCGGCAGCGAGTTCAAGCCGTCCACCCTGACGGCCGATCAGCAGCTCGCGGAATTGAAGTGGTTCATCAAGGCCGCCGAGCCATTCCGCGGGATGGACATCAAGGTGGTGTCGGAAACCATTGCCACCCACGAGTACGAGTCCAAGGTGCTGGCCAAGGCCTTCACCGAAATCACCGGCATCAAAGTGACCCACGACTTGCTGCAAGAAGGCGACGTGGTGGAAAAATTGCAGACCGTGATGCAATCGGACAAGAGCATCTATGACGGCTGGGTCAACGACTCGGACCTGATCGGCACGCACTTTCGTTACGGCAAGACGGAATCGATCACCGACCTGATGGCCAACGAGGGCAAGAACTTCACCTCGCCGACCCTGGACATCAAGGACTTCATCGGCATCTCGTTCACCACCGCGCCGGACGGCAAGATCTACCAGTTACCTGACCAGCAGTTCGCCAACCTCTACTGGTTCCGCGCTGACTGGTTCGAACGCGCAGACCTCAAGGCCAAGTTCAAGGAAAAGTACGGCTATGAGCTGGGCGTGCCGGTGAACTGGTCAGCCTATGAAGACATCGCCAAATTCTTCAGCGAAGACGTCAAGGAAATCGACGGCAAACGCGTCTACGGGCACATGGACTACGGCAAGAAAGACCCGTCCCTGGGCTGGCGCTTCACCGATGCCTGGTTCTCCATGGCCGGTGGCGGCGACAAGGGGCTGCCCAACGGTTTGCCGGTGGACGAGTGGGGCATCCGCGTCGAGGATTGCCATCCGGTGGGTTCCAGCGTAACCCGCGGCGGCGACACCAACGGCCCGGCGGCGGTGTTCGCCACCACCAAGTATGTCGACTGGATGAAGAAGTACGCGCCACCGGAAGCGGCGGGCATGACCTTCTCCGAATCAGGTCCGGTGCCGTCCCAGGGCAACATCGCCCAGCAGATCTTCTGGTACACCGCCTTCACCGCCGACATGACCAAACCGGGTCTTGCGGTGATGAACGCCGACGGCACGCCGAAATGGCGCATGGCGCCGTCACCGCGCGGACCGTACTGGGAAGAGGGCATGAAGCTGGGCTATCAGGACGTGGGTTCCTGGACGTTCATGAAGTCCACACCTGAGAAGCAGAAACTGGCAGCCTGGCTCTATGCGCAGTTCGTGACCTCGAAAACCGTGTCGCTGAAGAAAACCATCGTCGGCCTGACGCCGATCCGCGAGTCGGACATCAACTCGCAAGCGATGACCGACCTGGCTCCGAAACTCGGTGGCCTGGTGGAGTTCTACCGCAGCCCGGCCCGCGTGCAATGGACCCCGACCGGGACCAACGTGCCTGACTATCCTCGCCTCGCGCAGTTGTGGTGGAGCCACATCGCCGAAGCCGCCAGCGGCGAGAAAACCCCGCAAGAGGCGCTGGACGGCCTGGCCAAGGATCAGGACGCAATCATGAGCCGTCTGGAACGCTCGAAGGCACAAGCCACCTGCGCCCCGAAAATGAACCCGGAACGCGATGCGCAATACTGGTTCGACCAGCCGGGCGCACCGAAGCCGAAACTGGCGAATGAGAAGCCTAAGGGCGAGACCGTGAGCTACAGCGAACTGCTGAAATCGTGGGAGGCGGCGCGTAAGTAAAATGGTTGTAATGTGAAAGGCGAGCGGCACCGGAAGGTGCCGTTTTTGTTGGAGTCTGTTCCACCGTCATCGCGAGCAAGCTCGCTCCCACAGGTTTTGTGTCATACACAAAATCTGCGGGTATCCTCGGTCACTGTGGGAGCGAGCTTGCTCGCGATGGGGGCGTTACGGTCAAAGCATGTATTACCGCAGACCTATCAGACCAAAACAGCCAAATCCGTGTACTGAGCAACCACGGAATCGGCGGTGAGGAGTCTCATGGGTTCTGTGATGGCCGTTGCAATAATCAAACGGTCGAAAGGGTCGCGATGGTGATGCTCGAGGTCTTTTACGGCAATGGCGTGTTCTGACGTTACCGGCAACTCGATGAAGCCGCTTTCGAGGCAATATTGACGGATCTCCTCCAGATCGACGTTCAGCTTTCCTAGCCCGACCTTGATTGCCATCTCCCAGAATGTCGCTGCACTGATGTAAATGTCGGCGGCGTTTTCAATGATCTTTCTGGCCTTGCCAGTTAGCCTTGGATCATCACTGAGAGTCCAAAGCAGAACATGGGTGTCAAGCAGAACCCTCATTCGTGAGTTCCCTCAAAAGCATCCAGCATGTCGTCGGGCAGGGGGGCGTCAAAGTCTTGAGGAAGAACCAGTTTGCCTTTCATCGCTCCGATACGCTGTGCGCAAGGTTTTCCCACGGGAACCAGACGAGCCAGGGCTCGACCATGTTTGGCAATCGTAATGATCTGTCCGGCTGCTGCATCATCGACGAGTTTGGACAGGTTGTTTTTTGCTTCGGCCAGCGGAACGACGATCATGGCGTTTCTCCTGAATTCTGGACAAATATAGCCAGAATTCAGAGCGCCGACAAAGGCAAGCTGACGATAGGTCAAATCGTCATGTGTCAAATTGGGTGAGTAATCAAAACTGCTGTCCCGCAACGTATAGGTTTCCCGTTTCATGGAATGCTCCGAATGGCTTTTCACGCACCATAGCGATCGGTAGCAATGATCGGATGTCAGCTATTCCATACCGTCGCTCAAGCATCTTCTTAAAATGGGTAGGGAAAAAAGCTCAAAAGATCGCAGCCTGCGGCAGCTCCTACAGGGTGTAAGCCATCCCGATGTAGGAGCTGCCGCAGGCTGCGATCTTTTGATCTTTGATCCCAAACGCAAAAACGGCACCCGAAGGTGCCGTTTCTGTTTACTACCGAGTAACGCTACGCGATCAACCCGCCAGGCCCGACTGTTGAACCAGGTTCAACAACGGTTGTGGGTACAGGCCGAGGAAGAACGCCAGTACCGCGATGGCCAGCAGCATCACGCCGCCTGCACGTTGTTCCCAGTGCAGTTGGGCGTCGACTCGACGCAGGTTCGGTTCGATCAGGTACAGGGTGACCATCACACGCAGGTAGTAGAACACGCCGATGGCGCTGCCCAGTACCAGGGAGCCGACCAGCCACCATTGGTGCGATTCGACACCGGTGGCGATGATGTAGAACTTGCCGATGAAGCCCGCGGTCAGCGGGATACCGGCCAGGGACAGCATCATCACGGTCAGTACGGCGGTCAGGTACGGACGGCGCCAGAACAGGCCGCGGTATTCGTACAGGGCGTCTGCGTCACGGCCTTTGTACGGCGAGGACATCAGGGTGATCACACCGAAAGCACCGAGGCTGGTGATCACGTAGGTGACCAGGTACACGCCGATGGCTTCCACGGCCAGACCCTTGCTCGCCACCAGGGCGATCAGCAGGTAGCCGAAGTGGGCGATGGACGAGTAACCCAGCAGACGCTTGAGGTTGCTCTGGGTCAGGGCCAGCAGGTTACCGAACAGGATCGACGCGATGGCGATGATGGTCAGCACGTTGCTCAGCACGCCGCTGCTCGCCGCTGGCGAGATCTGGAACAGACGCACCATCACCGCGAACACGGCAACCTTGGAAGCGGTAGCGAGGAACGCTGCAACCGGTGCCGGAGCACCTTCGTAGACGTCCGGAGTCCAGAGGTGGAAGGGTACCAGCGACAGCTTGAACGCCAGGCCGATCAGCATCATGCCCAGGCCCAATTGAGCCAGAGAGCTTGGCAGGCCAGTAGCCGCCAGCGCCTGGCCGATGCCGACGAAGCTCAGGGAACCGGCGTCAGCGTAGAGCAGGGCCATACCGAACAACAGGAATGCGGAACCGGCAGCCGACAGCACCATGTACTTGATGCCGGCTTCCAGCGAACGCTTGTTGAAGAAGGCATAGGCCACCAGACCGTAGACCGGTACCGAGAGCAGTTCCAGACCGACGAACAACCCGGCCAGGTGCTGCGCGCTGACCAGCACCAGGCCACCGGCGGCGGCCATCAGGATCAGCAGGTACAGTTCTTCACGGTTGCCCGGGTAACCCGTGCCGCCATCGCCGAGGTAGGCATGGGCGAGGGTCACACAGGCGAGGGTGGCGACCAGGATCAGCGCCATGTACAGGCAGGCGAAGCTGTCGATCTGCAGCAATGGGGTCACGGCCAGGGGCGCGACTTTCAGGGCAGGCAGGATCGACAGCAGTGCCAGGTTCAGACCCGCCACCGACAGCAGGAAGGTCTGGGAGTGGTTGCGGCGCCAGGCGATCGCCAGCATCACCACGATGATCGTGGCGCTGGTGATCAACAACGGCGCTAGCGCGATAAAGTGTTGAGTCGTGAATTCCATAGCGCTCTTACCGGGCCGAAGCGAGTTGAGTGAAGGCGGTGCCGAGCCATTGCTGCACGCCATGCATCGTAGCGGCAGAGGTATCGAGGAACGGTTGTGGGTACACGCCGATGTAAATCAGCAGTGCGGCCAGACCGACCACCATGATCATTTCGCGACCGTCCATGCCATGTAACACCGCGTCCGATTTCGACGGGCCGAAGTAGGCACGGTGGATCATGATCAGCGAGTAGACCGAACCGAACACCAGGCCGGACGTCGCGATGATGGTGACCCATGGAGCGATCGGGAAGGTGCCGATCAGAATCAGGAACTCACCGACAAAGTTACCGGTCGCCGGCAAGCCCAGGGAAGCTGCTGCGAAGAACAGGCTTAAGGCTGGCAGGTAAGCGATCTTCGACCACAGGCCACCCATCTCGCGCATGTCGCGGGTGTGAGTACGCTCGTACAACTGACCGGAGAGGATAAAGAGTGCCGCCGCCGACAGACCGTGCGCCAGCATCTGCATCACCGCACCCTGCAGCGCTAGTTGGCTGCCGGAGTAGATGCCGATCAGTACGAAGCCCATGTGGGAAACGGACGAGAAGGCAATCAGGCGCTTGATGTCGGTTTGCGCGAACGCCAGGAACGCACCGTAGAAAATCCCGATCAGACCCAGGGTCATCGCAAACGGCGCGAACTCGGCCGAGGCATTCGGGAACAGCGGCAGGGCGAAACGCAGCAGGCCATACGCCGCAGTCTTCAACAAGATACCGGCCAGGTCCACGGAACCCGCGGTCGGCGCCTGGGCGTGAGCGTCAGGCAGCCAGGAGTGGAACGGCACGACCGGCAACTTGACCGCGAAGGCGATGAAGAAGCCGAGCATCAGGATGTACTCGGTAGTCGTCGACATCCTGGTTTTCAACAGATCGGCGTAGTTGAAAGTAATCACGCCGGTGTCGTTGAAGTTGACCAGTACCAGACCCAGGATCGCCACCAGCATGATCAGGCCGGAAGCCTGAGTGAAGATGAAGAACTTGGTCGCCGCGTAGATCCGGGTTTTCTTGCCGTCCGAAGAACTGTGACCCCAGAGCGCGATGAGGAAGTACATCGGCACCAGCATCATTTCCCAAAAGAAGAAGAACATGAACAGGTCGAGGGCGAGGAACACGCCGACGACACCGCCCAGGATCCACATCAGGTTCAGGTGGAAGAAGCCAACGTGACGCTGGATCTCTTTCCACGAGCAGAGTACCGAGAGCACACCCAGCAGACCGGTCAGCATGATCATCAACAGCGACAGGCCGTCGAGGGCCAGGTGCACATTGATGCCGAAGCGCTGGATCCAGACGTGTTTGAACTCAAGCGCCCAGGTCGGATCGGCACCCGGTGCCGGAGCAAATGAATAGTCACCGTTGGCCCACAGCCAGAGGCCGAGGGAGAGCAGCAGGGACATGGTGATCAGCGCAATCCAGCGCGGGAGGGTGGCGCCGAAGCGCTCACCCATCCAGCACAGCAGGCCGCCGATGAAGGGGATCAGGATTAGCCAAGGCAGAATCATGACGGGTTCGTTTCCTTTCGCAAATTCGCAAGGTTCATATCAGACCGCTACCAGCACGACGGCGCCAATGACCAGCACGGCACCAGCAGCCATCGAGGCGGCGTACCAACGCAGTTGACCGGTCTCGGTACGGCTCAGGGCGGTGTGACCGCCTTTGGCCATGCGCGGGATCAGACCGATGGTCTGGTCGAGCGGGTCTTTGCGCAGGATGTGGCTGATCGCCAGGTACGGCTTGACGAACAGTTTGTCGTAGATCCAGTCGAAGCCCCAGGCAGCGAACCACCAGGCCGAGAGGATACGGCCGATGCCGCTGTTGGCGATGCCGGTGACGAAGCGACGCTTGCCGAGGAACAGCAGCGCGGCCAGCAGGATACCGGACAGGGCGATGGCGCCCGAAGCGATTTCCAGACTGTGCTTGGCTTCGCCGCCGGCATGGCCGACGCTTTCCGGCAACACACCGTGCAGCGGCGGAACGATCATCGCGCCGACGAAGGTCGACAGTACGATCAGCACCGACAGTGGCAGCCAGTGAGCGATACCGTGACCAGCGTGGGCTTCGGTCTTCGCTTCACCGTGGAACGCGATGAAGATCAGGCGGAAGGTGTACAGCGAAGTCATGAACGCGCCGACCAGACCCGCGTAAAGCAGACCGTTGTTGCCGCTGGCGAACGCTTCCCAGAGGATTTCGTCCTTGGAGTAGAAGCCTGCGGTCACCAGAGGCAGGGCCGCCAGGGCCGCGCCGCCGACGATGAAACTGGCGTAGGCCAGTGGCAGTTTCTTCCACAGGCCGCCCATCTTGAAGATGTTCTGCTCGTGGTGGCAGGCAACGATCACCGCACCGGACGCAAGGAACAGCAGGGCCTTGAAGAAGGCGTGGGTCATCAGGTGGAAGATCGCGCCATCCCAGGCACCCACGCCCAGGGCCAGGAACATGTAGCCGATCTGGCTCATGGTCGAGTAGGCGAGGATACGCTTGATGTCGGTCTGAACCAGTGCGGCGAAACCTGCGAGAACCAGGGTCACACCGCCAACGATGCCCACCAGGTGCAGGATTTCCGGCGCCAGGGTGAACAGGCCGTGGGTACGGGCAATCAGGTAGACACCGGCGGTCACCATGGTTGCGGCGTGGATCAGTGCCGAAACCGGAGTCGGGCCGGCCATCGCATCCGCCAGCCAGGTTTGCAGCGGCAGTTGCGCGGATTTACCGACAGCGCCGCCCAGCAGCATCAAGGTAGCCATGACCATCCAGAAATCGCCGGACTGGAATTTCTGCGGAGCCAGCACCAGCAGTTCCTGGATGTTCAGGGTGCCCAGTTGGGCAAACAGAATGAACAGGCCGATGGCCATGAACACGTCGCCGATACGGGTCACGATGAAGGCCTTGAGTGCGGCGTTACCGTTGTTGCGGTTGCTGTAGTAGAAACCGATCAACAGGTACGAGCACAGACCCACGCCTTCCCAACCGAAGTACACGAACAGCAGGTTATCGGCCAGGACCAGGAACAGCATGCTGGCGATAAACAGGTTGGTGTAGGCGAAGAAACGCGAGTAGCCGTCTTCACCGCGCATGTACCAGGAGGCGAACAGGTGGATCAGGAAGCCGACGCCAACCACCACACCGAGCATGGTTACGGACAGGCCATCCAGGTGCAGGGCGAAGTTCGGCGTGAAGCCTTCCACCGCCATCCACTGCCACAACACCAGGGTGTAGTGACCGCCTTCCGGCGGGGCGACGTTGAACTGCCAGATCACATAGGCCGCGACGATCGCCGACAGGCCAATGGAGCCGACGCCGATCAGCGCCGAAAGGTTTTCCGAGAGACGGCCGCGAGAAAACGCCAGCAGCACAAAACCGATCAGGGGGAACAGGAAAGTCAGATAGAGAAGGTTCATCCGCGCATCTCACTGGCAGCGTCGATATCGAGCGTGTGGAAGCGGCGATACAGTTGCAGCAGGATCGCCAGGCCAATACTGGCCTCGGCGGCTGCCAGGCTGATCACCAGGATGAACATGATCTGTCCATCCGGCTGCGCCCAGCGGCTACCGGCAACGATGAACGCCAGGGCGGAGGCATTCATCATGACCTCCAGGCTCATCAGCACGAAAAGGATGTTGCGGCGGACCATCAGGCCGACCAGACCGAGGCAGAACAGGATGCCGGCAACCGCCAGGCCATGCTCCATGGGGATAGCAGGCATCGTCATTGCTCCTTGGCTTCGTTGCGGCCCAAGTGGAACGCCGTGACGGCTGCGGCGAGCAGCAGCATCGAGGCGAGTTCGACCACCAGCAGGTAAGGACCGAACAGGCTGATGCCCACGGCCTTGGCGTCTACGGTGGAGTGGCCGATGGCTTCACCGGTCTGGTGGGAGAACAGCACATACAGCAGTTCCACCAGCAGCAGCGCAGCGAGGAGGACCGGGCCGCCCCAGATGCCGGGCTTGAGCCAGGCGCGCTCTTGCTGAGCCGAGGCCGGGCCCAGGTTCAGCATCATCACCACGAACACGAACAGCACCATGATGGCGCCAGCGTAGGCGATCACTTCCAGGACACCGGCAAACGGTGCGCCGAGGGCGAAGAACGTCATCGCCACGGCGATCAGCGAAATGATCAGGTAGAGCAGGGCGTGCACAGGGTTGGTGTTGGTGATCACGCGAAGCGTGGACACCACAGCGATACCCGATGCGAAATAGAAAGCGAATTCCATCTTTCTTCCTTAAGGCAGCAAGCTCTTCACGTTGATCGGTTCGGCTTCATTCTGCGCGGAGCCTTTCGGCTTCCCGGCAATCGCCATACCTGCAACACGATAGAAGTTGTAATCAGGGTTTTTGCCGGGGCCGGAGATCAGCAGATCTTCTTTCTCGTAAACCAGGTCCTGACGTTTGAACTCGGCCATTTCGAAATCCGGCGTCAGCTGGATCGCGGTGGTCGGGCAGGCTTCCTCGCAGAGGCCGCAGAAAATGCAGCGCGAGAAGTTGATGCGGAAGAAGTCCGGGTACCAGCGACCGTCTTCGGTTTCAGCTTTCTGCAGCGAGATGCAACCAACCGGGCAGGCCACGGCGCACAGGTTGCAGGCTACACAACGTTCTTCGCCATCAGGGTCGCGGGTCAGGACGATACGCCCACGGTAGCGCGGCGGCAGGTAGACCGGTTCTTCCGGGTACTGCAGCGTGTCGCGCTTGCGGAAGGCGTGGCTGAAAATCATCACCAGGCTACGAAGCTGGGTGTAGAAGCCATGCACGATGTCAAAAATGTACTTCATGATTCTCTATCCTCACTGAGCCGCGACGGCGGGCGTGTTGAGCAACACGATCGCAGCGGTCACCAGCATGTTGACGAGGGTCAGCGGCAGGCAGAACTTCCAGCTGAAATCCATCACTTGGTCATACCGTGGGCGCGGAATCGAGGCGCGCAGCAGGATGAAGAACATGATGAAGAACGCGGTTTTCAACGCGAACCAGATGAACGGGATCTGCGGCAGGATGCCGAACGGACCGTGCCAGCCACCGAAGAACAAGGTCACCAGCAGCGCCGAAATCAACACGATGCCGATGTACTCGCCGACGAAGAACATGCCCCATTTCATGCCGGCGTATTCAATGTGGTAACCGTCGGCCAGTTCCTGCTCCGCTTCCGGCTGGTCGAACGGGTGACGGTGAGTCACGGCCACGCCAGCGATGAAGAAGGTCAGGAAACCGAAGATCTGCGGAATGACGAACCACAGGTTCTGCGCTTGATATTCAACGATGTCGCGCATGTTGAACGAGCCGACCTGGATCACGATGCCCATCAGCGACAGGCCCATGAACACTTCGTACGACACGGTCTGCGCCGAGGCACGCAAGCTGCCCAACAGGGCGAACTTGTTGTTGCTCGACCAGCCGGCGAACAGCACCGCGTAGACCGACAGGCCAGCCATGGCGAAGAAGAACAGGATGCCGATGTTGATGTCCGCGACACCCCAGGTCGGGGTGATCGGGATGATTGCGAAGGCAATCAGCAAGGCGCTCATGGCCACGACCGGCGCCAAAGTGAAGATCACTTTGTCGGCGAACGGCGGCGTCCAGTCTTCCTTGAAGAACATCTTGATCATGTCGGCCGCGATCTGGAATGCGCCGAACGGACCGACACGGTTTGGACCGTAACGGTCCTGCCAGAGGGCGAGCAGACGACGCTCGACCCAGCTCAGCAGGGCGCCGCAAACCACCACGGCAAGCAGAATCACCACGGCCTTGAGGACCGCGATGATGATGTCGATCACTTCAGGAGTGAACAAGGTCATTGAGCTGCCTCCTGCAGACCGTCAACGGATTTGCCAAAGATCGCTGGCGGAATGCCGGCGATGCCCGCAGGCAATGCCACCAGACCGGCGCCCAGCTCTTCATTGATACGCAGTGGCAGACGCAGGGTCTGACCAGCCACGTTCAGGCTCAGCATGGCGCCATCGTTGACGCCCAAACGGTCGGCTTCGGACTTGGCCAGCGCAACATAAGCAGCCGGAATGCGTTCCTGAACCGGAGCGGCTTTCGAAGAGTTCTCTTCGCTGCCGAACAGGTGGAAGAACGGCACAACCTGCCAGGTGCCTTGGGCTGGGTTGAACGCGCGCGGAACACTGGCGAACCAGTTCAGCGAGTCACCAGTGCTTTCGATCAGGCGGGTGCCCGGGTCGCCAGCGCGGATGTGACCACCGACTTCGTCCTGGAACTTGTTCCAGGCTTGCGGCGAGTTCCAGCCCGGAGACCAGGCGAATGGCACTTGCTGACGCGGTTCGACCGAGCCCGAGTAACCTTCCATGGAGAACGAGAACGCGGTGTCGTTGTCCTGGGAAGTACGCGGTTCGTGCACGCTGATGTCGGCGCGCATGGCGGTCCGGCCGCTGTAACGCAGCGGTTCACGAGCCAGTTTCAGGCCTTTGATGCGGAACGCGGCGGACGGTGCGGCATCGACGATGCGCGCCAGTTGCGGTTTGCTCGCAGCAACGGCAGCGGTGACGTGGTCCAGTTGGGTCCAGTCGATCGGCTGGTTCAGCAGGGTCGAGCGCAGGGCATGCAGCCAGCGCCAGCCTTCGTGAACCAGAATGCTTGCGTCGAGGTAAGTCGGGTCGAAGACCTGGAAGAAACGCTGGGCGCGGCCTTCCTGGCTGACCAGCGTACCGTCGCCTTCAGCAAAGCTGGCAGCTGGCAGAACCAGGTGCGCGCGATCGCTGGTGGCGGTCTTCTGATGGTCCGCCACGATCACCACTTTCGCGGCGTTCAGGGCAGCATCGACCTTGGCTTTGTCGGTGCGGGTGTATAGATCGTTTTCCAGCACGACGATGGCGTCGGCCTTACCGTCGATCACCGCTTGCAGGGCTGCGTCGACCGAGTCACCACCAAGCATGGCCAGGCCGAGGCTGTTGGCCTCTGGCACGATCAGGCTGATGGAACCGTTCTTCTCACGCAGCTTCAGGGCCTTGGCGATGTTCGCCGCGGCTTCGATCAGCGCCTTGGAACCCAGCGAGGTACCGGCAATGATCAATGGACGCTTGGCAGCGAGCAGGGCGTTGGCGATGCGCTGAGCCAGTTCGAGGGCTTCAGCGTCCAGGCCTTCAACGGCCGGCGCGCTGGCATCGAGGGCGTGAGCCACGGCGAAACCGATGCGGGCCAGGTCGTCGGGAGCTGCGTGAACGCATTCTTCAGCCACGTCGTCGAGCTTGGTTTCAGCCAGGCTGGCGATGAACAGCGGGTTCAGCGCGTTCTGACCGATGTTCTTCACCGCGGCATCGAGCCATGGCTGAACGCGCATGGCGTCGGCCATGTCTTCGGCCTTGCCCTTGACCGATTGACGCAGGGCCAGGGCCATGCGCGCAGCGGTCTGGGTCAGGTCTTCGCCGAGGACGAAAATCGCATCGTGATCTTCGATGTCGCGCATGTTCGGGATCGGCAGCGGACTGTCTTTGAGCACCTGTACAACCAGACGAATGCGCTCAAGCTCAGCGGCTTCGATACCGGAGTAGAAGTGCTCGGCGCCGACCAGTTCAAGCAACGCGTAGTTGCTTTCGAGGCTGGCGCGCGGCGAACCGATACCAACGATGTTGCGACCGCGCAGCAGGTCAGCGGCTTTATCCAGTGCTTCGTCGAGGCCCAGCTTGGCGCCGTTGGCCAGCAGTGGCTGACGCGGGCGGTCTTCGCGGTTGACGTAGCCATAGCCGAAACGGCCACGGTCGCACAGGAAGTACTGGTTCACCGAACCGTTGAAACGGTTTTCGATGCGACGCAGTTCGCCGTAACGCTCGCCCGGGGAAATGTTGCAACCGCTGGAGCAGCCATGGCAGATGCTCGGCGAGAACTGCATGTCCCACTTACGGTTGTAGCGCTCGGAGTGAGTCTTGTCGGTGAACACACCGGTCGGGCAGACCTCGGTGAGGTTGCCGGAGAACTCGCTTTCCAGGGTGCCGTCTTCAACGCGACCGAAGTACACGTTGTCGTGGGCGCCGTATACGCCCAAGTCGGTGCCGCCGGCGTAGTCTTTATAGAAGCGCACGCAACGGTAGCAAGCGATGCAGCGGTTCATTTCGTGGGAAATGAACGGGCCCAGTTGCTGGTTCTGGTGAGTACGCTTGGTGAAGCGGTAACGGCGCTCGTTGTGGCCGGTCATTACCGTCATGTCTTGCAGGTGGCAGTGACCGCCTTCTTCACAGACCGGGCAGTCGTGAGGGTGGTTGGTCATCAACCATTCAACAACACTGGCACGGAAGGCCTTGGATTCTTCATCTTCGATGGAGATCCAGGTGCCGTCGGTGGCAGGGGTCATGCAGGACATCACGATACGACCACGGGTGTCGTTCTCGTCGGTGTACTGCTTGACCGCGCACTGGCGGCAAGCGCCAACGCTGCCAAGGGCAGGGTGCCAGCAGAAATAAGGGATATCGAGGCCTAGCGACAGACATGCCTGTAACAGGTTGTCTGCCCCATCGACTTCGAGCTCTTTGCCGTCTACGTGGATAGTGGCCATGGTTCAAAGTTCTTCGTTGGCCCGGTGTCAGCGGGCGTGGCTAATGGAATCTTGTTATCCGCGTGAATCAACACAGCCGTTAAAGGCGTCATCACACGAAAAGCGAAGGGCACGGACCCTTCGCCTTTTTTAAGCGTTTACGCGCCGACCAGGATCGGCCTTGCCAGAGGCGGGACGGCGGCGCTGACTGGCGCGATACCGGCTTCGAACTCATGGCGGAAGTATTTGATCGCGCTGCCCAACGGCTCCACGGCGCCCGGTGCGTGAGCACAGAAGGTCTTGCCTGGGCCGAGGAAGCCGACCAGACCCAGCAGGGTCTCGATGTCGCCGGCTTGCCCTTCACCGTTCTCGATGGCCATCAGGAGCTTGACGCTCCATGGCAAGCCATCGCGGCACGGGGTGCAGAAGCCACAGGACTCGCGGGCGAAGAACTGTTCCATGTTGCGCAGCAGGGACACCATGTTGACGCTGTCGTCCACCGCCATGGCCAGGCCGGTACCCATACGGGTGCCCACTTTGGCGATGCCGCCGGCGTACATTTGTGCGTCCAGGTGTTCCGGCAACAGGAAGCCGGTACCGGCGCCGCCAGGCTGCCAGCACTTGAGCTTGTAACCGTCGCGCATGCCGCCGGCGTAGTCTTCGAACAGCTCGCGAGCGGTGACGCCGAATGGCAGTTCCCACAGGCCCGGGTTCTTGACCTTACCGGAGAAGCCCATGAGCTTGGTGCCCATGTCTTCACTGCCTTCGCAGGCCAACGATTTGTACCAGTCCACGCCGTCGGCAATGATCGCCGGCACGTTGCAGAGGGTCTCGACGTTGTTCACGCAAGTCGGCTTGCCCCACACGCCAACGGCGGCCGGGAACGGCGGCTTGGAGCGCGGGTTGGCGCGGCGGCCTTCGAGGGAGTTGATCAGTGCGGTTTCTTCACCGCAGATGTAACGCCCGGCGCCAGTGTGGACGAACAGTTCGAAATCAAAACCCGAACCCAGGATGTTCTTGCCCAGCAGGCCAGCTGCCTTGGCTTCTTCCACGGCACGGTTCAAGTGCTTGGCGGCGGTGGTGTACTCGCCACGCAGGAAGATGTAGCCACGGTAGGTTTTCAGCGCGCGGGCACTGATCAGCATGCCTTCGATCAGCAGATGGGGCAGTTGCTCCATCAACATGCGGTCTTTCCAGGTGTTCGGCTCCATTTCATCCGCGTTGCACAGCAGGTAGCGGATGTTGATGGATTCGTCCTTTGGCATCAGGCCCCACTTCACGCCAGTGGGGAAGCCTGCACCGCCGCGGCCCTTGAGGCCGGAGTCTTTCACGGTCTGGACGATGTCGTCCTGAGCCATGTCGGCGAAGGCCTTGCGCGCAGCGGCGTAACCGTTCTTGGCCTGGTACTCGTCGAGCCATACGGCTTCGCCGTCGTCACGCAGACGCCAGGTCAGTGGGTGAGTCTCGGCCGAACGTTTGATGAGGTTGGCCGGACCGAAGGAAGTCAGGGTCATACGTAGCCCTCGAGCAATTTGGCAACGCCTGCTGGCTGCACATCACCGAAAGTGTCGTCGTCGATCATCAACGCCGGCGCCTTGTCGCAGTTGCCGAGGCAGCAGACCGGCAGCAGGGTGAAACGACCATCGGTGGTGGTCTGACCCAGGCCGATGCCCAGTTTGCTCTGGATTTCACTGACCACGGACTCGTGGCCGCCGATGTAGCAGACCATGCTGTCGCAGACGCGAATGATGTGACGGCCCACTGGCTGACGGAAGATCTGGCTATAGAACGTCGCCACACCTTCAACGTCGCTGGCCGGGATGCCGAGGATCTCGCCGATGGCGTACAGGGCGCCGTCCGGCACCCAGCCACGTTCCTTCTGGACGATCTTCAGGGCTTCGATCGACGCCGCTCGCGGGTCTTCGTAGTGATGCAACTCGTGCTCGATGGCCGAGCGCTCGGTTTCACTCAAGGTGAAACGGTCTGTCTGGATAAGCGTGCTGTTCATGCTTAGCGGTCCACGTCGGCCATAACGAAATCGATACTACCCAGGTACGCAATCAAGTCCGCGACCATGCTGCCTTTGATCACCGAAGGGATCTGCTGCAGGTGCGGGAAGCTTGGGGTACGAATCCGGGTGCGGTAGCTCATGGTGCCGCCATCGCTCGTCAGGTAATAACTGTTGATGCCCTTGGTCGCTTCGATCATCTGGAAGGATTCGTTGGCCGGCATGACCGGGCCCCACGAAACTTGCAGGAAGTGTGTGATCAAGGTTTCGATGTGCTGCAGGGTGCGCTCTTTCGGCGGCGGCGTGGTCAGCGGGTGATCCGCTTTGTACGGGCCTTCCGGCATGTTGCGCAGGCACTGGTCGATGATCCTGATGCTCTGGCGCATCTCCTCGACACGCACGATGCAGCGGTCATAGGCATCGCCATTGGCGGCCAGCGGCACTTCGAATTCGAAGTTCTCGTAGCCCGAGTACGGACGCGCTTTGCGCAGGTCGAAATCGCAACCGGTCGAACGCAGGCCGGCACCGGTGACGCCCCATTCCAGGGCCTCTTTGGTGTTGTAGTCGGCGACGCCGATGGTCCGGCCACGCAGGATGCTGTTGTCCAGTGCGGCTTTCTGGTATTCGTCCAGACGCTTGGGCATCCACTCGACGAAATCCTTGACCAGTTTTTCCCAGCCGCGCGGCAGGTCGTGGGCGACGCCACCGATGCGGTACCAGGCCGGGTGCAGGCGGAAACCGGTAATGGCTTCGATCACCGTGTACGCGCGCTGACGGTCGGTGAAAGTGAAGAACACCGGGGTCATGGCGCCGACGTCCTGGATGTAGGTACCCAGGAACAGCAGGTGGCTGGTGATCCGGAAGAACTCGGCCATCATGATGCGGATGACGTCGACCTTCTCCGGCACCTTGATGCCGGCCAGCTTCTCGACCGAGAGCACGTACGGCAGGTTGTTCATCACGCCGCCGAGGTAGTCGATACGGTCGGTGTACGGGATGAAGCTGTGCCAGGACTGACGCTCGGCCATCTTCTCGGCACCACGGTGGTGGTAACCGACGTCCGGTACGCAGTCGACGATCTCTTCACCGTCCAGCTGCAGGATGATGCGGAACGCACCATGCGCGGACGGGTGGTTCGGGCCGAGGTTGAGGAACATGTAGTCCTCGTTCGGGCCGGAACGCTTCATGCCCCAGTCTTCCGGCTTGAAGCGCGCGGACTCTTCCTCGAGCTGCTGCTTGGCCAGGTTCAGGGTGAACGGGTCGAACTCGGTGGCACGCGCCGGGAAGTCCTTGCGCAGCGGGTGACCTTCCCAGGTCGGCGGCATCATGATGCGCGACAGGTGAGGGTGGCCTTTGAAGTCGATGCCGAACATGTCCCAGACTTCACGCTCGTACCAGTTGGCGTTCGGCCAGATGCTGGTGACGGTCGGTAAACTGAGGTCGCTCTCGGACAAGGCGACCTTGATCATTACGTCACTATTACGTTCGATCGACATCAAGTGATAGAACACGGAGAAGTCGACGCCGTTCGGCAGCCCTTGACGCTTGGTGCGCAGACGCTCGTCCACGCCGTGCAGGTCATAGAGCATGACGTACGGCTTGGGCAGGTTGCGCAGGAAGGTCAGGACTTCGACGAGTTTGGCGCGGGCAACCCAAAGCACCGGCATGCCGGTGCGGGTAGGCTGGGCGGTGAACGCCTCCGGGCCAAAACGGTTGTTCAGTTCGACGACCACATCCTGGTCGTCTGCCTTGTAAGGCGGGATGTACAGAGCACTGCCTGTAGTCATGGTTATTTTATCGCTTTCGGTCAACGTAAAGAATGAAGCCAGGTTCTCGTTCTATGGAAAGAAGCAGATCTGGATCAGACTTCGTCGGGGCTGCGCAGGTTGGTGACTGCGATTCGCTGTTCGCGGCGCTTTTCCTTTTCGGAAGGCATCTCGGCGCGATACACGCCTTGATCGCCAACGACCCAGGAAAGTGGGCGACGCTCCTGGCCAATCGACTCCTGCAACAGCATCAGGCCTTGCAGGAAAGCTTCAGGGCGGGGCGGGCAGCCAGGCACGTAGACGTCCACGGGCAGGAACTTGTCCACCCCTTGAACGACGGAGTAGATGTCGTACATGCCACCGGAGTTGGCGCACGAACCCATGGAGATGACCCATTTAGGTTCGAGCATTTGCTCGTAGAGACGCTGAATGATCGGCGCCATCTTGATGAAGCAGGTACCGGCGATAACCATGAAATCCGCCTGGCGCGGTGATGCCCGGATAACCTCGGCGCCAAAGCGCGCGATGTCGTGGGGCGCCGTGAAGGCGGTGGTCATTTCCACGTAGCAGCACGAAAGACCGAAGTTATACGGCCACAGGGAGTTCTTGCGCCCCCAGTTGATCGTGCCGTTAAGCACGTCTTCGAGCTTGCCCATGAAAATGTTTTTGTGGACTTGATCTTCTAACGGATCGGAAACGGTTTCCCGCTGGCCAATCGGATACTGCTCGTTAGGAGCATCGGGGTCGATCCTGGTGAGATTGTATTGCATTGCCAAAGCCTCATTGTTTCAGCTTCGCTTGCCGCTTGCGCCGAGCTTCCGGAGCCCAGTCAAGGGCGCCCACTCGGAATAGGTAGACAAGGCCTGCCAACAGAATTGCTATGAAAACGAGAGCTTCGACGAATCCGGTCCAGCCGCTTTCGCGGACGGACACAGACCATGCAAAGAGAAAGAGGGCTTCGATATCGAAGATCACGAAGAGCATCGCGACCAGATAGAATTTGGCTGAGAGCCGCAAGCGGGCGCCACCTGTAGGTAGCATGCCGGACTCGAACGGTTCGTTTTTGCTGCGGCCCCAGGCTTTTGACCCGAGGAGGCTGGAAACACCGAGCATGAAGGCGCAGAGGCCGACAACGCCTAGAAGGAAAATGGCAAAGCCCCAGTTGTGGGCCATGAGTCCTGTCGCTTCGGGCATGCTGGTAATCCTTAACAGAGAGCAAAGGTCTCTGAGCTTGAAAAGAAACAAAGGCAGTGACGATATGTCGCAGCAATCAATCCCGCTGATTTTATGGCTAAACACCCGGCAAGTAAAATTCCTATAGCGAAATTATTTATAGGAATAAGGACATAGGGAGCCCTCAAGGCCCTGTAGCCCTTGGCCCGTGGGCATTAGCCGGCATTTCGTCAATTATGTTTTGTAGGGAATGTAACGAACATTGCTGCCTATAAATGATAATCAGTATTATTTGGATCGGTTTTTAAACTGCTTGTCCTTCGGATACTCGGGAAGTTGTCTTGTATGGGCGTTACTGCAAGTAGCGGAGGGGCGTGTTTTAGCGGATTTTTCTGACGCCGATGGCGCTCTGGATCAATGTTTCGTCAGGCTATCGCCGATCCCCTGTAGGAGCTGTCGAGTGAAACGAGGCTGCGATCTTTTGATCTTGTTTTTTTAGAGGCAAGATCAAAAGATCGCAGCCTGCGGCAGCTCCTACAGGAGTTTGTGGTTTTTGGGGGGGAGGGCGCAGGCAAAAAAACGCCCCGAACCAGTCGGGGCGTCAGATTTGCGGCGTTGCGGTTTCTAATTGGTCCGCAACGGCCGTTTGCTCAGGCGAAGCAGATCAGTGGAACTGTTCTTCTTCGGTCGAACCGGTCAGTGCGGTCACTGAAGACGAGCCACCCTGGATCACGGTAGTCATGTCGTCGAAGTAGCCGGTGCCCACTTCCTGCTGGTGCGCCACGAAGGTGTAACCCTTGGCGGCGTCAGCGAATTCCTGCTCTTGCAGCTTCACGTAGGCAGTCATGTCGTTGCGGGCGTAGTCGTGCGCCAGGTTGAACATGCTGTGCCACATGTTGTGAATGCCGGCCAGGGTGATGAACTGGTGCTTGTAGCCCATGGCGGACAGTTCGCGCTGGAACTTGGCGATGGTCGCGTCGTCCAGGTTTTTCTTCCAGTTGAAGGAAGGCGAGCAGTTGTACGACAGCAGTTGGTCCGGGTATTCCTTCTTGATCGCTTCAGCGAAGCGACGAGCCTCGTCCAGGTCTGGCTTGGCGGTTTCGCACCAGATCAGGTCGGCGTACGGAGCGTAGGCCAGACCGCGAGCGATGGCCTGGTCCAGGCCGGCGCGTACTTTGTAGAAGCCTTCCTGGGTACGTTCGCCAGTCACGAATGGCTGGTCGTACGGGTCGCAGTCGGAAGTCAGCAGGTCAGCGGCGTTAGCATCGGTACGGGCCAGGATGATGGTCGGAGTACCGGCAACGTCAGCAGCCAGGCGAGCAGCGGTCAGCTTCTGTACGGCTTCCTGGGTAGGAACCAGTACCTTGCCGCCCATGTGGCCGCATTTCTTCACGGAAGCCAGTTGGTCTTCGAAGTGAACGCCGGCGGCGCCTGCTTCGATCATGCTCTTCATCAGCTCGTAAGCGTTCAGTACGCCGCCGAAACCGGCTTCAGCGTCAGCCACGATTGGCGCGAAGTAGTCGATGTAGCCAGCGTCGCCCGGGTTCTTGCCGGCTTTCCACTGGATCTGGTCGGCACGACGGAACGAGTTGTTGATGCGCTTGACCACGGTTGGAACCGAGTCCACCGGGTACAGCGACTGATCCGGGTACATCGATTCGGCGGAGTTGTTGTCCGCAGCCACTTGCCAGCCCGACAGGTAGATCGCCTGGATACCGGCCTTGACTTGTTGTACAGCCTGGCCGCCGGTCAGGGCGCCCATGCAGTTGACGAAATCTTTCTCAGGACGGAAGGCCGGCTTGGCACCTTGGGTGACCAGGTTCCACAGCTTCTCGGCGCCCATTTTTGCAAAGGTGTGCTCAGGTTGAACCGAGCCACGCAGGCGGACGACGTCAGCAGCGGAGTAAGTGCGTGTCACGCCTTTCCAGCGCGGGTTTTCAGCCCAGTCTTTTTCGAGGGCTGCAATTTGCTGTTCGCGTGTCAGTGCCATGGGAGATAAACCTCGTCGCGTCTTTATGAAAAGTTGTTCTGCGGTGGAAAATTCCTGCGCTCGCTGACCAGAAGCTTAAGCGGTCAAGTCGGATTCGGCGGGGAGGGCGACGGGATGAACGATCGGCTCGAGGGGAAGTGAGCAGGTAAAGGCGAACTGCGGGCGCATTCGGGCGTCGTGGGCCTTGGTGCGAACATCAGTGTGGTGCCGGGTTACCTATTACGCTTCCGTCCCTCGGGACAACTTCGTTCCAGTCGACAACCTCGTCAAACACACCTTGTGGGCGGTACAGACACGAAGCGGTTCGCGGGGGTAGGTGCGAACATCGCCTCGAAGGCCCTTGCCAGGGCCTCTGATTAGCGGGAGCGAGGCCATCATGCCTTCGCTTTTTTGGCTCGTCAAACGTTTTGTAGTGCTTTTTTTCAAGCACTACATCTTTGGTCTAATACGACTCGTCAGTCAGTTTTTGGTGCTTTGGTCCAGGGTGTCGACTTTCACCCGCAATGTCATGTCGTTGCGGCTCTGGCTCGAGTAGCTGCGGGTCAGGCCCTGTTTGTCGGCCTGGGTCTGGCCATTCACCCCGGCCAGCAGGATCCACTCACCGAGGTGACCGGTGACGGTTGTGTCGGTGCTTTGTACGTTCACTACATCGGGACGTTCCTGGCTCATGCGGTCACGGTTGGTACTGATCGACAAGTGAACGATGTCACCGGTGACGTTTGCGGTGACGTAGAAGCCCTGGGTGACGTTGCGGTATTCAGTCTGGTTGCGGTAACCGCCATAGGAGTCGCTCTGGCTGCTGGTGATCGGCACGCTCTGGCCGACCTGGATCAGTGCCGGTGCGCCTTCGCTGGCCTGCACTTGCTGAATGCCGCCGTCGCGGCTATCGGTGCTGTAGTTGATGATGCGGGTCTGGTTTGACTTGGCGCCGTTGACCGAATAACCCTGGTCGTCCTGGAAGTTGTTGTCGCTGGTGTCGACGGTGATCAGCAGGCGCTTGGGTGCAGTGTCGAGTTGCGAAAGAAGGGCTTTAAGTTCGTCGATCTTGCGTTGATCGGCGTTGACGATGAGTTGATTGCCGTAGGCGCTGACCTGTCCGTCCTTGCCGACGAAATCCTGCGCCACGGGCAGCAGGTCGGCGCTGGTGCGGTAGTTCAGCGGCACGATTTCGGTGGCTGCCATGACCGAAAAACTGCAGACCACCAGCAGGGTGCTGAGCAGGGTGCGTAGGGACATATCCGTTATCTCCGCCATTATGATTTGTGTAGGAGCGAGCTTGCTCGCGATGGTCGTCAACGATAATGCGTGACGCCTGGCACCCCGCGGCGCTCTCAAGTCCATCGCGAGCAAGCTCGCTCCTACAAGTATTGATAGTGCCAGTTTGTCGGCCCGGGATGGGGTAAGTTGAATGGTAGACAGCAAAACGCCCCGGTATCCGAAGATAGCGGGGCGTTTTGTGGTGTGGTCGAGTGCTTTTGTGGCGAGGGAGCTTGCTCCCGCTGGACTGCGCAGCAGCCCCAATAATTTAGGGTCGCTTCGCGACCCGGCGGGAGCAAGCCCCCTCATCACAGGGTCTCAGGCCGAATGCCGCACCATGTCCACATGCGGAATCCCGGCTTCCAGGAACTCCTCACTGACCATGTGAAAGCCCAGGCGCTCATAGAACGCCGTGGCTTGCACTTGAGCGCTGAGCATCTGCTGCTTCAACCCGTGCTCTTCAGCTTCGCCAATCACCGCTTGCATCAGTGCGTCGCCGACTTTCAGGCCACGCCAGTCCTTGAGCACCGACACTCGGCCGATGTGACCATCGGGCAGCAAGCGGGCGGTGCCAATTGGAAAGTCGCCTTCGTAAGCGAGGAAATGCACTGCATCAATGTCATCGGCGTCCCATTCCAATTCTGGCGGAACGGATTGCTCGGCGACGAACACCGTCTCACGAATGCGCCGGATCTCGGCGTTGTCCTTTTGCCAGTCTGCGACACGTACGTGAATCTTATTCATCGGCAAACCCCAGGCTTCCTTGCTTGACCAGTTCGCACAGCAGGCCGCGGCCGTCTTCGTCGCTCAGCCATTCGCCGAGGTTGTCGGCGTGCAGCGAGTCGGCGGCGCAGATCATCTTCAGCAGTTCGCGCAGCTTGCCTGGCAGGTAACGGCTCTGGCCGCTGGCGAACAGCAGCAGGTCGTCATCGACTTCAGACCACGCCAGGCGTGCGCTCGGGTTGCGAATCAGGATCGCGCCTTGCTCCAGGGCGGACATGAAGTCCTCTTCTTCGACGTCTTCCGGGCCCACCACCAGTTCCGGGTAACGTGGCTCGGTCATGAACTGGCCGAACCAGGTCAGCAGCAGGCGCTCGTCGCTCATGTGCTCGGCCAGCAGGCCTTTCAAGCGGTCGAGTGCATCGCGCTGGATCTGGTGAGGGTCGGCAGTCGGCAAGGCGTCGGCGTCGGTGTAGCGTTCTTCGTCCGACAGGAACTGGCTGAGGAAGTCAGTGAAGTGGGTCAGCACTTCAGCGGCGCTCGGTGCGCGGAAGCCGACCGAGTAGGTCATGCATTCATCAACGGCAACGCCGCAATGGGCCAGGCGCGGTGGCAGGTAGAGCATATCGCCCGGTTCCAGCACCCATTCATCGGTGGCTTCGAATTCGGAGAGGATGCGCAGGTCGGCGTGGGTCAGCATCGGGCTCTCGGTGTTGCACATCTGGCCGATCTTCCAGTTGCGCTTGCCGTGGCCTTGCAGCAGGAACACGTCGTAGTTGTCGAAGTGCGGACCAACGCTGCCACCTGGCGCGGCGTAGCTGATCATCACGTCGTCGATGCGCCAGCTCGGCAGAAAGCGGAAGTTTTCCAGCAGTTCGCTGACTTCCGGCACGAATTGATCCACGGCTTGAACCAGCAGGGTCCAGTCACGTTCAGGCAGCTTGCTGAATTCATCTTCGGCGAACGGGCCGCGACGCAGTTCCCACGGACGCTCGCCATTCTCGATGATCAGTCGCGATTCGACTTCTTCTTCCAGCGCCAGGCCGGCCAGTTCGTCGGCGTCGATCGGGCTTTCGAAATCAGGAATCGCCTGGCGGATCAGCAGTGGTTTTTTCTGCCAGTAGTCGCGCAGGAATTCCCGTGCCGTGATGCCGCCCAGAAGTTGAAGAGGAATATCAGGATTCATGTGTAACCTATTGAAAAAATGCACTTTTCAGACGGGAATAAAAACGCCCGGCGCTGCCGGGCGTCTTAAAAGGGTCTAGCGGTCGATCAGATGCGTCTGGCTTGTTCTACAGCGTTGCCGATGTAGTTGGCCGGGGTGAGCAATTTCAGCTCGGCCTTGGCGGCGGCTGGCATGTCCAGGCCGTCGATGAAAGTCTGCAGCGCTTCTGGGCTGATGCCCTTGCCGCGGGTCAGTTCTTTCAGCTTTTCGTACGGGTTTTCGATGTTGTAGCGACGCATTACGGTCTGGATCGGCTCGGCCAGTACTTCCCAGCAGGCGTCCAGGTCAGCGGCAATCTTCTGCTCGTTGAGCTCAAGCTTGCTGATGCCCTTGAGGCTGGCTTCGTAGGCGATCACGCTGTGGGCGAAGCCGACACCGAGGTTGCGCAGTACGGTGGAGTCGGTCAGGTCGCGCTGCCAACGAGAGATTGGCAGTTTGCTCGCCAGGTGCTGGAACAGTGCGTTGGCGATGCCCAGGTTGCCTTCGGAGTTCTCGAAGTCGATCGGGTTGACTTTGTGCGGCATGGTCGACGAGCCGATTTCGCCAGCGATGGTGCGCTGCTTGAAATAGCCCAGGGAGATGTAGCCCCAGATGTCGCGGTCGAAGTCGATCAGGATGGTGTTGAAGCGCGCAATCGCGTCGAACAGCTCGGCGATGTAGTCGTGCGGTTCGATCTGCGTGGTGTACGGGTTGAAGCCCAGGCCCAGCTCGTCTTCGATGAAGGCGCGGGCGTTGGCTTCCCAGTCGATCTCGGGGTAGGCCGACAGGTGGGCGTTGTAGTTGCCGACAGCGCCGTTGATCTTGCCCAGCAGCGGAACGGCAGCGACTTGAGCGATCTGGCGCTCCAGGCGGTAAACCACGTTCGCCAGTTCTTTACCCAGGGTGGTCGGTGAGGCCGGTTGACCGTGGGTGCGCGACAGCATCGGTACGTCGGCGAAGCGGATCGCCAGTTCGCGGATGGCGTTGGCGGTCTGGCGCATCAGCGGCAGCATCACGTCATCACGGCCTTCGCGCAGCATCAGGGCGTGGGACAGGTTGTTGATGTCCTCACTGGTGCAGGCAAAGTGGATGAACTCGCTGACCTTGGCCAGTTCCGGCAGCTTGGCCGCCTGCTCTTTGAGCAGGTATTCAATGGCCTTGACGTCGTGGTTGGTGGTGCGCTCGATCTCTTTGACGCGCTCGGCGTGCTCCAGAGAGAAATTTTCCGCCAGGGTGTTGAGCACAGCGTTGGCTTCGGCAGAGAACGCCGGCACTTCGCTGATGGCAGGGTGAGCGGCCAGGCGCTGGAGCCAGCGCACTTCAACCAGAACGCGGGCACGGATCAGGCCGTACTCGCTGAAAATTGGGCGCAGGGCCTGGGTTTTGCCGGCGTAGCGGCCGTCAACAGGGGAAACCGCAGTGAGCGAAGAGAGCTGCATGGGGTGTTCTCGGACAGTCGGGCAACGAAATGGGGCGCGTATCATACATGAAAAAATCCGCCGGTCCGTCGCCAACTGACCGGCGTATTACGCGTATTGCTATGTTCAGTTCTGTCGATGCGGGTTATTCGTTACGCATCAACGGGTAAAGCTCTTTCAGCAATTTGCGGCGGCTGATCACCAGCTGCCAGCGATGACCGCCCAATTGCCGCCACAGGCGCGCCGAACGGATGCCGGCCAGCAGCAGGGCGCGAATTTTCGAGGCATTGCTCGGTTGCTGTAGGTTGCGCATGTCACCGTGCACCTGGATGCGTTGGCGCAGGGTGCTCAGGGTGTCCTGATACAGCGCGCCGCATGCAGCGATCACGTTTTCGTGGGCCGGGCCGAAGTGTTCGACCTGGGACTGAATCTGCGGCAGACGCTTGCCAATCACGTCGAGCATGTCGTTGCGCTTGGCCAGCTGACGTTCAAGGCCGAGCATGGCCAGGGCATAACGCAGCGGTTCGCGCTGCAGGGCGCTTGGATCGCGTTCGAGGGCGCCAATCAGCGCGCGGTAGCCTTCGCGCAGGTTGATGTCGTCGCCGCCGTAGACTTCCAAAGTGTCCTTGGGGTCGCGGATCAGCAGGCTACCGAGCATGCAGGTCAGTCCGGCTTCGTTGGTCTGGCCGGACTTGGCAATCCTGTCCACCAGCACGGCGGCGAGAAACACGCCGCCCAGTGCTGTCAGTTGCTCCTGAATCGGGTTCATAGGGCCTGGCCCTTGCTCGTCCACGGCTCGGCTACTTCAATCACGCCGCCGCCGAGGCAGATTTCACCGTCGTAGAACACCACGGACTGGCCCGGAGTGACCGCGCGTTGCGGATCATCGAAGGTCGCGCGATAACCGGTGGCGGTTTTTTCCAGGGTGCACGGCTGGTCGCTCTGGCGATAACGAACCTTGGCGGTCAGCTTGCGTGGCTGGCTCAGATCGATCGGGTTGACCCAGTAGATATCGGAAGCGAGCAGGGCGCGGGAGAACAGCCACGGGTGATCGTTGCCCTGGCCAACGATCAGCTCGTTGTGTTCCAGGTCCTTGATCAGCACGTACCACGGCTCATCGCTGGCATCTTTCAGCCCGCCAATGCCCAGGCCCTGGCGCTGGCCGATGGTGTGGTACATCAGGCCGTGGTGACGGCCGATGACTTCACCTTCGGTGGTCTTGATCTCGCCCGGTTGCGCTGGCAGGTACTGCTTGAGGAAGTCGCTGAAGCGGCGCTCGCCGATAAAGCAGATCCCGGTGGAATCCTTTTTCTTCGCGGTCGCCAGTTCGTATTTCTCGGCAATGGCGCGCACTTGCGGTTTTTCCAGCTCGCCGACCGGGAACAGGGTCTTGGCGATCTGTTCACCGCCGACGGCGTGCAGGAAGTAGCTCTGGTCCTTGTTCGGATCCAGGCCCTTGAGCAGTTCGGTGCGGCCGTCGATGTCGCGGCGACGCACGTAGTGACCGGTGGCGATCAGGTCGGCGCCGAGCATCATGGCGTAGTCGAGGAACGCCTTGAACTTGATTTCGCGGTTGCACAGGATGTCCGGGTTCGGCGTGCGTCCGGCCTTGTATTCGGCCAGGAAGTGCTCGAACACGTTGTCCCAGTACTCGGCGGCGAAGTTGGCGGTGTGCAGCTTGATGCCAATCTTGTCGCACACGGCCTGGGCATCCGCCAGATCATCCATGGCGGTGCAGTATTCCGTTCCATCGTCTTCTTCCCAGTTCTTCATGAACAGGCCTTCCACCTCATAGCCCTGCTCGATCAGCAGGAGGGCGGAAACGGAAGAGTCCACGCCGCCGGACATGCCGACAATGACGCGCTTCTTTTGTGTGTCAGAAGGGGCTGGATCACGCATAGGGATTCAATGAGTGTCTTGAAAAAGGACGCGATTCTAGCAGGCTAAGGCCCGCAAGGCTAAAGAGAAGGACGGATCAATTCGAGGCCGAAGTGTTGGCCTGTCAGATAGTCGTCGATGCAGCGGATGATCAGCTCGCTGCGCCAGTTGTCGCGCTGCTCGATTAATTCCTCGCGGGTCAACCACTTGGCGCCGATGATGCCGTCATCCAGTTGATAATCCGCGTGGTGTTTCAGTGGTTTGGCGATGAAGCAGACCCTCTGGTAGGTCACGCCGTTGCTCGGGGCGGTGTAGAGGTAAATGCCCAGCACGCCGGTGGGTTCGACGTCCCAGCCTGTTTCCTCGAGGGTTTCGCGCACGGCGGCTTCGGTCAGGGTTTCGTTCGGGTCCAGATGACCGGCGGGCTGGTTGAGTACGACGCGCCCGTGCTTGAGTTCTTCCACCATCAGGAATCGGCCGTTGTCTTCGACGATGGTAGCGACGGTGATGTGGGGTTTCCAGTCCATGTGTGTTCCCTCAATGTTGAAAGTTGAAAACCGAACCCTGTAGGAGCTGGCTTGCCAGCGAAAGCGGTGGATCAGTCAATGAAGGTTTTGAATGATAAATCGCCTTCGCTGGCAAGCCAGCTCCTACAGGGTTTTGAGCTCCAGCCATAAACACAAACCCCGGCACAGGGCCGGGGTTTGTGATGTTCCCTTACAACCTTAAACCAGCGCAGCAACTGCCGCGTTGAAGGTTGCGCTTGGGCGCATGGCCTTGCTGATCAGCTCGGCGTCGGCGTGGTAGTAACCGCCGATGTCCACTGGCTTGCCCTGAACGGCGTTGAGCTCGGCAACGATGGTCGCCTCGTTCTCGGTCAGGGTCTTGGCCAGGGTCGCGAACTGCGCTTGCAGTGCAGTGTCTTCGGTCTGGGCAGCCAGGGCTTGAGCCCAGTACAGTGCCAGGTAGAAGTGGCTGCCGCGGTTGTCGATGTTGCCGACTTTGCGCGATGGCGACTTGTTGTTGTCCAGGAACTGGCCGGTGGCCTGGTCCAGGGTCTTGGCCAGCACCAGCGCCTTAGGGTTGTTGTAGGTCACGCCCAGGTGTTCCAGGGACGCGGCCAGGGCCAGGAATTCACCCAGCGAATCCCAGCGCAGGAAGTTTTCTTCCAGCAACTGCTGAACGTGCTTCGGAGCCGAACCGCCAGCGCCGGTTTCGAACAGGCCACCGCCGTTCATCAGCGGCACGATCGACAGCATCTTGGCGCTGGTGCCCAGTTCCATGATCGGGAACAGGTCGGTCAGGTAGTCGCGCAGTACGTTGCCGGTCACCGAGATGGTGTCTTTACCTTCGCGGGTGCGCTGCAGGGTGTACTTCATCGCGTCGACCGGCGCCATGATCTGGATGTCCAGGCCGGCAGTGTCGTGATCTTTCAGGTAAGCCTGAACTTTCTCGATCACTACGCCGTCGTGGGCGCGCATCGGGTCCAGCCAGAAGATCGCCGGGGTCGCGCTTGCGCGAGCACGGTTGACGGCCAGTTTGACCCAGTCCTGGATCGGCGCGTCTTTGGTCTGGCACATGCGGAAGATGTCGCCGGCCTCGACAGCCTGTTCCATCAGCAGGTTGCCCTTGCTGTCGGTGACGCGAACAACGCCGTCAGCCTTGATCTGGAAAGTCTTGTCGTGGGAGCCGTACTCTTCGGCTTTCTTCGCCATCAGGCCAACGTTCGGCACGCTGCCCATGGTGGTCGGATCGAACGCGCCGTTGGCCTTGCAGTCTTCGATCACTGCCTGGTAGATGGTCGCGTAGCAGCGATCCGGGATCACGGCCTTGGTGTCGTGCAGCTGGCCGTCGGTGCCCCACATCTTGCCGGAGTCACGGATCATTGCTGGCATCGAGGCGTCGACGATGACGTCGCTCGGCACGTGCAGGTTGGTGATGCCTTTGTCGGAGTTGACCATCGCAAGCGATGGGCGAACGGCGTAGACCGCCTGGATGTCAGCTTTGATCTGCGCTTGCTGCTCGGCAGGCAAGGCCTTGATGCGAGCGTACAGGTCGCCGATGCCGTTGTTCAGGTTGAAGCCGATCTGTGCCAGCACGTCAGCGTGCTTGGCCAGTGCGTCTTTATAGAACTCGGCAACGATCTGGCCGAACATGATCGGGTCGGAGACCTTCATCATGGTGGCTTTCAAGTGAACCGACAGCAGCACGCCTTGTGCCTTGGCGTCTTCGATTTCGGCCGCGATGAAGCTGCGCAGGGCGTTTTTGCTCAATACCGCGCAATCGAGGATCTCACCGGCTTGTACGCTGGTCTTTTCTTTCAGGACGGTGGCGGTGCCGTCTTGAGCGATCAGTTCGATCTTCACGGCGTCAGCGGCGTCGATCAGGGCAGCTTTTTCGCTGCCGTAGAAATCGCCGGTGCTCATGTGTGCGATGTGGGACTTGGAGTCCTTGGCCCAGGCGCCCATTTTGTGCGGGTGCTTGCGTGCGTAGTTCTTGACCGACAGCGGAGCGCGGCGGTCGGAGTTGCCTTCACGCAGAACCGGGTTCACGGCGCTGCCCTTGATTTTGTCGTAACGCGCCTTGGCTTCTTTGTCGGCGTCGCTGGTGACGGTCTCAGGGTAGTCCGGCAGTGCGTAGCCCTGAGCTTGCAGCTCTTTGATCGCGGCTTGCAGTTGTGGAACCGAAGCGCTGATGTTCGGCAGCTTGATGATGTTGGCTTCAGGCGTAACGGCCAGGGCGCCCAGTTCGGCGAGGTGGTCGGCTACGGCTTTGTCACCCAGTTGCTCGGGGAAGCTGGCCAGGATGCGCCCTGCAAGAGAGATATCGCGGGTTTCAACGGCGATATCAGCCGAGGCGGTGAACGCCTCTACGATAGGCAACAGTGAATAGGTGGCGAGGGCAGGAGCTTCGTCGGTGAAGGTATAGATGATCTTCGAGCGGGTGGGCATATTCGGATTAACTCTCTCTTCTTTGCTAAAGCGTGCGCAGAAACTCGAGGGCGCCGGGTAAGCGCGTTCGTTCAAAGTCATCCATGAGCCGAATATCGAGGTTTCGTTGCTGTGATGTTGGGTGCATCAGTAAGGCGTCAAGTGGCCGGACTGCGATAACAGGCCGGCCTGCCAGGCGGAAAGTCTCGTCGTAGAGCACTTCAACCGTCGTGACCCTGTGGTCAGCGGCGGCATTATACATAGGTAGCTGGCAATCTGCCGATGGTTCATACGCAACGAATGTCGTCCATTGGTCTAAAGGTCGCAGGGGCAAGTCGGGCGTAGAGTCATTCGTCGTGCTTGGTTTTGGCGCTTTTCCCTTTGCTTTCAGGCTTGTAGCGCACGAGTTGCAAGGCTTTGCGCCAGATGGATGGAACATAGGGTTTGCGCGCCGATTCAACTGGGTTACGCTCGAACCAAGCCAGATGTTCAATCCAATCAATGGAGTTCAGCATGGGTTACAAGAAGATTCAGGTTCCAGCCGTCGGCGACAAAATCACCGTCAATGCAGACCATTCTCTCAATGTTCCTAATAACCCGATCATCCCCTTCATCGAAGGCGACGGCATTGGTGTCGACATCAGCCCGGTCATGATCAAGGTTGTCGATGCTGCTGTTAAGAAGGCTTACGGTGGCGAGCGCAAGATTTCCTGGATGGAAGTGTACGCCGGGGAGAAAGCGACTCAGGTTTACGATCAGGACACCTGGCTGCCTCAGGAAACCCTGGACGCGGTCAAGGATTACGTGGTTTCCATCAAAGGTCCTCTGACCACCCCGGTCGGTGGCGGCATCCGTTCCCTCAACGTGGCCCTGCGTCAGCAACTCGACCTGTACGTCTGCCTGCGCCCGGTGCGCTGGTTCGAAGGCGTGCCTAGCCCGGTCAAGAAGCCAGGCGATGTCGACATGACCATCTTCCGCGAGAACTCCGAAGACATCTACGCCGGCATCGAGTGGAAGGCCGGCACGCCGGAAGCCACCAAGGTCATCAAGTTCCTCAAAGAAGAAATGGGCGTTACCAAGATCCGTTTCGACGAAAACTGCGGTATCGGCGTCAAGCCGGTGTCCCTGCAAGGCACCAAGCGTCTGGCACGCAAGGCCCTGCAATACGTGGTCGACAACGATCGCGATTCGCTGACCATCGTGCACAAAGGCAACATCATGAAGTTCACCGAAGGTGCCTTCAAGGAATGGGCCTACGAAGTGGCGGCTGAAGAGTTCGGCGCGACCCTGCTCGACGGCGGTCCGTGGATGCAGTTCAAGAACCCGAAAACCGGCAAGAACGTCATCGTCAAGGATGCCATCGCCGACGCCATGCTCCAGCAGATCCTGCTGCGCCCGGCCGAGTACGATGTGATCGCGACCCTGAACCTGAACGGCGACTACCTCTCCGACGCCCTGGCGGCGGAAGTGGGTGGTATCGGTATCGCGCCAGGTGCCAACCTGTCCGACACCGTGGCCATGTTCGAAGCCACCCACGGTACGGCGCCGAAATACGCCGGCAAGGACCAGGTCAATCCCGGTTCGCTGATCCTGTCCGCTGAAATGATGCTGCGCCACATGGGCTGGACCGAAGCAGCCGACCTGATCATCAAGGGCACCAACGGCGCGATTTCCGCCAAGACCGTGACCTATGACTTCGAACGTCTGATGGAAGGTGCGAAGCTGGTATCGTCTTCCGGTTTCGGTGATGCGCTGATCTCGCACATGTAAGAACGCGCAGGCACACAAAAACCGCCTGATTCAATAAGTTGAGTCAGGCGGTTTTTTTATGACTGGATGACGGGTTGCGTCAGCTCGACACCGTTTCGTGCTGGGTGGCGGGCGCGGTCTGTTCGCTCGGGAGCGTGGCAGACGTGATATTCAATGCATGCAAGCCTTTGGGGCCCTGAACGATCTCGAAGCTGACGATTTGTCCGGCCTTGAGGGTTTTGTAGCCGTCCATCGCGATGGCCGAATAGTGAGCAAAGAAATCGATTTCCTTGCCGTCCTCATCACGGCCTTCTTTGGCATCGGTGTTAATGAAACCGAATCCCTTGGCATTGTTGAACCATTTCACCTTGCCAACTGACATACCCAACTCCCTCTGCAACAGACTCCATCACTGGAGTATCATCCAGTACATCCGCAGTCGAATCTGTAAATAAGATTGACTCCGCGGACCTTTTTTACCCACTGTGGGCTCTATTGGTTGTAACACCGTTTTGCCGATAGTCAAGCTGACCGGGCAGTCGGAGTTGAAAACGCTGATAGCCGCCCCCACCAATGTATTTGAACAACTGACGAACCTTTCTTTCCATGCATGCAATCAGCCAGATTCGACTAACATTCAATCAGGATCGCCCTGATTTACACGACGACGATTCCACAGGCATTGCTGTTCAGGAGGCAAAGCCTGCACTACAGGCGCCGCCGATGTACAAGGTGGTTTTGTTCAACGATGACTACACACCGATGGATTTCGTCGTCGAAGTGCTCGAGGTGTTTTTTAACCTGAATCGCGAGCTGGCGACCAAGGTCATGCTGGCCGTCCATACAGAAGGGCGGGCAGTATGTGGAGTGTTTACCCGCGACATCGCCGAGACCAAGGCCATGCAGGTCAACCAGTACGCCAGGGAAAGCCAGCATCCGCTACTCTGTGAAATCGAGAAGGACGGTTAATCGCCGACCACTTGGGTATGAGGTGAAGCTATGTTAAACCGCGAGCTCGAAGTCACCCTCAATCTTGCCTTCAAGGAGGCCCGTTCGAAGCGTCATGAGTTCATGACCGTCGAACACCTCTTGCTGGCCCTATTGGACAATGAGGCTGCCGCCACCGTTTTGCGTGCGTGCGGTGCAAACCTCGACAAACTCAAGCATGACCTGCAGGAGTTCATCGACTCCACCACGCCATTGATCCCCGTGCATGACGAGGATCGCGAAACCCAGCCAACCCTGGGCTTCCAGCGTGTCCTGCAACGTGCTGTGTTTCACGTACAGAGCTCGGGCAAACGCGAAGTGACTGGTGCCAACGTGCTGGTCGCGATCTTCAGTGAGCAAGAGAGTCAGGCGGTGTTCCTGCTGAAGCAGCAGAGCGTCGCCCGTATAGATGTCGTCAACTACATCGCCCACGGCATTTCCAAGGTGCCGGGGCATGGCGATCACTCTGAAGGTGAGCAAGATATGCAGGACGACGAGGGCGGTGAGTCTTCTTCCTCGGGTAATCCCCTGGATGCTTATGCCAGCAACCTCAACGAACTGGCGCGCCAGGGTCGTATCGATCCGTTGGTAGGTCGTGAGCTGGAAGTCGAGCGTGTCGCGCAGATCCTTGCGCGTCGTCGCAAAAACAACCCGCTGCTGGTGGGCGAGGCGGGCGTGGGTAAAACCGCGATTGCCGAAGGCCTGGCCAAGCGCATTGTCGACAACCAGGTGCCGGACCTGCTGGCCAACAGCGTGGTTTACTCCCTTGACCTGGGTGCCTTGCTGGCCGGTACCAAGTACCGTGGCGATTTCGAGAAGCGCTTCAAGGCGTTGCTCAATGAGCTGAAAAAACGTCCGCAGGCGATCCTGTTCATCGACGAGATCCACACCATCATTGGTGCGGGTGCCGCGTCCGGTGGTGTCATGGATGCCTCGAACCTGCTCAAGCCACTGCTGTCGTCCGGTGATATCCGCTGCATCGGTTCCACAACGTTCCAGGAGTTCCGCGGGATCTTCGAGAAGGACCGTGCCTTGGCTCGGCGCTTCCAGAAGGTCGATGTGTCGGAGCCTTCGGTGGAAGACACCATTGGCATTCTGCGCGGCCTGAAGGGGCGTTTCGAAAGCCATCACAATATCGAATACAGTGATGAAGCCCTGCGCGCGGCTGCCGAACTGGCCTCGCGTTACATTAATGATCGTCACATGCCGGACAAGGCCATTGATGTCATTGATGAGGCGGGTGCCTATCAGCGTCTGCAACCGGTGGAAATGCGCGTTAAACGCATCGAAGTGCCTCAGGTCGAGGACATCGTTGCGAAGATTGCGCGGATTCCGCCAAAACACGTCACCAGCTCCGATAAAGAGTTGCTGCGTAACCTTGAGCGTGACCTGAAATTGACCGTGTTCGGTCAGGATGCCGCGATCGATTCGCTGGCAACCGCGATCAAGCTGTCCCGTGCCGGCCTCAAATCCCCTGACAAACCTGTCGGTTCGTTCCTGTTCGCAGGGCCTACCGGTGTCGGTAAAACCGAAGCGGCGCGTCAGTTGGCCAAGGCCTTGGGTGTCGAGTTGATTCGCTTCGACATGTCCGAGTACATGGAGCGCCACACCGTATCGCGTCTGATCGGTGCGCCTCCGGGTTATGTCGGGTTCGATCAGGGCGGCCTGCTCACCGAAGCCATCACCAAGCAGCCACACTGCGTGCTGTTGCTCGATGAGATCGAGAAGGCGCATCCGGAAGTCTTCAACCTGCTGCTGCAGGTGATGGATCACGGTACGTTGACCGATAACAACGGGCGCAAGGCGGATTTCCGTAACGTGATCGTCATCATGACGACCAACGCCGGTGCCGAGACCGCAGCCCGCGCTTCGATCGGTTTCACCTATCAGGATCACTCGTCCGATGCGATGGAAGTGATCAAGAAGAGCTTCACGCCGGAATTCCGCAACCGTCTGGATACCATCATCCAGTTTGGTCGCCTCAGCCATGAGGTCATCAAGAGCGTGGTGGACAAGTTCCTTACCGAGCTTCAGGCGCAACTGGAAGACAAGCGTGTGTTGTTGGAAGTCACTGATGCGGCCCGCAGCTGGCTGGCCGAAAGTGGTTACGACGCGGCGATGGGTGCTCGCCCAATGGCGCGCCTGATCCAGGACAAGATCAAGCGTCCGCTGGCGGAGGAGATTCTCTTTGGCGAACTGGCCGAACATGGCGGTGTGGTGCACATCGACATCAAGGACGGCGAGCTGACCTTCGAGTTCGAGACCACAGCCGAGATGGCCTGACGTTTGGAAGCAAAGCCAAAAGGCGCTGAAAGGCGCCTTTTGGCTGTCCGTCAGATATGCACCGATCCCCTTCGGCAGCTCCTACAGGGATCAGTGGACCAGTGGATCGGCGGCGGGCAAATCGCCCACAAACAAAAACGCCCGGCATAAGCCGGGCGTCTTGTATTGACCTGATTAGCGAGCGCGGTAAGTGATGCGCCCTTTGCTCAAGTCATAGGGCGTCAGCTCGACGCGCACTTTGTCGCCGGTAAGAATACGGATGTAGTTCTTGCGCATCTTGCCGGAGATGTGCGCGGTTACGACGTGCCCATTTTCCAACTCCACACGAAACATGGTGTTGGGCAGGGTGTCGACGACAGTGCCTTCCATTTCGAAGCTGTCTTCTTTCGACATGCAGTAAAGCCCTCGGTGTCCAATGAATGGCCCGGTGCAACTGCGCCAGGCAAAAGCGGCGTGCATTGTGCCCGAAAAGTGGGGTTTAAGCCAAGGGGTTTAGGGCTGGCTCTAGTTTAGAACCACCCAGCGCTGATTAATCAGCAACTCAATGGGGCGATATTGAGTCTTGTAGTTCATCTTTTTGCAGTTTTTGATCCAGTAGCCGAGGTAGACCGCCTCCAGCCCCAGCCGGCTGGCCTCGGCGATTTGCCAGAGGATTGCGTAGCGCCCAAGGCTGCGACGCTCTTCGGCGGGCTCGTAGAAGGTGTAGACCGCCGAAAGACCGTTCGGCAGTAGATCGGTGACCGCGACGGCCAGCAGCCGGCCGTTCAGGCGAAACTCATAAAAGCGTGAAAACGGCAGGTCCCGCACCAGGAATGTCGAAAACTGGTCGCGACTTGGCGGGTACATGTCGCCATCGGCGTGACGCTGTTCGATATAGCGCTGGTAAAGGTCGAAGTACTCTTCGTTGAAGCCGGGCTTGGCGGGACGCACCTGCAAATCCGCGTTGCGCTTGAAGATGCGTTTCTGTTGCCGGTTGGGCGTGAACTGTCCCACGGGAATACGCGCCGGAACGCACGCATTGCAATTCTGGCAATGCGGCCGATAGAGATGATCGCCACTGCGACGAAAACCCATCTCCGACAGGTCTGCATAGACATGCACATCCATGGGCTGACTAGGGTCGAGGAACAGGGTTGTGGCCTGCTCATCGGGCAGATAACTGCAAGAGTGCGGCTGAGTGGCATAGAACTTCAAACGCGCCAACTCGGTCATGATCAACCCTCGGGATAATGCTTTTGAATAAGTGTAAGCCACGCGCGCAAAAGTCGCTCAGCAAACCCAGGTGGCATGGTTGGGTTGGTCAAGGTGCCTGGCCAGATAATCGGCAAACTCGCGGCGCGCAATCGCCCGGGCGCCCAGGCTATGCAGGTGGTCGGTGGGCATCTGGCAATCGATCAGTACAAAGCCCGAGTCTTTCAGATGCCGGACCAGCGTGGCAAAGCCGAATTTCGACGCGTTGTCAGCGAGGCTGAACATGGACTCGCCGAAAAACAACTGGCCCATTGCCAGGCCATACAGCCCGCCAACCAGTTCGTCCCCGTCCCATACTTCCACCGAGTGCGCGTGTCCACGCCTGTGCAGCTCGATATAAGCGTCCTGCATGGCCTCGGTGATCCAGGTGCCATCGGCGTAATCCCGGGGGGCGGCACAGGCGCGGATGACGGCGGCGAAGTCCTGATCGAAGGTCACTTGATAGCGTTGCTGACGCAGCAGTTTGTTCAGGCTGCGCGAGACGTGCAATTCGTCGGGAAACAGAACCGTGCGCGGGTCCGGAGACCACCAGAGGATCGGCTGGCCTTCGGAAAACCAAGGGAAGCAGCCGTGGCGATAAGCCGAGATCAGCCGATCGGCGGACAGATCACCACCTGCAGCCAGAAGCCCGTTGGGGTCGCGCATGGCCTTTTCCAACGGTGGGAAATGCAAGGTATTGCGTTGTAACCAGGTCAGCATGGCATCCGGACTTACAGAAGGGGAGGGTAGTGGCGGGTTTTGGCCCGCCATAAAGTTTGCCTTCAAACGGTTGGAATGTCGTCGAGGTATTTTTCGGCGTCCAGTGCCGCCATGCAACCGGCCCCGGCAGACGTAACGGCCTGGCGATAAACGTGGTCGGCCACGTCACCGGCGGCAAAAACCCCGGCAATCGCCGTAGCGGTGGCATCGCCTTCGCTGCCACCCTTGACCAGTAGATACCCGTCGCGCATTTCCAGTTGGCCCGTAAACAGGTCGGTATTGGGTTTATGGCCGATGGCGATAAACACCCCGGCCAGCGGCAGCTCTTTGGTTTCACCCGTTTGGCTGTCCCGCAGGCGGGCGCCGGTCACGCCGCGGGCATCGCCGAGCACTTCGTCCAGGTTCTGGTTCCAGTGCAGGCGGACATTGCCGTTGGCGGCTTTTTCGAAGAGTTTGTCCTGGAGGATCTTCTCCGAGCGCAGCTTGTCGCGCCGATGCACCAGGTGCACTTCCTTGGCGATGTTCGACAGGTACAAGGCTTCCTCGACCGCCGTATTACCGCCGCCGACCACCGCGACCACCTGATTGCGATAGAAAAATCCGTCACAGGTCGCACACGCTGATACCCCTTTGCCGGCAAACGTTTCCTCCGACGGCAGGCCCAGGTATTGCGCGGAGGCGCCGGTGGCAATGATCAAGGCGTCGCAGGTGTAGGTGCCGCCATCGCCGATCAATTCGAACGGCCGTTGTTGCAACTTGGCGGTGTGGATGTGGTCGTAAACGATCTCGGTGGCAAAGCGTTCGGCGTGTTTTTGCATGCGGTCCATCAGGACTGGTCCGGTCAGGCCTTCGACGTCGCCTGGCCAGTTATCCACTTCGACGGTGGTGGTGAGCTGGCCACCTGCCTGTATGCCGGTAATGACAACGGGCTTGAGGTTGGCGCGGGCGGCATAAACGGCCGCGCTGTAACCCGCAGGGCCGGAGCCCAGGATAATCAGGCGTGAATGCTTCGCTTCGCTCATAAAAACACCTCATAAGCCTTTGTCACCAAAGAGAATGCATGCTCAAATTGAACAGCATGTCATGTGCTGTTGACTATGCTACACCCAAGGGTCTCAAGCATGGCGTCGTGCGTACAAACCCGTACAATGCCCTGCGTGTTACATATATTCAGTGCGCGCCGTGTTTATAAAAACCGGGGCGCAGTGTTAAAAGTAGTCCCGGTTACGCGTGTTAACTTTTTTACCTGCCTGGATTGGGTAGTTTTTCGGCAGTTTTTATAGACATTCACCAGATGGACGCGCCATTGGCGCAGGAAAAGAAGCGTTTTGAAGAAATCCACCGCAGCACCTAAACCAGCCGTCGTTCCGCTCTGGCGCCAGCACTTGCACTACCGACTCAAGGAAGGTGCGCTGATCGCCATCGGTGCCTTGTGCCTGTTCCTGATGATGGCCTTGTTGACCTATGGCAAGGATGATCCGGGCTGGAGTCATAACAGCAAGATCGACGACGTGCAGAACTTCGGCGGGCCAGCGGGCTCCTACAGCGCCGATATCCTGTTCATGGTGCTGGGTTACTTCGCCTACATCTTCCCGTTGCTGTTGGCCGTCAAGGCGTACCAGATCTTCCGCCAGCGTCACGAACCGTGGCAGTGGAGCGGTTGGCTGTTCTCCTGGCGCCTGATCGGCCTGGTGTTCCTGGTGCTGTCGGGCGCCGCTCTGGCCCATATCCATTTCCATGCCGCGACCGGTCTGCCGGCCGGTGCGGGCGGTGCGCTGGGCGAAAGCCTTGGCGACCTGGCCAGGAACGCCTTGAATATCCAGGGCAGCACACTGTTGTTCATTGCGTTGTTCCTGTTCGGCCTGACTGTGTTTACCGACCTGTCGTGGTTCAAGGTGATGGACATCACTGGCAAGATTACCCTCGACCTGTTCGAACTGTTCCAGGGTGCGGCCAATCGCTGGTGGGCGGCCCGTACCGAGCGCAAACGACTGGTTGCCCAGTTGCGTGAAGTCGACGACCGTATGGATGAAGTGGTCGCGCCGACCGTCACCGACAAGCGCGAGCAGGCGAAGGTCAAGGAGCGGCTGATCGAGCGTGAGCAAGCCCTGAGCAAGCACATGTCCGAGCGCGAGAAACAGGTGCCGCCGGTGATTGCGCCCGCGCCGCCAAAGCCCGCCGCACCGAGCAAGCGCGTCGAGAAAGAGAAGCAGACGCCGTTGTTCGTCGACAGCGCCGTGGAAGGCACCTTGCCACCAATCTCGATTCTCGATCCCGCGGAAAAGAAACAGCTCAATTACTCGCCTGAATCCCTGGCGGCGGTCGGCCACCTGCTGGAAATCAAGCTCAAGGAATTCGGCGTTGAAGTCACGGTGGATTCGATTCACCCGGGTCCGGTGATCACCCGTTACGAAATCCAGCCGGCGGCCGGTGTCAAGGTCAGCCGCATCTCCAACCTGGCCAAAGACCTGGCCCGTTCCCTGGCCGTGACCAGCGTGCGCGTGGTGGAAGTGATTCCGGGCAAGACCACCGTCGGTATCGAGATTCCCAACGAAGACCGGCAGATCGTGCGTTTCTCCGAGGTGTTGTCGACCCCCGAATACGACAACTTCAAATCCCCGGTCACCCTGGCCCTGGGTCACGACATCGGCGGCAAGCCGGTCATCACCGACCTTGCGAAAATGCCGCACCTGCTGGTGGCCGGTACCACCGGTTCCGGTAAGTCGGTGGGTGTGAACGCGATGATCCTGTCGATCCTGTTCAAATCCGGCCCGGAAGACGCCAAGCTGATCATGATCGACCCGAAAATGTTGGAACTGTCGATCTATGAAGGCATTCCGCACCTGCTGTGCCCGGTGGTCACCGACATGAAGGACGCCGCCAACGCCCTGCGCTGGAGCGTTGCCGAGATGGAGCGACGCTACAAGCTGATGGCCAAGATGGGCGTGCGAAACCTGTCTGGCTTCAACGCCAAGGTCAAGGAAGCCCAGGACGCCGGCGAGCCGTTGAGCGATCCGCTGTACAAGCGCGAAAGCATTCACGACGAAGCGCCGCTCCTGCAAAAGCTGCCGACCATCGTGGTGGTGGTCGACGAATTCGCCGACATGATGATGATCGTCGGCAAAAAGGTTGAAGAACTGATCGCCCGTATCGCCCAGAAGGCGCGGGCGGCCGGTATCCACCTGATTCTTGCGACCCAGCGTCCGTCGGTAGACGTGATCACCGGTCTGATCAAGGCCAACATCCCGACCCGTATGGCGTTCCAGGTATCGAGCAAGATCGATTCGCGGACCATCATCGACCAGGGCGGTGCCGAACAACTGCTCGGTCACGGTGACATGCTCTACATGCCGCCGGGCACCAGTCTGCCGATTCGTGTTCACGGTGCTTTCGTGTCCGACGATGAGGTTCACCGCGTGGTGGAAGCCTGGAAACTGCGTGGCGCGCCGGAATACAACGACGACATTCTCAATGGCGTCGAAGAGGCGGGTAGCGGCTTCGAAGGCAGCAGTGGTGGCGGCGACGGTGACGATCCTGAGGCCGACGCGCTGTACGACGAAGCCGTGCAGTTCGTGCTGGAAAGCCGTCGTGCCTCCATTTCCGCGGTTCAGCGCAAGCTGAAGATCGGCTACAACCGCGCCGCGCGCATGATCGAAGCCATGGAAATGGCCGGGGTCGTGACGTCCATGAACACCAACGGTTCGCGTGAAGTCCTGGCCCCGGGCCCGGTGCGCGACTGACCCGAGCATGAAAGGGGTGGCGCCCATTGGCGTCGCCCGCACTCCCACGAATGTTATGAGGACTCCCATGCGTCTGATCCGCATGTTGTTGCTGCCGGTACTGGCTTTGACCACGCTCCAGGCTAACGCCGATGACAAGGACGTGGCGCGCCTGACCCAATTGCTGGAAAAATCCAAGACGCTGACGGCCAACTTTTCGCAGTTGACCCTCGACGGCAGCGGCACCCAGTTGCAGGAAACCACCGGCGACATGACGCTGCAGCGCCCGGGCCTGTTCTACTGGCACACTAATGCGCCGGCCGAGCAGACCATGGTATCCGACGGCAAGAAAGTCACTCTGTGGGATCCGGATCTGGAGCAGGCGACGATCAAGAAGCTGGACGAGCGTCTGACCCAGACCCCGGCTCTGCTGTTGTCCGGTGACGTGTCGAAGATCAGCCAGAGTTTCGACATCACCGCGAAAGAGGCGGGTGGCGTGATCGACTTCACCTTGAAGCCGAAAACCAAGGACACTCTGTTCGACAACCTGCGTCTGTCGTTCCGCAACGGTCTGCTCAACGACATGCAACTGATCGACAGCGTCGGCCAACGCACCAACATCCTGTTCACCGGGGTGAAGGCCAACGAAGCAGTGCCAGCGTCCAAGTTCAAGTTTGACATCCCCAAGGGTGCGGATGTGATCCAAGAGTAATACGCAAAACCCTGTAGGAGTGAGCCTGCTCGCGATAGCGTCCGGTCAGTCAACATTGATGTTGAATGTAATGCCGCCATCGTGAGCCGGCTCGCTCCTACAGTGACCTGCGGTGTTCAAATCTTGCAGTGAGGTTTCACCCGATACCATGGACCTGTTTCGCAGCACCCCCATCGCCCAGCCCTTGGCCGCCCGTTTACGCGCGGCCAATCTGGACGAGTACGTCGGTCAGGAACACGTGCTCGCTCGCGGCAAGCCCTTGCGCGAAGCGCTGGAGCAGGGTGCCCTGCATTCGATGATTTTCTGGGGGCCGCCGGGTGTGGGCAAAACCACCCTGGCGCGATTGCTCGCGGAAGTCTCGGATGCGCACTTCGAAACGGTCTCGGCGGTGCTGGCCGGGGTCAAGGAGATCCGTCAGGCGGTGGAAATCGCCAAACAGCAGGCCGGGCAATACGGCAAGCGCACCATCCTGTTCGTCGATGAAGTGCATCGCTTCAACAAGTCGCAGCAGGACGCGTTCCTGCCTTATGTCGAAGACGGCACGCTGATTTTCATCGGCGCAACCACGGAAAACCCCTCGTTCGAACTCAACAACGCCTTGCTGTCCCGGGCCCGCGTCTACGTGCTCAAAAGCCTCGACGAAGCGGCCCTGCGCAAGCTGGTGCACCGCGCATTGACCGAAGAGCGTGGCCTGGGCAAACGCAACTTGACCCTCAGCGATGAAGGGTTCCAGATGCTGCTGTCGGCCGCCGATGGGGATGGCCGGCGTTTGCTCAACTTGCTGGAAAACGCCTCGGACCTCGCCGAAGACAACAGCGAAATGGGTGTCGACCTGCTGCAAAGCCTGCTCGGCGATACCCGCCGGCGGTTCGACAAGGGTGGCGAAGCGTTCTACGACCAGATCTCCGCGCTGCATAAATCGGTGCGCGGTTCCAACCCCGACGGCGCGCTGTACTGGTTCGCGCGGATGATCGACGGCGGTTGCGACCCCTTGTACCTGGCCCGGCGCGTGGTGCGCATGGCCAGCGAAGACATCGGCAATGCCGACCCGCGTGCCTTGAGCCTGTGCCTGGCGGCGTGGGAAGTGCAGGAGCGCCTCGGCAGCCCCGAAGGCGAACTGGCCGTGGCCCAGGCCATCACCTATCTGGCCTGCGCACCGAAAAGCAACGCGGTGTACATGGGCTTCAAGACTGCATTGCGCGCCGCCGCCGAACACGGCTCGCTGGAAGTCCCGCTGCACCTGCGCAACGCGCCGACCAAGCTTATGAAGCAATTGGGCTACGGCGATGAATACCGCTATGCCCACGATGAGCCGGACGCCTACGCCGCCGGAGAAGACTATTTCCCGGAAGAACTCGACCCGATCCCGTTCTATCAGCCTGTGCCCCGTGGCCTGGAATTGAAGATCGGCGAAAAGCTCAATCACCTGGCGAAACTCGACCGTTTAAGCCCCCGGCAGCGGAGAAAATAGTGCTTCCTGTGATCGTTGCGGTTTCCGTCGGCGGGATGGCCGGCACTCTGTTGCGCTTCGCCACGGGCAACTGGATCAACGCGAATTGGCCACGGCACTTCTATACCGCGACGCTGGCCGTTAATATCGTGGGCTGTTTGCTGATCGGTGTTCTATACGGTCTGTTTTTGATACGCCCGGAGGTGCCTTTTGAGATTCGCGCCGGGTTGATCGTTGGCTTCCTCGGGGGGCTGACGACTTTTTCATCCTTTTCACTGGATACGGTGCGCCTGCTGGAAAGCGGGCAAGTGCCGCTGGCCCTGGGCTATGCGGCGCTCAGCGTATTCGGCGGGCTGCTTGCCACCTGGGCCGGCCTGTCCTTGACCAAACTTTGATAAACGAGAAACCGACATGCTCGATTCCAAACTGTTACGTAGCAACCTTCAGGACGTAGCGGACCGCCTGGCTTCCCGTGGCTATGCCCTGGATGTTGCGCGCATCGAAGCGCTGGAAGAACAGCGCAAGACCGTCCAGACCCGCACCGAAGCACTGCAGGCTGAACGTAACGCGCGCTCCAAATCCATCGGTCAGGCCAAGCAGCGCGGCGAAGACATCGCGCCGCTGATGGCGGACGTCGAGCGCATGGCGGGCGAATTGAGTGCCGGTAAAGTCGAACTGGACGCGATCCAGACCGAGCTGGACTCGATCCTGCTGGGCATCCCCAACCTGCCGCACGAATCGGTACCGGTCGGCGAAGACGAAGACGGCAACGTCGAAGTGCGCCGCTGGGGAACCCCGACGGCCTTCGATTTCCCGGTTCAGGACCACGTGGCCCTGGGCGAGAAGTTCGGCTGGCTGGACTTCGAAACCGCTGCCAAACTGTCCGGCGCCCGTTTCGCCCTGCTGCGCGGCCCTATTGCCCGTCTGCACCGCGCCCTGGCGCAGTTCATGATCAACCTGCACGTCACCGAGCACGGCTACGAAGAGGCCTACACGCCTTATCTGGTCCAGGCTCCGGCACTGCAAGGCACCGGTCAGTTGCCGAAGTTCGAAGAAGACTTGTTCAAGATTGCGCGCGAAGGCGAAGCAGACCTGTACCTGATCCCGACCGCCGAAGTGTCGCTGACAAACATCGTCGCCGGCGAAATCGTCGATTCGAAACTGCTGCCGATCAAGTTCGTTGCCCACACCCCGTGCTTTCGCAGTGAAGCCGGCGCGTCGGGTCGCGATACCCGCGGCATGATCCGCCAGCATCAGTTCGACAAGGTCGAGATGGTGCAGATCGTCGAGCCGGCGAAGTCGATGGAAGCGCTGGAAGGCCTGACCGCCAACGCCGAGAAAGTCCTGCAACTGCTGGAACTGCCTTACCGCACCCTGGCGTTGTGCACCGGCGACATGGGCTTCAGCGCGGTCAAGACCTACGACCTGGAAGTGTGGATCCCGAGCCAGGACAAATACCGCGAAATCTCGTCGTGCTCCAACTGCGGCGACTTCCAGGCCCGTCGCATGCAAGCGCGTTTCCGCAACCCGGAAACCGGCAAGCCGGAACTGGTGCACACCCTGAACGGCTCCGGTCTTGCTGTCGGCCGTACCCTGGTGGCGGTGCTCGAGAACTATCAGCAGGCCGACGGTTCGATCCGTGTGCCTGAAGTCCTCAAGCCGTACATGGGTGGCCTCGAGGTTATCGGCTAAATGAACTATCTGCCGCTGTTTCACAACCTTCGCGGCAGTCGTGTGTTGGTCGTCGGCGGGGGGGAGATTGCCTTGCGCAAATCCCGCCTGCTGGCCGATGCCGGTGCGCTGCTGCGGGTGGTTGCACCTGAAATCGAAGCACAACTGCGCGAGCTGGTTGCCGGCAGCGGTGGCGAGTGCCTGCTACGTGGCTACGCCGAAACGGACCTGGACGGTTGCGGGCTGATCATTGCCGCCACCGACGACGAAACGCTGAACGCACAAGTTTCCGCCGATGCCCATCGGCGTTGCGTGCCGGTCAACGTGGTGGACGCGCCAGCCCTGTGCAGCGTGATCTTCCCGGCGATCGTCGACCGTTCTCCGTTGATCATTGCAGTGTCCAGCGGCGGCGATGCGCCGGTGCTGGCACGTTTGATCCGCGCCAAGATCGAAACCTGGATTCCTTCCACCTACGGTCACCTGGCCGGTTTGGCGGCGCGATTCCGTCATCAGGTCAAAGGCCTGTTTCCGGATGTGCAGCAGCGTCGGGCGTTCTGGGAAGATGTTTTCCAGGGGCCGATTGCCGATCGGCAACTGGCCGGGCAGGGCGGTGAAGCCGAGCGGTTGCTCCAGGCGAAAATCGATGGCGAAGCGCCAGTGGCGACCGGTGAGGTCTATCTGGTGGGCGCAGGGCCAGGTGACCCCGACCTGCTGACGTTCAAGGCATTGCGTCTGATGCAGCAAGCCGATGTGGTGCTGTACGACCGTTTGGTGGCACCGGCAATTCTCGAACTGTGCCGTCGCGACGCCGAACGGGTTTACGTCGGCAAGCGCCGAGCCGATCACGCGGTGCCGCAGGATCAGATCAACCAGCAATTGGTGGACCTGGCCAAGCAAGGCAAGCGTGTGGTGCGATTGAAGGGCGGCGATCCGTTCATCTTCGGTCGTGGTGGTGAAGAGATCGAAGAACTGGCAGCCCAAGGCATCCCGTTCCAGGTCGTGCCGGGGATCACGGCGGCCAGTGGTTGCGCGGCTTATGCCGGGATTCCGCTGACTCACCGCGATTATGCGCAGTCGGTGCGATTCATCACCGGCCACCTCAAGGACGGTTCCAGCGATTTGCCATGGGCCGATCTGGTCGCGCCGGCGCAAACCCTGGTGTTCTACATGGGCCTGGTGGGCTTGCCGATCATCTGCGAGCAGTTGATCAAACATGGTCGCGCCGCCGATACCCCGGCGGCACTGATCCAGCAGGGCACCACGGTCAACCAGCGGGTGTTTACCGGCACCCTGGCAGACCTGCCACGACTGGTGGCGGAGCATGAAGTGCATGCGCCGACATTGGTGATCGTGGGTGAAGTGGTGCAACTGCGCGAGAAACTGGCGTGGTTTGAAGGGGCTCAGGGACAGGTCTAGGCACCGAGTCGCTCCCATCGCGAGCAGGCTCACTCCTACATCGGATTTGTGGCGTTCAAAAATCCCCTGTAGGAGCGAGCCTGCTCGCGATGAGGCCCTAAAAGACAATAAAATTTTTAGATCAAACTCAGGCCTTGCGCCAAACCCCTTTCCCGCTAAACCGCTCCCGATCATGGGCCGCGGTGAAGTCCTGTGCCGGCCCTTTCGGCACCACACCCGTCGGGTTGATGGTGCGGTGGCTGGCGTAGTAGTGGTTCTTGATATGGGTGAAGTCCACCGTCTCGGCAATCCCCGGCCACTGGTAAATTTCCCGCAGCCAGTTCGACAGGTTCGGATAATCGGCAATCCGCCGCAGGTTGCACTTGAAGTGCCCGTAGTACACCGCATCGAAGCGAATCAGCGTGGTGAACAGGCGGATGTCCGCTTCGGTCAGGTATTCGCCAGCCAGGTAACGGTTGGCACCCAGCAGCAGCTCCAGCCGATCCAGCTCGGTAAACACATCATCGAAGGCTTCTTCATAAGCCTGTTGCGAGGTGGCAAACCCGGCGCGGTACACGCCATTGTTCACCGCCGGATAAATCCGCTCGTTCAGCGCATCGATCTCTCCGCGCAGCGGCGCCGGGTAGAAGTCCAGGTCGTTACCGGTCAGATCGTCGAAGGCGCCATTGAACATGCGGATGATTTCCGATGATTCATTGTTGACGATGCGATTCTGTTGTTTGTCCCACAGCACCGGTACGGTGACGCGGCCGGTGTAGTCCGCGGTGTCGGCGGTGTAGCGCTGGTGCATGAAGTCGAAGCGATCGAGCTTGTCGCCGGTCGAACCCAGGTGCTGGTCGAAGGTCCAGCCGTTTTCCAGCATCAACCAACTGACCACCGAGACGTCGATCAGGTTTTCGAGGCCTTTGAGTTTGCGCAGGATCAGTGTGCGATGAGCCCACGGACAGGCCAGGGACACGTACAGGTGATAGCGCCCAGGCTCGGCCGCAAAACCGCCGACGCCGGTCGGTCCGGGCTTGCCGTCAGCGGTCAACCAGTTGCGTCGCTGCGCCTGTTCACGCTGGAACGCGCCGTCCTTGCTGCTTTCGTACCATTTGTCCTGCCAGCGGCCATCAACTAACAAACCCATGTTCGAGACTCCCGAAACCCATAATCGATGGAGTTGAGTCTATTCCGATGAGTTCGAACAAAAAGCGCAAAGATCGGGCGCGAATGATCGATTAAATTGATTTGTCCCGCGCAGCCCAGTATTTTTCAGCGGTTTCGAAGGCCTGGTCGCGGGTCTGTCCGAGGCCACGCAGGGCCAGGGCCATGGTCGAGATCAGGGCCATTTGCGGGTAGCTGTCGACCACATCGCCACGCCAGACTGCTTTCAAATGTTCAGGTTCAAGCGAAGCAGGTTTGACGTGACGTTGCGCCGACAACTGCGGCCATTCCTCGTCCCAGCTAACGCCGCCGGTGGTGCCGTACAGGTGACTGTCGGCGTCCGGGTTGATCTCGATCTCGCCGCCATCGCCCTTGATCACGATGGCGGTGTCACCCAGCAGGCCGCTGGCATCGCGATGCACCGCCTGATAACCCGGGTGGAAAATGCTTTGCAGACCGCAACGGGCGCCCAGCGGATTGAGAATCCGCGCCAGGGAGTGGATCGGCGAGCGCAGGCCCAGGGTGTTGCGCAGGTCGATCATCCGTTGCAACTGTGGCGCCCAGTCCATCAAAGGCATGAACGCCAGGCCGCCGTTGTCCAGTGCCGAGCCGACTTGCTGCCAGTTGCGGCACAGCGGGATGTTCAATTCGCCCAGCAGTTGCTCGCTGTACAGCCGACCGGCCGTGTGGGCGCCGCCGCCGTGCATGAAAATCCGCACGCCGTTTTGTGCCAGGCACTTGGCTGCCAACAGATACCACGGCAAGTGCCGCTTCTTGCCGGCGTAGGTCGGCCAGTCCAGATCCACCGCCAGTGCCGGAGGATTCAGGCGTTCGCGCAAGGCTTCGGTGAAGCCTGCCATCTCCTCGAAGCTTTCTTCCTTGTGCCGCAACAGCATCAGGAATGCGCCGAGTTGGGTTTCCTCGATCTTTTCATCGAGCACCATGCCCATGGCCTCGCGGGCCTCGACCCGGGTCAGGTCACGGGCGCCGCGTTTGCCTTTGCCAAGGATCCGCACGAATTGGGCGAACGGATGCTCGGCGGGTGTTTCGAGGGTCAGTGCTGGGTAATCAGTCATAAGCAATTCGTCGGTTTGGGCAGGCCCGCCAGTTTCGCGGCGAGTTTGGCGGGAGTGCCTTTGAACAGTCGGTTCAGGTGCAGGCTGTTGCCTTTTTCCGGGCCGAGTTTCAGGGCGGTGTACTTGATCAGCGGACGGGTGGCCGGTGACAGCTGGAATTCGGCGTAGAAACTGCGCAGCAGCTCGAGGACTTCCCAGTGTTCGGGCGTCAACTCGATGTCTTCGGCAGCCGCCAGGGCACTGGCCACGTCGGCGGACCAGTCACTCAGTTCGACCAGGAAACCATCCTTGTCCAGCTCGATGGCGCGGGCGCCGACCGTCAATGCATTCATAGCCAACTGTTGACCTTGTCGTAGTGAATCGACAGTTCGACGAAGGCCGGGTAATCGATGGCCTTGGCCCATTCTGGAACCGCAAGCGCACGGGCCTGGGCATCTTCAGCCAGGACGAACAGCTTCAGGCCGCGTGCGCTGAGCACCGTGAAGGGCGCGGTGCCTGGCTGCAACGCATAGGCGGCATCACCGGACAACAGCAACCCGTCGTTGGCGCCGATTACGCGCAGGCAACTGGTCAGGCGTTCGTCGCCGAACGGGGAATGAGACAACACATGCAAAGTCGACATCAGAGGGTGATCACCTGGTCGTAACGGTCAATGAGGGCGGTGATTTCAGGGGCGGCCAACACTTGGGCTTCTTCCAGCGACAGGCCGCTGGGGTCCAGGCCGCGCTGGGTGATGCTGTCGCCGCAGGCAAACAGTTCCTCGACACCGAACATCGGCAGGGCTTGCAGATTGGCGCTCAGGTCTTTCAGTTGCAAGGCCTTGGCGTCCTGACTGGCGACGAGCTGGAACACGCCGTCATCGAGAAACAACAGGCCGATCGGCAGGTCGAAGGCGCCCCCGGCCAGCACGATATCCAGCGCTTCGCGCGCGCCAGGGCCGGACCATGGCGACTGGCGGCTGATGATCAACAAGGATTTGGCCATGTCATGCGCCTCCGAAACAGATCAGGCGGTCGGCATCCTGCGCGGCGTCATGCAATTGGCCGAGGCCCGACAATTCCCACGGCGCACCGACGGCAACAGCCTCGCGCTGATAGCGCCGGGCTTCTTCATCGTTCAACACGCCACGACGCAGCGCGGCGGCGATGCACACCACACCATCGAGTTGATGGTCGCTGACAAAGGTGCGCCATTGCCTGGGCAAGTCCAGTTCATCCTGGGGCGTGACCACGCTGGCAGACGCGTTGTAGACGCCGTCCTGGTAGAAAAACAGCCGGACAATCTCATGCCCGCCGGCCAGCGCCGCTTGGGCGAACAGCAAGGCGCGGCGCGAGGAGGGCGCATGGGCGGCGGAAAACACGGCGATGGCGAATTTCATGACGGACTCGATCAGCGAAACTGCCGCCATGATAAAGCTTTATCGGCGGGGCGGCGAAGGGCTTTGCCGCGAAGGTAGCCTGCCATATACACGCAAGCCCTCTGTAGGAGCTGCCGCAGGCTGCGATCTTTTGATCTTGTTTCAAAAGATCGCAGCCTGCGGCAGCTCCTACATGGAGATTGAGGTGTTAGCGCGGCATATACCCCAACTGCCAGCGCCGCGGGATCTTCAACGACAACACCCCGAGTCCGGCAGCCAGCAGGCCACTGGCAAACAACGCCTTGAGCCCCAGGTGGTGTTCCAGCACGGCACCGAGTACCGCGCCGGCGAACATGCCGGTCCAGGGGATCAGTTGCACGCGCCAGCCGTTACGACGCTCACCGAGCATCCAGCGGCCCAGCCCGCGGCCGAAACGCGACAGGGCGCCGGTGACGTAAGTCAGGCCCACCGGCAGGCCGTTCACTTCTTCCACCGCGGCGTTGAGCATTCCCATGGCGATGATCGCTGCCAGCAGTGCGGGCAGTTGCGCGTCGAAAGGCCAGGCCGCGGCGGCGCATAACAACGTGGCAATGCTCAGCAACAAGGGCAGGGCCCGGCGTCTGCCTAGCCGGCTGACGATAATGCCCAGCGCGTTGCCGACGATGAAGGTGGCGACGAGGATCACCAGGCGCAGGGTCAACCCAAGGTCGCCAGTACTGATGGCGACAGCCATCCGGGTGGTATTGCCGCTCATGAACGAGACGAAGTCGCCGCTGGCCATGAAGCCGATGGCGTCGGTCATGCCGGCGAGCACCGAGAGCATGGCCACCAGGCTCAGGCCTATGCGCCCGCGCCATTTCTGCGTGTGCAAGTGACCGGGGCTGGCGTGGGTCCTGGCGGTGTTGGGCAGCATCGGCGATGGTATCCCTGAACAGTGCTTAGGGTTTTATCCCATTCAACTCGCAATATTCCAGCCAGTCCATGCCGGCCATTTCCGCCACTTCCCGGTGCACTTCCAGGCGCTGCGCTTCGTAATCCTGGGGTGTGGCGGTGGTTAACTGCAACGTCAGTTCCCAAGCGAACAACTTCTGGCGTTCTGCTTCAGCTTCAAACGCTTCGTGCAGCCGTTCCTCGCGATACTGAGCCGCCGTTTCACCCTTGGCCTGAGCCAACAGCGGGTTGAGGTGGTCGAGTTCTTCGCGCAACTCGGGGCGCGCCTCGAGAAACTTCTTGAGTGCTTGCTCATGCTGCAGTTCGGTTGCCGCCATGGTTGCTCCTTGAGTGGGGATTACGAAGACTGCTTCTTGCTGGCCTTGGCCGCTGCCGCCAGGCATTCGAGGGCAAACTGTTCGGTGTAGGTCATCTGGATCGGCGTGGTTTCGCCTTTGACGGTTCTTTCGCCGTCGAGGATGTAGCGAATCCGCTTGTCGGTGACGCCGATTCGCTTGGCTATCCAGGAAGGCGTCTGGCCGATCTGGCTGATCAGCTTGTCGGCATATTCAGTGCTCGGTTTGTAGAACTCGGCATTAGGTGTCATCAGATTTCCAGTCAGGGGTGCGATGCGGCGTTATTGGCGCGACAGGGTGCGCGAATCGTTGCGCGCTGTCGCGGTATAAATGCAGTAAAGCAGAACGATACGGGCTGCCGGGGTGATAAAGTCCGCTTTTTCCTGATGAGTGAATGCAATGCGAATTCTGATGGTGGCGCTGGCCGCGACGTTGCTGGCGGGATGCGCCGGCTCGGCGATGAACGACGCCCGCACCAAGGCCCCGTACAAGACCCTGAACTCGGAAAAACCGGCAAAAGACGTCGCCCAGTGCGTGCAGTTTTCCTGGCAGGACGAGGCCGTGTTCGGCGTCGATGCCGCTGCCTATTTGCAACCAGGGGATAAGGGCGGCACGACCGTTTACACCCGTTCGGCGGAGTCCTTCGTCGACGTGACCACCGATGCCTCGGGCACGGTGTTGAGCTACTACGCACAGCACGATGATTTCGTGGCCAAGCGCCGGCTGGCGGCGCTGGCGACTTGCCTGTGATTTGAAGGTTTATTGCATACCCCTGTAGGAGCGAGCCTGCTCGCGATAGCGGTAAGTCAGTCGACATCAATGTTGAATGACAGTCCGCCATCGCGAGCAGGCTCGCTCCTACAGGGGTTTTGTGTGCTGGTCAGTAGCTCAGGCGCTTCTGGAAGAAAAAGTGCTTGTGCCCCGGCGGGTAGTCGGCAATGTGTCCGATCTCGCTGTAGCCGCATTTCTTGTAGAACTCCGGCGCCTGGAATTCAAAGGTGTCGAGCCACAGCCCGACGCAGCGTCGTTCCCGCGCCAGGTCCTCGGCCATCTGCATCAGTTTCGAACCCAGGCCCTGTCCCCGGGCCTGTTCCGGCACCACCAGCAAGTCGACGTACAGCCACTGGTAAAACAATCGGCCATGCAGGCCGCCGAGGATTTCGTCGTTGTCGTCGCGCACCAGCAAGGCGATGTGCTCAGGCACGTTACCTTCGGCCTTCGAGCCATTGTAGGCGCGCAGCGGTTTGAGGATGGCCAGGCGTTGTTCTTCCGTGGGGTTTGGCGACAGTTCGATACGCAGGTTCATGGCTATATCCATATGGCATTGAAGCCGCAGCCTATCCCGGTTGCAGCGATTGTTCCATCCCCGGAAAAGTTGAACCGTCGCCAGGGCGGCGCTTGCTTGAGGGGGCAAATGCTGTCCGTTTTCACTTAACATGTGGACCCTCAGACAAATAACAGGACGCGTTGTCATGTCGAACACAGCCGAGCGGGTCAACATCCTTGAGTCTCAGGTGTTGTCCCACGACTGGTACCTGCTCAGGAAAATCACCTTTGATTACCAACGCAACAACGGCGAGTGGCAACGCCAGACGCGAGAGGTCTACGACCGTGGCAATGGTGCGGCGATTCTGTTGTACAACCGCGAAAAGAGAACCGTGGTACTGACCCGGCAATTTCGCTTGCCGGTGTTCGTCAATGGCCACGATGGCCTGTTGATCGAAGTGGCGGCGGGGCTGCTGGAAGGCGCGGCGCCTGAAGACCGCATCCGCGATGAAGCCGAGGAAGAGACGGGTTACCGCGTGCACCATGTGCAGAAGGTGTTCGAGGCGTACATGAGCCCGGGTTCGGTGACGGAAAAGCTGCACTTTTTCATTGCCGAGTACGATGCGAAGTCGAAAGTCAGCGACGGTGGTGGACTGGAGGTGGAAACCGAGGAACTGGAAGTGCTGGAGTGGGCGTTCGAGGATGCGCTCGAAGCGTTTTACCGCGGCGAGATCTGCGACGCCAAGACCATCATGCTGTTGCAGTATGCGGCGATGAAACCCCTTTTCAATTAAACGCAATCTCCCGTAGGAGCTGCCGCAG
>NZ_JBFUHR010000033.1:0-61411 GCF_056402295.1 Pseudomonas sp. P4_B3
AGTACCACGATTCACCCTTCAGGTTTTGCGATAGCTGAACAACAGATGACGTGAACGGCCTACCGGCCTGGCGAAGATCCTGGCATAAAAATCGGCTTTAAGAAGCCGATGGGCTTTTTAGGATCGTCAGGCGCGATTCTCATCGTGGCGCTGGGGCATGCCCCAAACAGACGCCGGATAGATTTAAGCAAGCCAACCACACCACCCGTTAATCAGTATTGCAAAAATGGGGGCGACCATAGATTTTTTTGATCCGGTCTCTAATTACAGAGCCATATCACTCGCAGCATTAGCCTTCGGAGCCTTCACAGCAGTATCGACAGTCACTGGCTTCACAGCCGGCGCGATCACCGCTGGTGGCGGAGTCAGCTGCAGCACCTTGGCGGTGTAGGCCCACTCTTCTGCAACTTTCTCAGGGCTGTTGTTCAGCTGAGTGCCGTAGCTCGGTACGATCTGGTGCAGCTTGGCCTGCCACTCAGGGGTCGCGACCTTGTCCTTGAACACTTTCTGCAGCACGCTCAGCATGATCGGTGCGGCAGTCGAAGCGCCTGGGGAGGCGCCCAGCAGGCCGGCGATGCTGCCGTCTTGCGATGCGACGATTTCGGTGCCCAGTTTCAGCACGCCACCGGCGGCTTCATCACGCTTGATGATCTGCACGCGCTGGCCGGCTTGCCACAGGCGCCAGTCTTCAGCCTTGGCGTTCGGGAAGTATTCTTTCAGGGCGTTCATGCGGTCTTCATCCGACAGCATAAGCTGGCCTGCCAGGTACTCGACCAGCGGGTATTCCTTGATGCCGACCTTGGTCATTGGCCACACGTTGTGGGTGGTCGTGGTGGTCAGCAGGTCCAGGTACGAACCTTCTTTCAGGAACTTGGTGCTGAAGGTCGCGAATGGGCCAAACAGGATCACGCGCTTGCCGTCCAGCACGCGGGTGTCCAGGTGTGGAACCGACATCGGCGGTGCGCCCACCGAAGCCTTGCCGTAGGCCTTGGCCAGGTGTTGTTCGGCGATGGTCGGGTTCTCGGTCACCAGGAACGAGCCGCCTACCGGGAAGCCAGCGTATTCCTTGGCTTCAGGAATGCCGGACTTCTGCAGCAGGTGCAGGGCACCGCCGCCGGCGCCGATGAACACGAACTTGGCGTCGGTTTCGGTCTTGCTGCCGTCTTTGAGGTTCTTGTAGCTGACGCGCCAGCTGCCGTCTTCGTTCTTGGTGATGTCCTGCACTTCGCTGGACAGTTTCAAGTCGAATTTCGGCGTGGTTTGCAGGTGTGCAACGAACTGACGTGTGATTTCGCCGAAGTTCATGTCAGTGCCGAGCGGGCTCCAGGTGGCCGCGATCTTCTGGTTCGGGTCACGCCCTTCCATCATCAGCGGCACCCACTGCTTGATCACAGCCGGGTCTTCGGAATACTGCATGCCGGCGAACAGCGGGCTCGCTTGCAGGGCTTCGTAGCGCTTTTTCAGGAACTTGATGTTGTCATCGCCCCACACGAAGCTCATGTGCGGGGTGGAGTTGATGAACGAACGCGGGTTCTTCAGCACGCCTTGCTGAACCTGCCAGGCCCAGAACTGACGGGAGATCTGGAAGGCCTCGTTGATTTCAACGGCCTTCGGGATCGAAACCTTGCCGTTCTCGTCTTCCGGGGTGTAGTTCAGCTCGGCCAGGGCGGAGTGACCGGTACCGGCGTTGTTCCAGCCGTTGGAGCTTTCCTGGGCGACGCCGTCGAGGCGCTCGACCATTTCCATCGACATGCCAGGTTCCAGCTCATTGAGCCAGACACCCAGGGTCGCGCTCATGATGCCGCCGCCGATCAGCAGCACATCGACTTTCTTGGCCTCTTGCGCGTGGACGGATGACATCCCCATCGACAAAGCCAGCCCCAGCAGGGCCGTGTTCACTTTTTTAAACATCTGTAGCACCTATGATAAAACGCCATCCGCCCTTCCATCCTCATGCGCACAGCCCCATGTTTCACGGCAGTCACGGGGGCGGCACTCAAGGATTGCAGGGTGGGCACACAAGGCCGATGAACCGCATCGACCCCACTTTAATGTCCCTTCTGAACTGACTTTTTATCGTTATTGGCTTCAGCTACTTGAGCGACAGTGATTCCGTCGGCACGTCTTGCGGACATGCAAACTGAATAGGTCAAACCAAGTTGGCGCGCAGAATATCACGACAAGGCTTACCCGCGCGTCTGTTCCCGACCGGTTAGTCCGGGCCCGGGCGCCCGGCCTTCTATACTCATCCTGTTTTTCTCACCGAGTGTGTGAGCAACAGCCATGAGTGATAGGAACAGCCATGAGCGAAAGGAGCAGTCATGAGCGACAAAGACGATCTGCGCAAGTACTCCTCTCAAGTGATCGACGGCGTGGAAGCCGCACCGGCACGTGCCATGCTGCGGGCCGTGGGCTTTACCGATGCAGACTTCCAGAAGCCGCAGGTCGGCATCGCCTCGACCTGGGCCATGGTCACGCCCTGCAACATGCACATCGACAAGCTGGCGCTCGAAGCCGAAAAAGGCGCGAATGCCGCCGGTGCCAAGGGCGTGATCTTCAACACCATCACCATTTCCGACGGCATCGCCAACGGCACCGAAGGCATGAAGTATTCGCTGGTGTCCCGCGAGGTGATCGCCGACTCCATTGAAGTGGTGGCCGGTTGCGAGGGTTTCGACGGCCTGGTGACCATCGGCGGCTGCGACAAGAACATGCCGGGCTGCCTGATCGGCATGGCACGGCTCAATCGCCCGTCGATCTTTGTCTATGGCGGCACCATCCAGCCGGGCGCCGGCCACACCGACATCATTTCCGTGTTCGAGGCCGTGGGGCAGCACGCGCGGGGCGATATCAGCGAGATCCAGGTCAAGCAGATCGAGGAAGTGGCGATTCCCGGCCCCGGTTCCTGTGGCGGCATGTACACCGCCAACACCATGGCCTCGGCCATCGAAGCCTTGGGCATGAGCCTGCCCGGTTCCAGCTCTCAGGAGGCCATTGGCGGCGACAAGGCGTCGGACAGCTTCCGCGCCGGCCAGCAGGTCATGGAGCTGCTCAAGCTCGACCTCAAGCCTCGCGACATCATGACCCGTAAAGCCTTCGAGAATGCCATTCGCGTGGTGATCGCCCTCGCCGGCTCGACCAATGCCGTGCTGCATCTGCTGGCCATGGCCAACGCGGTGGATGTGGAACTGACCCTGGATGACTTCGCCGAGCTGGGCAAGATTTCCCCGGTGGTCGCCGACCTACGCCCCAGCGGCCAATACATGATGAGCGAGCTGGTGGCCATCGGCGGCATTCAACCACTGATGAAACGCATGCTCGATGCCGGCATGCTGCACGGCGATGTGCTGACCGTCACCGGCCAGACCCTGGCGGAGAACCTGGCAAACGTGCCCGATTACCCCGCCGGCCAGGACGTGATCCGGCCTTTCGACCAGCCGATCAAAAAGGATTCCCATCTCGTCATTCTGCGCGGCAACCTCTCGCCCGGCGGCGCCGTGGCCAAGATCACCGGCAAGGAAGGCCTGCGCTTCGAAGGTACGGCCCGGGTCTATCACGGCGAGGAAGGTGCGCTGGCCGGCATTCTCAATGGCGAAGTGCAGCCCGGCGAAGTGATCGTGATCCGCTATGAAGGCCCCAAGGGCGGACCGGGCATGCGCGAAATGCTCTCGCCGACGTCGGCGGTCATGGGCAAGGGCCTGGGCAAGGAGGTGGCGCTGATCACCGATGGCCGTTTCTCCGGCGGCTCCCACGGTTTCGTGGTCGGTCACATCACGCCGGAAGCCTTTGAGGGCGGGCCGATTGCGTTGGTCGAGAATGGCGACAGGATCATCATTGATGCTGAGACACGGCAGATTACCGTTGACGTGTCTGTCGCGGACCTGGCCGAGCGCAAGAGCCGTTGGGTTCGCCCGGAATCGAAATACAAGCGCGGGGTGCTGGCCAAGTATGCGAAGACGGTGTCCAGTGCTTCGGAGGGGGCTGTGACTGATAAGTATCTTTAGGGGGCTGGTCCTGCGTTGTCTGGGATATTGCCATCGCGAGCAAGCTCGCTCCCACAGTGAATCAGGTGTACGCAGCATTTGTGTACAACCCCAATCCCTGTGGGAGCGAGCTTGCTCGCGATGGCGTCCTGTCAGGCAACCTCTACCTCAACAGCTACCCCGCCGAAGCCGTCTACCCAATCACCTTGCGGTCGTCATCGCTTGTTTTTGCACCATGCCGCGCAGGGACACCAGCAACAGAGTGGCAAACGCACCGACCACCGCGACGGCCATGTCCTTTTGCGAGTCCCAGGGGTCGTTTTGCGCGCCGACGAAGGCATTCGCCGTGTCATTGCCCAGGAAGGCACCGCCGATCCACTCCACCAGTTCATACACAGCGGACGTCGACAGCATGACGTTCAGCGTCACGAAAAACAGCCAGAACCCGCGCAACGGCGTCAGGCGCCACAACACTTCGCGCACCGGATAGACCAGCAGCAGCCCGTAGCTGAAATGCACCAGTCGGTCGTAGTGATTGCGGTGAATACCGGACGCTTGGTCGAAACTGAAGCCCAACCACGCCGAAGACCAGTGTTCATAAGGCACCAGGGAATAGGTGTAGTGAGCGCCCAATTCATGCACGCACAGAAACGCAAACACCAGCGTGATGGACGTCGCAGACAAGCGAAACCAGCGAGAAACCGTCACCAGCGTCCCCACCAGCAACAGCACCAGCAGGTTTTCCAGCGCCCAGTCCACCCGGCTGCGGGGAGAAAAACCCGACACCACGACAATCAGCAGAAATACCACGAGCAATGTCAGGTCGTGCCGTAAACGTTGGTTAGGCTGCATGACTGCAATACCTCGAAGTCAGGACATCGCCCTTTTAGCTTCGAGGCAAGGGTGCCAGGCAAGTTCGCTTTTTTCCTCCAATGCATGATAGGTTGTACGATGACTGACGAATTATCGTCCAGTCGTCGCGCTATCCCTACAACAACAAGGAAACACTCATGAAAAAAGCAAAAGTGCTGATCGGTTTTCTGTGCCTGTTCAGCGGCTACGTCGCCGCCACCCCCGCTGCCGCGGACAAGGACGTGGCCCAGGCGGTCGACCACCTGACCCAGGCCATGTTGCACAAAGACATCCCGGAACTGAACGCCTTGACCGCCGAGAACCTGACCTACGGGCATTCCAGCGGCAAGATCCAGGACAAGCAGGCCTTCATCGCCGACATCGAAACCGGCAAAAGCGCGTTCAAGACCCTGGAGATGCAGAACCAGACCATAACCGTCTCGGGCGATGTCGCGCTGGTCCGTCACCACTTCTCGGCGCAAGCGCTCAAAGGTACTGAAGTGGTACCAACCGAAATCGAAAACTTCCAGATCTGGCAAAAGCAGGACGGTAAATGGCTGCTGGTAGGACGACAGGCGTTCAAGTTCTGATGAATTCGTAAGCCACCAACATAACCTGTAGGAGCGAGCCTGCTCGCGATGACGGTAGTCCATTCAACATCAATGTCGAATGGCTTGACGCTATCGCGAGCAGGCTCGCTCCTACATGGGTTTTGCGTTAGTCAGTTACCCTTCCACTCCCGCGGGCTCAGCCCGGTCTTGCGCCGAAACGCCCGGGCCAGCGCCGAGGGGCTTTCGTAACCGACCTCCTCGGCAATCAGCGCAATCGGCCGGCCCTCGCGCAGGCGTTTCTGCGCCAGGCTGATGCGCCAGCTCACCAGGTAATCCACCGGCGTCTGCCCGACCACCTGGCGAAAGTGCTCGGCGAAACTGGCCCGCGACATGTTGGCGGCGACCGAAAGTTCGGCCACGCTCCAGGCCTTGGCCGGGGTTTCGTGCATCAGGCTCAGGGGCCGCGCCAGGCGCGCATCGGCAAGGCCGGCCATCATGCCCGGCTGCTGGCCAGTGGTGCTCAGGATGTGCCGCAATAACAGAATCACCAGCAGCTCGAACAGGCGATCCATCACCGCTTCGCGTCCGCACGTACCGTCAAACGCCTCGTTGAACAGCCATTCCAGAGTCCCGGCCAGGGTCGGAATTTCATCGAGCTTGAGCACCAGGTAATCCGGCAGCGCCGCCGCCAGGGCATTGCCCGCACCGCCGTCGAAATCCAGGGTCGCGCACACCAGTTGCGTGCCGGACGCTTCAGACGCGAACAGGCGATGTCGATAGGGCCGGGGGAAAAAGATCAGGGTCGGTTCGCTCATCTGCAGATCCGGCTGATCGCCCATCTTGAGCAACAGTTCACCGGCCTGAAGCAGGTGCAGATGGCCGCTGGCCTGTTGGCCGTCGTAGGCGGCGGTGCCGCAAAATGTGCCGCTGTGAAAGGTGCCGGCATTGACGCCGAAGTGCGTGAGCAACGTGGACAAGCGATCCATGACAAAGCTCCCGAAGGCAGTTTTGGACGATCTGTCGCATATCCTCGACGATTTGCATCCAAAAAGCCAAGTACTCTCCCTAACATCAGCTCCGTACCCAGCGCATTCCGCGCCTCACACCACGGAGTATCACCATGACCCGCATTGCCCCGATCAGCCTGGAACACGCCACCGACGCCACCCGCCCGCTGCTGGAAGGCGTGCAGAAGAAAATCGGTTTTCTGCCCAACCTGTTCAAGGTACTGGCCCACGCCCCGGCGGTACTGGCCTCGTACCTGCAAAACTCGGCCGCACTGGGCAAGACGTCCTTGAGCGCCACGGAAAAAGAAGCGGTGTTCCTCGCCACCTCGCAGGTCAACGGCTGTGACTACTGCCTGGCGGCCCACACGCTGTTTGCCGGCAAGGCCGGGCTATCAGGTCAGGACATCCTCAGTGCGCGTCAGGGTGAACTCAACGCCTATGCCACCCTTGCCCGCCAGGTCACCGAAAGCCGTGGCCACCTGACGGTCGAACAGATCGCCACTGCGCGTGCCGCCGGTATCGACGACGGCAAGATCATCGAAGTGATCGCCCACGTGGCTTCGCAGACACTGACCAACTACCTGAACAACACAGCGCTGACCGACATCGACTTCCCGGCCATCGGCGCCTGAACCTGTAGGAGCGAGCCTGCTCGCGATGGCGGAGTGTCAGTCGACATCATAGGTGTCTGACATAACGCCATCGCGAGCAGGCTCGCTCCTACAGTGACAGGTGTGTAATCAGGTATTGGTTTTCAACTTGGTCCACAAGCGCGTGCTGAGGCGTGCGATGGCCGCGGGCAAGTCCTCTACGGTAAACAGCTTGTCCATCACGCTCTTCGGCGGATAGATCGCCAGGTCCTGCTTCACCGCCGGGTCGACGAAGGCATCCGCCGCACTGTTGGGGTTGGCGTAGTGGATGCTGTTGCTGATGTTGGCAATCACCTTCGGTTCCAGCAGGTAGTTCATGTAGGCGTAACCGTTCTTCTCGTGTGGCGCGTTCTTCGGCATGACCACCATGTCCAGCCACAAGGTGGACCCTTCGTCCGGGATCGAATAGGCAATATCGATCCCGTTTTTGGCTTCCCTGGCGCTGGCGGCGGCCTGCACGATATCGCCGTTGAAACCGATCACCGCGCAGACGTTGCCGTTGGCCAGGTCGCTGATGTACTTGGACGCATGGAAATACTGTACGTAAGGCCGGATCTTCAGCAGCGCCTGCTCGGCTTTCTTGTAGTCGGCAGGCTCATGGCTGTGGGGCGGCAGGCCCAGGTAATTGAGGGTGATCGGCAGGATCTGCGTCGGGTTGTCGATGATCGCCACGCCACACTCGCTGAGCTTCTTGATGTTGTTCTCGTCGAAGAACAGGCTCCAGGAATGGGTGACATCGGTGTTGCCAAAGATCGCCTTGATCTTCTCGACGTTGTAGCCGATGCCCGCCGTGCCCCACATGTAGGGGTAACCGTACTGGTTGCCCGGGTCGTTGACTTCGAGCTTTTTCATCAACGCCGGGTCGAGGTTTTTCCAGTTGGGCAACTGGCTCCTGTCGAGTTTCTGGATGGCGCCGGCCTTGATCAGGCGCGACAGGAAGTGGTTCGACGGGCTGACCACGTCATACCCGGTGTTGCCGGTCATCAGCTTCGATTCCAGCACTTCGTTGCTGTCGTGGATGTCGTAGGTCGCCTTGATCCCGGTGTCCTTGTTGAAGTTGACTAGGGTGTCTTCGGCGATGTAGCCGTTCCAGTTGGAAATATTGACGGTTTCGTCGGCATAAGTGACGGCGGAAAAGGTCGAGATCAGGGCCACAAGGGAAAGCGTATTGACGCGCATGTTGAATCACCTTCGATGGGAAGTGCTTTTGTTCTTGTTGTGAAACGGGTGTTGTCAGATTTCGCTTCTGGCCCGGACCGTCTCCACGCGCATACGCAGCATGGCACCGATGTCGAGCAACGGCTTGGGCGGCAGCCAGCCGGGCTGCGCCCGTTGAATGACCGAGCGCAGCAGCGGTGAATCAAGGCCCGAGGCCAGTTCCGCGAGCAAGCGGCCCCACAGCGTGCCCCGCGCCACCCCCGAACCATTGCACCCGGCCACGGCGAACACGCCCTCCTCGACTTTCGCGAAGTACGGTTGCCCGGAGCGCGAAGCGCTGAGATGGCCGGTCCAGGTGTATTCGATGTCCTGGTCGCCGAGCATCGGAAACCGGCGCTGCAATCCAACGACATGATGCTGACGTCGGGTCGACAATTCGCTCAATGACAGATCCCGGGAACGGTATTCCGCGGTGTTGCGGATCATCACCCGGCGATCCGGGGTCAGGCGTACCGTCGCACCCAATGGCCGGGTCGACAGCACGCCCCAGGACGCTGGCGCACCCAGGGCTTTAAACTCTTGATCGCTGAGCGGCCGCGTGAGGCTGGCACTGAGTTCCATTGCAAATGTACCGCTGCCGTCGATCCCTGAACGGGGGATGAAGGCGTTCAGGCAGACCAATACTTGTTTGGCCTCAACGCATCCATTGTCGCCGCGAGCGCGAATTCGGCCGTTGCTCAAGCGCTCAAGCCCGCTGATATCGGTGTTCTCGTAGAGTGTGACCTTCTCTGGCAAGGCATCGAGCAAGCCCTTCACGTACTTGGCCGGTTGCAGAAGCGCATTGCCATTGCCGCACCAGATACCAGCACGGTAGTGCCGTGTGCCGAGTTTCTCGATCAATGGCTCGCCTTGCAGGAACTGCGCACTGGCGCCAACGGCACGCAGGGTCCGCAACTTGGTCTCGACGTGGGTCAGCTTGCGTGGATCGCTGACGGCGAAGAAATAGCCCGATTCCCTGAAGTCGCATTCGATGCCATGGCGGGCAATCTGCTTGCGGACTTCGTCGGCGGCTGCGCGGCCGATGGACGTATCCACTTGATACCCGGCGAACCCATCGCTGCCCGCCAACTCGCCAGCGGCGGGATGCTCATGAGCCACCACAAAACCGGAATTGCGCGCCGATGCCCCCTGCGCAGCCCGCTGCCGGTCAACGACTACGATGCGTGCCTGGGGGTGCATTTGCGCCAGAGCGTGTGCCGCACTGAGGCCGGTGATACCGGCACCGATCACCAGCCAGTCGGCGTGCTGCGTGCCTTTGAGTGGATCGCGTAACGGAGAACTCCCCGCTTGCGCAATCCAGCCACAGATATTTTCCATGTGTCACCTCGTTTTCTTGTTCTGCGAACCGTGGCGAATCAACTGCGTTGCATGCATGATTCGCATGAACGATTTTCGATGACGGTAGCCATGACTAGAATTTAAAGGCTCCTCACTGGCACAACCAACGTTATTAAATCATCGAGGCATTCTGAAAACGCATGGTTAAAATTCGTCACGAGCCCTCGCTGCAGGGTTTGCAGGCCTTGGTGGAAGTCGCCGCCTCGGGCAGCTTCACCCAGGCAGCGCAAAAGCTTTGCCTGACGCAAAGTGCGGTGAGCCGGCAGATCCAGCAGCTGGAGAGTCACTTCGGCGTCGCGCTGTTCGTGCGCAGCAGCCGCAGCCTGCAATTGACCGCGGAGGGCGAACAGGTACTGGCCAGCGCCCGCAGCATCCTCGAACAGTTGCGCACCCTCGAAGACCGGCTCGCGCCACAAAAACGCCCGTTCCGCATTCGCATGCACGTGTCGCTGGCGGTGCGCTGGCTGTTGCCCAGGCTGAGCGATTTCTACCGGCATCACCCGGACATATCCCTGGCAATTGAAACCGTGGCCACCGAAGTCGTGGAGCCGGCCAGTGACAGCGACGCCTACATTCTCTATCTGTCGGAGCCGGCTACAGCGCCCGATTGCCTGACCCTGTTCGAAGAGGCATTGGTGCCCGTGTGTGCGCCAGGGCTGGGCACCAACGACCGGCCATTGGCTTCGCTGGAAGATCTGTCGGGGTTCGCCTTGCTGCACCGCTCCTCCGATCAACATGACTGGCAGATCTGGCTGTCAGCCCATGGCGGCAAGTCGTTGCATGACTATCGACACATCCCCTTCAACCTCGACGAACTGGCGCTCGATGCCGCCGCCCGGGGCCTGGGCGTGGCGATGACCGACATGACCCTGGCAGGTGAGTCGATCCAGCGCGGCGAACTGGTGATTCCATTCGGCGAGCCGTTGAAGACCCGGGGGATTTACTCGTTGTGCCTGCAACCTTCGGCGGCATCGCATCCGGCGTGCGCGCCGGTCATGCAGTGGTTTGCCGCGCAAACCACTGCATGACCCTGTGGGAGCGAGCAGGGGGTACTCAATCATCCTCATGCAACTTGATGCCGCGTTTATGCAACACATGGGGCACCACCAGCACCAGCAGCGTCAGGGCGAGGAAGAACGCCGAGATCGGTTGCGTGACGAACACCGTCCAGTCGCCCTGGCCGATGGACAAGGCGTTGCGCAGTTGTTTCTCGGCCATCGGCCCCAGCAGCATGCCGACGATCACCGGGGCGACGGGGAAGTCGAAACGGCGCATCAGCACCCCGCCCCAGCCAATCGCCAACATCAGGATCAGGTCGAAGGATGAGTGGCGCATGCCGTACACGCCGATGGTGGCGAATACCAGGATGCCGGCGTTCAGGTACGGCCGGGGGATTTGCAGCAGTTTGACCCACAGCCCCACCAGCGGCAGGTTCAACACCAGCAGGATCACGTTGCCGATGTACAGCGAGGCCACCAGCGTCCAGACCAGGTCGGCGGAGGTTTCGAACAGCATCGGCCCCGGTTGCAGGTTGTAGTTCTGGAACGCCGCCAGCAGGATCGCAGCGGTGGCGGACGTCGGGATGCCCAGGGTCAGCAACGGCACCAGCGATCCGGTCGCGCTGGCATTATTGGCCGCTTCCGGGCCGGCGACGCCTTCGATGGCGCCCTCGCCCTTGTTGGCGGAAAACTCCTTGGGATACTTGCTGAGTTTGCGTTCGGTGGAATAGGACAAAAAGGTCGGAATCTCGGCGCCACCGGCCGGAATCGAACCAAACGGGAAACCGATCAGGGTGCCGCGCAACCAGGCGGGGACTGAGCGTTTCCAGTCGGCGCGAGTCATCCACAGCGAGGTCAGGCGATGCCGCCCTTCATTTGACTCCGTTTGATAGAGCAAGCTGTACAACGCCTCGCCCACCGCGAACAAACCGACCGCCACCAGCACCACCTCGATACCGTCCACCAGTTCGGGAACGCCCAACGTGTAGCGGGCAATACCCGAGGTCGAATCCAGCCCGATCAAACCGATGGTCAGCCCGACGCCCAGCGAGGCAAACCCGCGCAGCATCGAGGCGCCGAGCACCGCCGACACGGTTGTGAACGACAACACCAGGATCGCGAAATACTCGGTCGGGCCGAAATTCAGTGCCAGCCTGGCCACGATGGGCGCAAACAGCGTCAGCAAAATCGTGGCGATGGTGCCGGCGACGAACGAGCCGATCGCCGCCGTTGCCAGCGCAGGTCCGGCCCGGCCGTTGCGCGCCATCAGGTTGCCTTCCAGTGCCGTGACCATCGACGACGACTCGCCGGGGGTGTTGAGCAGAATCGAAGTGGTGGAACCGCCGAACTGCGCGCCGTAGTAGATACCGGCGAACATGATCAAGGCGCCGGTGGGGTCGACCTTGGCGGTGATCGGCAACAACAGGGCCACTGTCAACGCCGGACCGATCCCCGGCAGCACGCCGATGGCGGTGCCGAGCAGGCAGCCGATGAACCCCCACATCAGATTGATCGGCGTCAACGCCGCGGCAAAACCCATCGCCAGGCTTGAAAGAATGTCCACGGTGTCGATCTCCTTTCAAAGCCAAATGTTGATCAGCGACGGCAGGGAAACCCCGAGCCCGGCGTTGAACAGCCAGTAGATCGGCAGGGTCAAGGCAATGCCGATGGCCAGGTCCCGCACGGGATGACGGCTGCCAAAACCTCGCGCCGAACAGGCAAACAGCAACCCGGCGGCCAGCACAAACCCGATCAGGTTGATCAGCACCGCCACCCCGACAAGACCCGCGGTCACCCAGGCCGCACCGGCTTTTCCACCCGGCACCGTCGGGGTGTCGTTATCCAGCTCGCGAAAGCCGCCACTGATGGCCTGATACCCCAGCAGCAGCCCCACTGCGCCCAGAAACCCTGCCACGACATAGGGATAAACGTACGCCGGGAGGATGACAAAACCCATTTCAGGCGGAAAACGGTAGGCGCCAATCGCCAGCACGACGCTGATGGCGATCAGGCCGATGCCGACGGCCAATTGCGTCGGCACCACTGCGCGCAGTGTGGCCATTTCAAATCAGCCCGACCTTGACCAGCATGGCGTGCAACCGCACGTGTTCTTCCTCGACGAATTTGCCGAACTCATCGCCGGTCAGCACACTGGGCGTCCAGGCGTTGGTCTGGATATTGTCCTGCCAGACCTTGCTGTTGGTGGCGGCCACGACCGCGTCGATCACTTCCTTGCGCTGCTGCGGGGTGAGACCCGCTGCACCGTAAACGCCGCGCCAGTTGCCGATCGTCACGTCATAGCCGCTCTCCTTGAGGGTCGGTGCATCAATGCCGGGAACGCGCTCCGGCGCGCCGATGGCCAGGACACGGAACTGGCCGGTCTTGATGTATTGGCCCAGCTCGGCGTAACCGCCGGTGATCACCTTGAGCTGCCCGCCCAGCGCCTGGGCAACCACCTCGCCACCGCCACCAAAGGCCACGTAATTCACCTTGTTGACCGGCACGTCCAGCTTGCCCGCCAGCTCGGCGATGCCGATGTGATCCACCGAGCCCTTGGAACCGCCACCCCAGGTGATGCTCGTCGGATTGGCCTTGAAGGCCTTGATCAGGTCATCGAGGGTCTTGAACTCGGACTCCTTGCGCACGGCGATCACGTTGTACTCGGTGAACAGCCGGGCAATGGGCGTCACATCCTTCAGGCTGATCTGCGGTTTGTTCTGTTCGATGCCCGCGACCATGATCGCCCCGACCACCAACAAGGCGTTCGGGTCACCCTTGGTGCTGTTGGCAAATTGCGCCAGGCCCAGGGTCCCGCCGGCCCCGCCCTTGTTCTCGAAAGTGACGGCCTTGGCCGTATTGGCTTCGACCATGGCCTTGCCCAGCACCCTGGCGGTCTGGTCGTAACCACCGCCCACCGAGCCCGGGGCCATGAATTTCACGGTATCCAGCGCGAAGGCGGGTGCGACCAGCACGGCAGCGGTCAAACCAGCGGCCACGCAGCGACTGAAACGATGGATCAAAGCGGACATGGGCATCTCCTGATTGCATTGTTTTTATAGGTGCCGTTTGCCCATCGACGTACTCGATGAACATGGGCTTGCGAACAAGCTTAGGCCATGGATCCGTGGGTTGATTTGTTTTAAAGCGCTGCGACACCTTGTAGGAGCGAGCTTGCTCGCGATGGACGCTAACGATTACGCGTGCTGTCTGAATAAACACAGTGCCTTTACGTCCTTCGCGAGCAAGCTCGCTCCTACAAGGGTTTGCGGTGTTCCAACCTGCCTTTCATTACAACTTTGTCATCAAGCTGTTGGTCGGCTGTCCGGATCGCCTCGTTAACCTGAACTCACTGTCAGGCCAACCACCGGCAGCCACCCTGCCCTTGTAGAGAGAGATTCGTCATGAAAATGTTGATCCTTGGATTTGCCGCCCTGCTCGCCACCGGTTCGGCGTTTGCCGCTAACCAGCCCACCTCATCGATCATTCACGACAAAGACGGCTTCTATGTCCCGGTGGAGGTGGCCAAGGTCCTGTCGATGACCGACCTCAACGGCAAGTGCGGCATCGTGCCAGCGCAGTTCAACTACCTCGACCACCAGGGTCGCGAGCACCAGCTGGACTACCAGGTCCAGGGCGTGGGCTGCATTGGTGAGAACTGAGCGGATGCCTGCCGTCACCGCTGATCGGGCTACACTTGCGCCACTGATGCGCCCCCGTAGCCCGACCGAAACAGGCAGGTCCCGATGAACATCCTCGTAGTCGAAGACGAACCCAAGGCCGGCAATTACCTGCTCAACGGCCTGCAGGAACTCGGATACACCGTGAGCCTGGCGCGGGACGGCGTCGACGGCTTGCACCTGGCCCTGGAACACGATTTCGATGTGATCGTGCTGGACGTCATGATGCCGAAGATGGATGGCTGGGAAGTCCTGCGTCGCTTGCGCAAGGAAGCCGACACGCCGGTGCTGTTCCTCACCGCCCGGGATGACATCGCCGACCGCATCAAAGGCCTCGAACTGGGCGCCGACGATTACCTGATCAAACCGTTTTCCTTCGCCGAACTGGTGGCACGCCTGCGCACCCTGACCCGGCGTGGCCCTACCCGGGAAGAAGAACACCTGCACGTCGACGACCTGCAGATCGACGTGCTCAAGCGCCGCGTCAGCCGCGCCGGCAACCGCATCACCCTGACCAACAAGGAATTTGCCCTGCTGCACCTGTTCGCCAGCCATCAGGGCGAAGTGTTGTCACGCTCGATGATCGCCTCGCGAGTCTGGGACATGAATTTCGACAGCGACACCAATGTCGTCGATGTCGCCGTGCGCCGCCTGCGCCTGAAAATCGATGATCCGTTCCCGCTCAAGTTGATCCACAGCGTGCGCGGCATCGGCTACCGCTTCGACTCTCAACCCTGAATGCTCCCATGAATGCCATGACGCCGCTGCAATCCGCCTCCCGTCTCAGCCACTCCCTGACCCTGCGTCTGGCGCTGGTGTTTGCCCTGCTGGCGTTTGTCTCGCTGGCGCTGCTGGGTGTCGCGCTGTACCGCGACCTGGAGCGCGAGTTGATCCGTCGCGACGACATTGCCCTGATCACTCGCATCGACCAGTTGCGCACCTTCCTCAACGACAGCAACACCCTGGACCTGATCAAGGCCAAGCCGGCGCTGTTCCAGAACATGATGGGCAACCGCGAGGCCCTGCTGACCATCGGCACCCCGGGCCAACCGCCGTTGCTGGTGGTCAACCCAGGCAACCTGACAATGCCGGTGCTGACCCCGGTGGCCATGGATCATCGGCTGACCCTGGACGACGTGCAGCATTTGCCCAACGTCAATGGCGTGCCGTTTTCCGCCCTGGCAGCGACCATCGACTCCGGTGACCTGGGCAGCCTGCAAGTGGTGACCGGGCGCCTGATGACCGAACGCACCGCCGTGCTCGCCGACTACCGGCTCAATGTGTACCTGTTCGCCAGCGTCGCGGCGATTCTGCTGGCGCTGTCCGGTTATGTGCTGGTGCATCGCGGCCTGTTGCCCGTGCGGCGCCTGGCCCGCCACACCCAGAGCATCGACGTCGGCAACCTCAACGAACGCCTCGACAGCCAGGGCGCGCCGCTGGAACTGTTGCCGATGATCGACGCCTTCAACGCCATGCTCGACCGGCTGGACAAAGGCTTCATACAACTGGGCCAGGTATCGACCGACATGGCCCACGAGCTGCGCACGCCGATCAACAACCTGCTGGGCGAAACCCAGGTGGCCCTGCAACAGAACCGCAGCACCGACGCCTATCAACAGCTGTTGGCCTCGAATGTCGAAGAGCTTGAACGCCTGGCGCGCATGCTCGACAACATGCTGTTTCTGGCCCGCACCGATCCGCGCAGTGCCTTGCGCCAGCGTCAGGAGCTGGATGCCGCCGACGAAATGCAACGCATGGCCGACTATTTCGAAGGCCCGGCAACCGACGTTGGCATCTGCATCAATGCCCGGGGCAGCGGCCTGATCTGGGCCGAGCCCATGTTGCTGCGTCGTGCATTGGCCAACCTGTGCGCCAACGCCATCAAGTACGGCGCGCCGCATTCCGAGCTGTGCATCCACGCCAGCCCGACCGCCGACGGCATCCAGGTACAAGTGCGCAACCACGGCCCGACCATCCCGGCCCGGCATCTGTCACGGCTGTTCGAACGCTTCTACCGGGTCGATGAGTCCCGCGAACGCTCGGCCCAATCCAATGGCCTGGGCCTGTCGATCGTGGCGACGATCATGCAACTGCACAACGGTGCCTGCCACGTCAGCAGTGCCGACGGCATCACCTGCTTCGAACTGTTTTTCCCGGCGCGGCAACAGCATGAGTAACGCCTGAGCGAAAACCACCCGGGGCACTTGCGACAAAACAATGCTCGAGGGCGCGTGTCATGACCTAACCTCATTGGCTAAGTGACTAACAACCCGTCGAGCACGCCGATGTGCAATGTACTGAGGTCAATGATTTACGTCGCCTTCGCGCTTCTGACGGCCAGCCCGGGATGGCTGTTGGCGGCGTCCGACACCCTTGCCCCCGCCCCCGCAGCCCCGATCATCAGCATCTCCGACAGCGAATTACTGGGGGTGCAAAACCAGCTGAACAGCCTCAAGCAGCAGGTTTCCCAGGCCAGCAATTACACCCAGCTGGAAAGCTCACAGGACCTGGTGCAAGTACTCATTCAGGATATTGAACGCCTGTCCACATCGCTGCTGCCCGGGCAGGCGCAGTTGCAGGCGCAACTCAACGTGCTGGGGCCAGTGCTGCTCGACGAGAACGCACTGGTGACGTCGGCGATTACCACCCAACGAGACACCCTCAGCGAGCAAAAAAACAAGATCGATAGCCAACTCAAAACCCTGGCCGCGCTGAAAATAAGTGCCGCCGAGCTGATCACCCAGATTGGCAGTATTCGGCGCAGCCTGCTGGAAGCGGAAGTGACCCAGCAGACCAGCAGTATCCTGAACCCGGGTTTCTGGTCGCCATTGTTCGATTTTCCGATCGAGGACCGCCAACGTTTCAGCGCTCTCATCGAGCAACTCGAGGTCACGCACCGGGCTGCCTGGCAACCCGGACAACGCGGGATCACGGCCGCCCTGCTGATCCTGGCCTTGGCCATCTGGACCGTGGGGCGAAAGCTCGCCGGCCGGGTTCTGGCATGGTTGTGCATCCATCGAATGCCTGAAGGCCGGTTGCGGCGCAGCTCCCTTGCGCTGGCATCGGTAATGGCGACGGTGCTGACCGCCGGCATCGCCCTGCAACTGCTGCATTTTGCCGGGACCCGCCAACTGCCCTACACCCCGCTGCTGGCCGACCTGGCGCAGTATCTGGAAAAGCTGGCCTATACCTGCGTGCTGATCACCGGATTGAGTCGCGCACTGTTGTCGACCAAACATCCCTCATGGCGCCTGCCCGATATTGCCGATCCGGTGGCGCTGGCGATGGAGCCCTATCCGAGGTTGCTGGCTAGCATGCTGCTGGTGCTGGTGACCCTGGTGCAGATGAGCAATGTCACCGGCATGAGCGCCGAAGTGGTGTTGTTCGGTCGGGGCATCGTGGCGTTGCTCGCGGCACTGGTGATCGGTGCGCTGCTGTTGCGCGTCAGCAAGACTCGCAGGGACCTGATAGTGGCCGGCGAGGCTCCCGAAGGCGTCACCACCTTCGCCGGCCTGATTTATGCGTTTACCGGCATTGCCGTGGTGGTGTCCCTGTTCGCCCTGGTGATCGGCTACGTGACGATGGCCCGCTTCATCACCTATGAATTGGTCTGGATATTCATCATCTTCGCCGGTTTCTACCTGCTCACACAGGTTTACCAGGACACCTGCGACTACGTTTTTTCGCCCCGGCAACCCGCCGGCAAGACCATCAAACAGCTGCTGGGCATCGGCAATCCGCGCCTGGAGCAGATCTGCACCGTGTTGTCCGGGGCAGGCCGCGCCATCCTCCTGCTGATCGGCATCATTGCCTTGTTTGTCGGCGGCGTGGGGACGACGCTCGGGCAACTGGTCACCGGCACCGTGGCCATACTCGGCGGCGAAGGGCTGCGCAAACTGAACATCGTCCCGGACAACCTGGTCAATGCCATCCTCGCCCTGGTGATCGGCATCTACCTGATTCGCTCATTACGGCGCTGGCTGGATAACGAGTTCCTGCCGAAAACCGAGATGGACCCGGGCATGTGCGCCTCGCTGAGCACCCTGTTCGCCAACATCGGCTACGTGTCCGTCGTCCTGCTCACGCTGGCGTCGCTGGGGATCAAGTGGACCAACCTGGCCTGGATCGTCAGTGCCCTGTCCGTGGGTATCGGCTTCGGCCTTCAGGAGATCGTGAAGAATTTCATCTCCGGCCTGATCCTGCTGACCGAGCGCCCGGTGAAAGTCGGCGACCTGATCAGCATCAGTGGCGTAGAAGGCGACATTCGCCGAATCAACGTGCGGGCCACGGAAATACAACTGGCCGACCGCTCGATCATGATCGTGCCCAACTCCCACCTGATTTCGCAGAACCTGCGCAACGTCACCCTCGGCGGCAGCGCCCAGGGCGTGGTGATACTCGAACTGATGTTCCCGTTGGATATCGATCCGGAGCTGGTGCAAAACCTGCTGATGGACACCTACACCGAGCATGAATCCATTCTGGATAAACCAGCGCCGTTTTTGCGCTTCAGTCAGCTGAAACCGGAAGGCATCACCTTGACCATCACCGGTTATGTCGGCAGCCCACGCACCGTCGGCGCGATCAAAAGCGAGCTGCTGTTCGAGATTCTCAAGCGGCTGGGTGCCGCGGGGATTGAACTGGCGAAACCGCCTGCCGTGTGATGCGAGATCACACGGCAGGCGGTTGCTGGATCATGATGGACTCGTTGACGGCAAATAAGTAACGTAACCGGCGCTGCTTTCGAACCTGGAAAATCGAAAAGGGAGTTTGCATCGTGACCGAAGAGACAAAAACCAAAGGACCGGCTTCGTACTTCCCGTCAATCGAAAAAAAGTACGGTCAGTCGATCACCCATTGGCTGGATCTGCTTAAAACCGTCGGCGACAAGAAACACATGGAGATGGTGGCCTGGCTCAAAGCCGAACACGGCATGGGTCACGGCCACGCCAACGCGTTGGTTGCCTATCATTTGGCAGCCACCAAAAGCGCCTGACCACGCGCAGTCGATGGTGCCGGGTAAAAACCGGCTCCACCGTTAACCTTCTGTTGCCCTATCCTTTCATCCAAGCCATCACGCCGGACATCGACCATGTCAGCCCCCGAATCCACCCTCCTCGACAGCTGGCACCACAACGCCCAGGCCTGGATCGACGCCATCCGCAGCGGCACCATCGAAAGTCGCCTCAAGGTCACCGACCAGGCCATTCTGCTGGCGGTACTGGGTCGTCAGCCCGAGCGTGTACTCGACCTGGGTTGCGGCGAAGGCTGGTTGTTGCGCGCGTTGGCTGAACGGGCCATTGACGCGGTAGGTGTGGATGGCGACGTGACGCTGGTGGAGGCGGCGCGAGCGGCGGGTTCGTCGAAGGTGCATGTGGCGAGCTATGAGGCGTTGGCCGAAGCGAAAGTCGATATTGGCCGCGACTACGACCTGATCTGCGCCAATTTTGCCCTGCTGCATCAGGACATCATCCCCCTGCTCGCCGCCATGAACGCCCTGCTCGCTCCGGGTGGCGCGCTGGTGATCCAGACGCTGCACCCGTGGGCTGCTGCGGCGGGTGACTATCAGGATGGCTGGCGGGAAGAGACCTTCGCCGGGTTCAAGGGCCAGTGGCAGCCCATGCCGTGGTATTTCCGTACCTTGTCCAGTTGGCTCAATGCGCTGGACATGGCGGGTTTTACGCTAGCCGGCTTGCAGGAGCCGCAGCACCCGCAAAGCCCTGTGCCACAGTCATTGCTATTGGTGGCCGAGCCGCGGCGGTGATTGATGCAAATCCTTCACGCAGGTGCTGACTACCATGCAATCCTGTGGGAGCGAGCTTGCTCGCGATGAGGCCAGTACATTCAAGATCAATGTCGCCTGACACTCCGCCATCGCGAGCAGGCTCGCTCCCACAGGTTTCAGTGGTACACCCAATACAGCGTCAGGCCCACTCTTTACGCAGCTGGCGCGCCGCATTGACCATGTGCACCAGCGCCGCTTCGGTTTCCGGCCAGCCGCGGGTTTTCAGGCCGCAGTCCGGGTTGACCCACAGGCGGTCGGCGGGAATACGCTTGGCGGCCTTGCGCAGCAGGTTGGCCATTTCCGAGGAGTCCGGCACCCGTGGCGAGTGGATGTCATACACGCCCGGGCCGATTTCGTTGGGGTAAGCGAAGGCTTCGAACGCATCCAGCAGTTCCATGTCCGAGCGCGAGGTTTCGATGGTGATCACGTCGGCATCCATGGCGGCGATGGACTCGATCACATCATTGAATTCGCTGTAGCACATGTGGGTGTGGATCTGGGTTTCGTCACGCACGCCGCAGGCGCACAGGCGGAACACTTCGGTCGCCCAGTCCAGGTAGTGCTGCCACTGCGCCCGGCGCAACGGCAAGCCTTCGCGGAACGCGGCTTCGTCGATCTGCACGATCTTGATCCCGGCGGCTTCCAGGTCCACCACTTCGTCGCGAATCGCCAGGGCCAGTTGGCGGGCCTGCACTTCGCGGCTCACGTCTTCGCGCGGGAACGACCACATCAGCATGGTCACAGGACCGGTCAGCATGCCCTTCATCACTTTGTCGGTGAGGCCTTGGGCGTAGCGGATCCACTCCACGGTCATGGCGTGCGGACGGCTCAGGTCGCCGAAGATCACCGCCGGTTTCACACAGCGCGAACCGTAGCTCTGGACCCAACCGAAACGGGTGAACACATAGCCGTCGAGTTGCTCGGCGAAGTACTCGACCATGTCGTTACGCTCGGCTTCACCGTGCACCAGCACGTCCAGGCCCAGGTGTTCCTGCACTTGCACAGCGTGACGGATCTCGCTGTGCATCGCTTCGGTGTATTCGGCTTCGGTCAGTTTGCCTTGCTTGAACGACTGGCGAGCCAGACGGATCGACGCGGTTTGCGGGAACGAACCGATGGTGGTGGTCGGGAACAGCGGCAGGTTCAAACCGGCGCGTTGCTTCTCGATACGCTGGGCAAACAGCGAATGACGCTGGCTGTGCTTGGCGGTGATCGCGGCAACGCGTGCCTGCACGGCCGGTTTGTGGATGCGCGGCGACGCAGCACGGCTGGCCTGCACGGCACGGCTTCGAGTCAGCGCGTCAAGCACCTTCGGCGCTTCCGGTTCTTTCACCGCCTGAGCCAGCACCGCAACTTCTTCACACTTCTGCACGGCAAACGCCAGCCAGCTTTTCAGTTCGGCATCGAGCTTGTCTTCACGCCCCAGGTCAACCGGGCTGTGCAGCAGCGAGCAGGATGGCGCAACCCACAGGCGATCACCCAGACGCTCGTGAGCATACTGCAACGTGGCCAGGGCGTTTTCCAGGTCGCAGCGCCAGACGTTGCGGCCGTTGACCACGCCCAGCGACAGCACTTTGTAGGCCGGCAGACGGTCGAGGATGGTCGGGAACTGCTCAGGTGCGCGCACCAGATCGATGTGCAGACCGTCCACCGGCAGGTTGGCGGCCAGGCCCAGGTTCTCTTCCAGACCGCCGAAGTAAGTGGCGACCAGCTTCTTCAGCGGGTCGCGCTGAATCAGGTTGTAGGCGCGCTCAAAGGCGTTTTTCCAGTCCTGCGGCAGATCGAGGACCAGGATCGGCTCGTCGATTTGTACCCATTCAACGCCTTGTGCCGCGAGGCGCTGGAAGATTTGACCGTACAACGGCAGCAAACGATCCAGCAGCTCCAGCTTGTCGAATTCGGCGCCCTTGACCTTGCCCAGCCACAGGTAAGTCAACGGGCCGATGATCACCGGCTTGACGTGGTGCCCCAGTGCGCGGGCCTCTTCGACTTCTTCGAACAGCTGATCCCAGCCGAGCTGGAATTGTTGATCGGCGCTGAATTCAGGCACGAGGTAGTGATAGTTGGTGTCGAACCACTTGGTCATTTCCTGGGCATGCGCGCCGCCGCAGCAGCTGTCGCTCACACCGCGCGCCATGCCGAACAGGGTTTGCAGGCTGGCCTTGCCATCGTGTGGGCGGAAGCGCTCAGGGATCACACCGAACATCAGCGAGTGGGTCAGAACCTGGTCGTACCAGGCAAAGTCACCGACCGGCAACAGCTCGATCCCGGCCTTTTTCTGCAAGTCCCAGTGGGTCTTACGCAGGTCGCGGCCCACGGTGCGCAGACCGGCTTCGTCGAGCTCGCCCTTCCAGAACGCCTCTTGAGCCTTTTTCAGTTCGCGGTCGCGACCAATGCGCGGAAATCCAAGGGAATGGGCCACAGCCATGTCAAATAACTCCAATGCGTTCAATGGGGCCATTGTCGACAGTGCCAACGAGTGAGACAAACTCATTTTAATCGTGATGATCACAAGTTATTCTCATGATCGATGACACTGCACAGCCTGCGCTGGATGGACACCTGGTTCAGCGTGCTCGCCCCAATGTTCAACCTGCATCTGAAAACCACTGGCGTGACCGAACTGTGGCGTGTGCGTAAGCCGGGCGGCGATGGCATCATCACCCGCTACGAAGGTTTCGATGCCCACCACCCCCTCTGATCGGCTAAGGAATAGTCCCGATGCGTATCAAGACACTGCCGGCCTGTGCCACGGCGTTCTACCCGAACGCCAAAGCGCAGACCGCCGGGATCAAACCATGACGGCCATTTTTCGGCCGCGTCCGACGTTGATCTTTTTGCTGCTGTTGCTGGTGCTGGTGTTCTGGCTGTCCCTGGCCCTCGGGCCGGTCAGCCTGCCGCTGGGCGATACCTTGCTGGGCGGGATGCGCCTGCTCGGGTTGCCGCTTGACGGTGGCGACACGCAGCAGGCGGAGTTGATCCTCGGTCAGATTCGCCTGCCGCGCAGCTTGCTCGGCATCGCCGTGGGTTCGGTACTGGCGTTGTCCGGCGTGGCGATGCAGGGGTTGTTCCGCAACCCCTTGGCCGATCCGGGTCTGGTCGGTGTTTCCGGTGGCGCGGCACTCGGTGCCGCCCTCGCCATCGTCGGCGGCAGTCTGCTCGGTGGCATGCCAGCGGCGATCGAACCTTATCTGCTGTCGGTCAGCGCCTTCGCCGGTGGCTTGATCGTCACGGCGGTGGTGTATCGCTTTGGTCGCCGCAACGGGCAAACCGACGTTGCCACCATGCTCTTGGCGGGAGTGGCGATGACGGCCATGGCCGGTGCCGGCGTGGGGCTATTCACCTACCTGGCCGATGACGCGACCTTGCGCACCTTGACGTTCTGGAACCTGGGCAGCCTCAACGGTGCCAGCTACCTGCGCTTGTGGCCGTTGCTGATCGTCACCCTGGGCGTGGCGCTGTGGTTGCCCCGTCGGGCGGCGGCGCTCAATGCCATGCTGCTGGGTGAGTCGGAAGCCCGTCACCTGGGCTTCGACATCGAGCGGATCAAGCTTGAGCTGGTGCTGTGCACGGCGCTCGGCGTCGGTGCGGCCGTCGCGGCGGCCGGCCTGATCGGCTTTATCGGCCTGGTGGTACCGCATCTGATGCGTCTGCTGGTCGGCCCGGATCACCGGGTGTTGCTGCCCGCGTCGTTACTGGCCGGTGCCAGCCTGCTGTTGTTGGCTGATCTGGCGGCGCGCCTGCTGTTGGCGCCAGCCGAATTACCCATCGGTATCGTGACTGCACTGATCGGCGCTCCGTTCTTTCTTTATCTGCTGGTACGAGGGCGTTCCTGATGCTGCGGGCAAACAACTTGCTGGTACGCCGTGACAAGCGCACGGTACTGGCGAACATCGATATCGAGTTGCGCCCCGGTGAAGTACTGGGTGTGCTGGGGCCGAATGGCGCCGGCAAAAGCACCCTGCTCACCGCTTTATGCGGCGAACTGGCGAGCAGCGAAGGCACGGTCAGCCTCGACGAGCGTCCACTCGCCGACTGGCCGGGTCAGGAACGGGCCAGACGCCTGGCCGTGCTGCCGCAGAGTTCGAGCCTGAACTTTGCGTTCTCGGTCAATGACGTCGTGGGCATGGGTCGCTTGCCTCACGCCAGCGGCCGCGTGCGCGATGGCGAAATCGTCGCCGAGGCGCTTTCAGCTGCCGATGCGCTTCATCTGGCCGGACGCAGTTACCTGGCCCTGTCCGGCGGTGAACGCCAGCGCGTGCATCTGGCGCGGGTGCTCGCTCAACTGTGGCCGGGTGCCGAAGGGCAAACCCTGCTGCTCGATGAACCGACGTCGATGCTCGATCCGCTGCACCAGCACACCATTTTGCAAGCCGTGCGTGATTTCGCCGAGCGCGGGGCGGCGGTGCTGGTGATTCTGCACGACCTCAACCTGGCCGCACGTTACTGCGATCAACTACTGTTGTTGCAACAGGGCCTGCCCCACGCCTACGGTCCACCGGCCGAGGTGCTGACCGCCGAAGCGCTGGCGGCGGTCTATGGGTTGGAGGTGCTGATCCACCAGCATCCGGAACGCGGCCACCCGTTGATCATCGCGCGCTGATACCGCCCCCTCCTCTGTCATCGAGGGGGCATCTGTCCAATAAGGAAAACCGATGCGCTTTGTGTTGCTCTGTGCATTCAGCCTGTTGGCTGCCTGCCAAACCCATCAAGTTACACCACTGCCGGCGTCGATCGCCCCGCAAGGGCGTGATCACACTGACTTCGGGGTCATCCGTGAACTCGCCACGGGCCGCACGCTGACGCCGCAAGAACTGGTCCAACGCCTGGCCGCTGCCCCACGTGTTTTGGTCGGAGAGCAGCACGACAACCCGGACCACCACGCCCTGCAACTGTGGTTGCTGCGCGAACTGGCGGCACAACGCGCCCAGGGCAGTCTGCTGATGGAAATGCTCAATCCCGATCAACAGGCCAGGGTCGATGCCGCCCAAGCCGCGACCCGCGCCGGACAGCCACCGGCCGATGCGTTCACGGCGCTGGCCTGGCAGGCCAATTGGGACTGGAGTGTTTATGGCGCACTGGTCACCTACGCGCTGCGACAACCGTATCCGCTGTTGGCGGCGAACCTGGACCGCGCGCAGATCATGCAGATCTACAAACAGCGCCCGGTACTCACGGGGCAAGCGTCCACCACCCAACAGGTGCAGGCGACCTTGCTGGACGACATCCGCGAATCCCATTGTGGTCTGTTGCCCGAAGCACAGATGCCGGCGATGCTCGCTGTGCAGCAACAGCGTGACCGGCGCATGGCGGAGCGCCTGATGGCCGCGCCTCTACCTGCGCTGTTGCTGGCCGGTGCCTTCCACGTGCGCAAGGACCTGGGGGTGCCATTGCACTTGAAAGACCTCGGTGCCGGTGAAGGGAATGCGGTGCTGATCCTGGCCGAAGTGGGCAAGACCGTGACTGCCGAGAGTGCGGATTACGTGTGGTACACCGCCGCACAACCGGAAGAGGATCATTGCGCGCAGCTGCGTCGTTAATCCCCCCTACAAAATCATCAAGCCCCGTTCCGGCGCGACACTATGTCACGCCTCTGTGTCGGTCCAATGGTCGTATCCGCCCCTCCGGCACCGACACAGTTTGTTAACATCCCCACGATTTTTTCGTCTGTACAGTCATCACGCTGTCATTTCAGCCTGTTCAACAGGATGCTTTTTTTCATGAGTACTGTGTATACCCGCCGAACGGTCCTGCAAGGCATGGGCCTGTTGAGCCTGGGCCTGCTCGCCGGTTGCGACGACAGCAGCAAGCTGTCGTTCAAGTACGGCAAAGACCTCAGCGACAAGATCATGGGGCGCAACTTCAAGCTCAAGAACGCTCAGGGCGAAACCCGGATGCTGGGCAGCTATCGCGGCCTGATGCCGATGGTGTTCTTCGGTTTCACCCAGTGCCCGGCCGTGTGCCCGACCACCCTGGCCCGCGCGGCCCAGGCCAAAAAGCTGATGGGTCGCGATGGCGAAAGGCTGCAGGTGATCTTCATCACCCTGGACCCTGAGCGCGACACGCCAGAGATGATCGATAAATACGTAAAAGCCTTCGACCCGAGTTTTGAAGCGCTGTACGGCACCCTGGAAGAAACCGCTGCCACCGCCAAGGAATTTGGCGTGTTTTTTGAAAAAGTCCCGAGCGGCGATACCTATACCCTCTCCCATACCGCGACCAGCTATGTCTTCGACTCCCGGGGCACTCTGCGCCTGGGACTGTCCACGTCCCTGACGGCCCAAGAGTGCGCAGAAGACCTGCTCACCGTGATGGAGGTTTGCTGAAATGAATGCCCCGCAGGCTAAAAACCGTTTCGCACAACGCTGCAAGCAACTGGCGCTGGGCTTGTCCCTGGTCGGCCTGGCCTTTCAGGCGTCGGCACAAACCGAGGTCGAAGACGCCTGGGTCCGCGCCACCGTGGCCGGCCAGCCGTCGAGCGGTGCCTTCATGACCGTCACCGCGAGCAGCGACAGCAAACTGCTGAGCGTGCAAACGCCGGTTGCCGGGCTTGTGCAGATCCATGAAATGAGCATGAAAGACGACGTGATGAAAATGCAGCAGGTGGGCGCCGTCGCACTGCCCGCCGGTAAAGCGGTGAGCTTCGATCCCCACGGCTACCACATCATGCTCATGAACCTGACGGGCCAGATCAAGGAAGGCGACAAGGTGCCGCTGACCCTGACCGTGGAAGACGCCAGGGGTGAGAAAGAGTCGATTCAGGTTGAAGCCGTTGCCAAGGCGATTGGCACTATGGATCACAGCTCGATGATGCATGATCACAGCAAGATGAATTGATTTTCCCGTAGTATTGCAACACCAAAAAGATCGCAGCCTGCGGCAGCTCCTACGAAATCGGTGTAGGAGCTGCCGCAGGCTGCGATCTTTTTTTGATCAAGACCTTTTCATGTCAACTCAAACCAGCTTGAGTACGACGTTGATGTTGTTGCGCGTGGCTTTCGAGTACGGGCAGTACTGGTGCCCGGTGTCGACGATTTTCTGCGCGGTTTCGCGATCCAGCCCTGGCAGGCTGACATTGAGCCGCGCCTGGAGCAGGTAGCCGCCTTCATTGGTGCCCAGGTCGACTTCGGCATCGACGGCCACATCCTTGGGCAACGCCACTTTCATTTCCCTGGCCGCAACCTGCATGGCGCCGATAAAACAGGCTGACCATCCGGCAGAGAACAGTTGCTCAGGGTTAGTACCGCCACCGCCCGCACCTGGCGACGACAGCTTCACATCGAGGATTCCGTCGGAGCTGCGGGAGGCGCCGTCACGCCCGCCGGTGGTGTGGGTTTTGGCGGTGTACAACACTTTATCGATCTGGTTCATGGTGACCTCCTGATTAAGTTGTAAGAAACCGGTTTTAACACCCCATCGGGTCGCTGGGATGGTCAATCAATATAGACGTCACACGCCCACACCGTGGTCGATCCGACCAGCGCCCGTTTCTTGTTTATTTACGCGCCAACTTGTACCTGACGCAGTCCTCATAAAAGCTCTGCCGTACAGCAGTCGGTTTGAATCGCGACGGACTGTCATAAGTTTGCTCTGTAATGCCAAGTGCCATCATGCGCATCCAGGTTTTGGCGAACTTGTAGACCTGAATTTTCTGGCGGGCGGCATACAAAGAAACGCCTGCAAGCTTGAGTTCCTGTGCCCTTGCAGCGGTGCCCGCACCCCAACTGCACATGTACTGATCATTGCTGGCCAGTTCTTTGGCTTGAGCCGAATTAGCTACACCCGCAACTACCAGCGGGATTAACGCGATCCATATCTTGCGCATCTTGACCTATTTAACTGGCTGAAAATTAACTAATTTTGCTGAGGATTTTTAAACTTGGGGGCCAGCATCGTGCCTTTTCTGCAAATTAAAGCGAAAACGAGATGGGCAATGTCATTTCTTGCGAGTTTTCAATCCTTTGCTATAGCTAAGACTCTCAATCGCCAACTAAGTGAGGCAACGGAATGTCAGTCGCAAAGAAAATGAGTGTGGGGCAACTGACAATGTTGACTGCCGTCAACATGTTGGGCTCCGGCATTGTGCTTCTACCGACGAAACTCGCGGAAGTCGGTGCAATTTCGATCCTCTCCTGGCTGGTGACGGCCACCGGTTCCCTCGCTCTGGCCTACGCGTTTGCGCGATGCGGGATGCTCAGCCGCAAGACCGGCGGCATGGGCGGTTATGCCGAATACACCTTCGGTAAAGCGGGTAACTACATCACCAACTACACCTACGGTCTGTCGCTGTTGATTGCCAACGTGGCGATCAGTATTACTGCGGTTGGTTATATCCAGGTGTTGTTCGGGATAAAACTCGATTCGCTGCAAGTAGGTCTGGCGACTATTGCTCTGTTGTGGATCACCACCTTCGCCAACTTTGGCGGCGCCAGCATCACCGGCCGGATCGGTGCGATCACGGTCTGGGGTGTGATTGCCCCGGTGGTGCTGGTATCCACGGTGGGCTGGTTCTGGTTCGACAGCAGCGTCTACGCCGCAGGCTGGAACCCTCACGACAAAGGCTGGTTCGAAGCGGCAGGCGCCTCGGTGGCGATCACCCTGTGGGCCTTCCTCGGCCTGGAATCGGCTTGCGCCAACACCGACGCGGTGGAAAACCCTGAGCGCAACGTACCGATTGCCGTGCTGGGCGGCACCCTGGGTGCGGCGGTGATCTACATCGTCTCCACCAACGTCATCTTCGGTATCGTCGGCAACGAAGAACTGGTCGCGTCCACCGCACCGTTCGGCCTGGTGTTTGCCAAGATGTTCACCCCGATGGTCGGCGACATCGTGATGGCGGCCATGGTGCTCGCCTGCATCGGCTCGTTGCTGGGCTGGCAGTTCACGATTGCCCAGGTGTACAAAAGCTCGGCCGACACCGGCTACTTCCTGTCGATCTTCGCCAAGGCCAACAAAGCGGGAACGCCGATTGTCGGCATGCTGGTACTGCTCGCCGCACAGACCGCGCTGGCCCTGCTCACCATCAGCCCTGACCTGAGCAAGCAGTTCGACACCCTGGTCAATCTCGCGGTGGTGACCAACCTGGTGCCTTACATCTTGTCCATGGCCGCGCTGATGACCATGCAGAAAGTCTCCAACGTGCCGGAAGGCAAGGCACTGGTGACCAACGTCATTGCCCTGATCGCGGCGGCCTACAGCTACCTGGCACTGTACAGCTCCGGTGAGCAGGCCCTGATGCTGGGCGGCGTGGCCACGATCTTCGGTTACACCCTGTTCGGCTTCGTCAACAACCGCCTGATCCGCCTCGAAGCTCTCAACAACAGCGTACCGACGCAAACCGTCAGCGCGCAGCACCTCACTGCCGAGCCAGTGCCGGTGAATAATCTGAATACAGCCACTATGGAGGTTCAAGCATGACGGAATATAAACACTCGCTGGGCATGCTGGCGCTACTGGTCAGCAGTCCGCCGGACAAGCGAACGGTGTTCGGCCGCGCCCTGGACCAACTGGTCCACGACGTAGAGGGACGTGGTGTCAGTGTTCTGGCCTCGGAAAGCCTCACCGATGCTGCATCGATCCTGCGCTCGGACCCGGCCATTCAATGCGTGCTCATCCGATGGGAAATGGACACCAGCGAAGGCCACGCCGACTGCACCAAATTGCTGGTCAAGCTGCGCGAGCGCAACACCCGGGTGCCGGTGTTCCTGATCAGCGACCGTACCACCGCGTCGACCATTCCGTTATTGGTCATGCAACACGCCGACGACTTCATCTGGCTGCCCGAGGACACCTCCCGTTTCCTCAGCGGGCGCATCCTGGCGGCCATCGAACGCTATCGCCAGGCCGCCTTGCCGCCGATGTTCGGCGCGCTGGTGAAGTTTGCCCGCAACTATGAATACTCGTGGCACACCCCTGGGCATGCCGGTGGCACGGCATTCCTGAAAAGCACCGCAGGTCGGGCCTTCTACGAGTTCTTCGGCGAAAACCTGCTGCGTTCCGACCTGTCGATCTCGGTTGGCGAACTCGGTTCGCTGCTCGATCACAGCGGCCCCATCGGCCAGGGCGAACGTTATGCCGCCAAGGTTTTCGGCGCGCACCGCACGTACTACGTGACCAACGGTTCGTCGATGTCCAACCGCGTCATCCTCATGGCCAGCGTTACGCGCAACCAGATCGCCCTGTGCGACCGCAATTGCCACAAGTCCGCCGAGCATGCGATGACTCTGTCCGGGGCGATTCCGACCTACCTGGTGCCGACCCGCAACCGCTACGGCATCATCGGCCCGATCCTGCCGCAGACCCTGAGTGCCGAAGGCGTGAAAGCCGCCATCGCCAACAACCCGCTGGTCAAGGAAGGCATCGACCCGACACCCGTGCACGCCATTGTCACCAACTCCACCTACGACGGCCTGACCTACAACGTCACCCGTGTCGAAGAGCTGCTGGGCGAAAGTGTCGACCGTCTGCACTTCGACGAAGCCTGGTACGGTTATGCGCGCTTCAACCCGCTGTACAGCGGGCGCCATGCCATGCACGGCAACCCTGCCGATCACGACAAGTCCAAGCCGACCGTGTTCGCCACCCAGTCGACCCACAAGTTGCTGGCCGCCCTGTCCCAGGCCTCGATGATCCACGTGCGCGACGGGCGTAACCCGATCGAACATGCGCGCTTCAACGAGTCGTACATGATGCACGCCTCGACCTCGCCGAACTACGCGATCATGGCGTCCTGCGACGTCAGCTCGGCAATGATGGAAGCACCGAGCGGGCAGATCCTCACCAGCGAATCGATCGAAGAAGCCATCAGCTTCCGCCAGGTGCTCTCGCGCATGCACAACGAGATGCTGAGCAAGGATGACTGGTTCTTCACCTGCTGGCAGCCGCCGACCGTACAGGTTGGCGCAGCGACCGTGCCGTTCCATGAGGTCGACCCGGCTACGCTTAAAACCGACCCGAACTGCTGGGTCCTGCACCCGAACGCGGTATGGCACGGTTTCGGTGACATCGAAGACGGCTACTGCATGCTCGACCCGATCAAGGTTTCGGTACTTGCCCCGGGCATGGGCGACGACGGCAACCTGCTCACCAACGGCATCCCCGCCTGCGTAGTCACCGCGTACCTGGGGCGTCAGGGTATCGTGGTCGAGAAAACCACCGACTTCACCATCCTGTTCCTGTTCTCCATCGGTATCACCAAAGGCAAATGGGGCACACTGCTCAATGCCCTGCTCGACTTCAAGCGCGATTACGACGACAACGCCGAACTCGAGCTGTGCCTGCCCGATCTGTACAACGCCAACCAGCACCGCTATGCCGGCATGGGCCTGAAGGATCTGGCCGACGAAATCTTCGCCGCCATGAAGAAACACAAGACCACCGCCAACATGTCCCAGGCCTTCGGCACCCTGCCAAAGGCCGAGTTCAGCCCGGTGGAGGCCTACGAAAAACTGGTGCGCAACGACATCGAACTGGTGACCCTCAACGAAGCCGCCGGGCGTCTTGCCGCGACCGGTATCGTGCCGTATCCACCAGGCATCCCGTTGCTCATGCCGGGTGAGAACGCAGGGCCTGCGGACGGTCCATTGCTGGCGTATCTCAAGGCACTGGAAGCCTTCGACAAATCCTTCCCCGGCTTCACCCATGACACCCACGGGATCGAAGTCGAGGACGGCGTTTATCGGATGCTGGTACTGAAATAAGTCACGCAGGTTCACCGCAACCCCTGTGGGAGCGAGCCTGCTCGCGATAGCGTTTTTGCAGCCAACATCACTGTTGCCTGACACGACGCCATCGCGAGCAGGCTCGCTCCTACATTGCTTTGCATCGCCCCCACAAATCCCTATGGGCAAATTCGATCACAGCGCTCTATGATTGATCCCCATGACCACCACCGCTGCAATCCGCTCACCCTGCCCGCCCGGCGCCTGCGACTGCGGGCGTGACCCGTTGCTGGAAACACCGGGGGCGGACCTGCGCATTCTGTTTCTGACCCGCAACGAAGAAAAACGCCTGATCGAACGCCTGGAAAACCTGCAGAGCCTGAGCGATCTTGAGCACGTGCAACGGCGCATGTTCGAACAGTTGGGTCTGCGCGTGGACATCGCCCCCGGCTTCAACGAAGTGCGCACCATGCGCGGCATCGGCATCCGCGTTGGCGAACTGCCGGGGCTGTGCCGCAAGACCCGCGCCAACATCCCCGCCGCTATTCGCCGTGCCATGGAAAAGCGCCCGGAGATTGCCTACGAATTGCTCAATGCCAACGACCTGTTGCGTGACGCCTGATGAAGCCCATTCTCGAGTTCCCCCTCACCGACAAGATTCTCACCACGTACGCCCTGGCCATCGGTGCCGACCTGCAGGGCTACCGCAACCACATTTACCGGGTGCTGAATTTCCATACCGCCCTCAGCGGTGCCGAAGGTTTGCCCTCGGACGCCGTACAGATCGCAGCGGCGTTTCATGACCTGGGTATCTGGACCGATGACACCCTCGACTACCTGCCGCCATCCATTGCCCTGGCCACTGAGTACCTCGACAGCCAGCAACGAGTGGAACTGAAGGATGAAGTCAGCGCGTTGATACTTGAGCATCACAAGCTGCGCCGGTATCGCGGCGCTTGTGCCAACAGTGTCGAACACTTCCGCCAGGCCGATCTGGTGGATGTGTCGCTGGGCCTGGTGCGTTTCGGCTTGCCCCGAAGCTTCATCAAAACCGTGCAGGCGACCTTTCCCGATCACGGTTTTCACTCGATGCTGATGAAGCTTTCAGCCCGGCAATTCATCCGCTCGCCGCTGCGCCCGCTGCCCATGTTTCGCTGGTGAAACAGGCGTCTGTTACCCCCTCGAAAATGCACCGGAACAGGATCAGCGGTCATACAGGAATCGCGGTGCACTGCTATGCCTTCCATGGGAGATTTTGCCGCAAGCCAGCCAGGACGGAACTGGAAACCCAAGCGCGGCCACGGCCCCGGCGCCAGCCAGGTACGCGCATAAAGACCGGTGCCAATCCGTAACAGGAGGTGGCCGATGTTATTCATCGTCAGTTGGACAATCAGCCCGGATAACCGTGATGCCGCAATCGCACGTTTTCTCAAGACCGGTGGCGCGCCGCCTGCAGGCGTCACCATGCACGGACGCTGGCATGCTGTAGGGAGCTCGGCCGGCTTCGGCATTGCCGAGGCGAGTGATTTGGTGCCGATTCAAAAATGGGTGCTGGAGTGGAACGACCTGATGAGCATGGACGTGCACGCCGCATTGACCGATGAGCAAATCGCACCCTTGCTGGCCGCCACTGCCGCCCGGTAATGACGATTGAGGCGGCGAGTACCGCTCGCCGCCCCGATTTCGCCGGTGTCTTTAACGGGACACTCTTTCGGCGCAATGCGCCTGAATCAATGCTTTCTGACTATCCATTACTGGATATTTCGCAATTCAAACCTACGCTCTTCCCGGGGGTTACGAATTTCAACGACGGTTGGGGGCTCGTCTCGATTTACTCACGCAAGTACGCAGGAGCTCGACATGAATCGGACAACCTTAACCTCGATGTTAGCGGTCCCCCTGTTGCTGTCTGCAATGGCGTTTCCCAGCCTGACCCTTGCCGCCGACAAAGCCCCCAACATCCTGGTGATCATGGGCGACGATATCGGCTGGTCGAATATCGGCGTCTACAACCAGGGCATGATGGCCGGCCGAACGCCCAACCTTGATCAGCTAGCGAACGAAGGCATGCGTTTCACCGACTATTACGCCGAGGCCAGTTGCACCGCCGGCCGCGCCAATTTCATCACCGGCGAACTGCCGATTCGTACGGGAATGACCACTGTCGGCCAGGCCGGCTCGCCCGTGGGTATTCCCGCCGAAGCCGTCACCATCGCGACCACCCTCAAGGCCATGGGTTATGCCACCGGCCAGTTCGGCAAGAACCACTTGGGTGACCTCAACCAGTTCCTGCCCACCGTCCATGGTTTCGATGAATTCTTCGGTTACCTCTATCACCTCGACGCCATGGAGGATCCGGCACACCCCAATTATCCGAAGGAACTGCTGGACAGCGTCGGCCCACGCAACATGGTCCACAGCTGGGCCTCCACCACCGATGACACGACCGTGATGCCGCGCTGGGGCAAGGTGGGCAAGCAGAAAATCGAAGATGCCGGCACGCTCTATCCGGAGCGGATGAAAACCGTTGACGAGGAGATTCGCGACAAGGCCTTCTCTTTCATCGACAAGGCCAAACAGGACAACAAACCGTTCTTCGTCTGGCTCAACCCGACCCGCATGCACATCGTCACGCACCTGTCCGACAAGTACGAGGCCATGCGCAACTCGCAGAATGGCTGGTCGGAACAGGAAGCCGGCATGGCGCAGCTCGATGACATCGTTGGCGACGTCCTGGCGAAGCTGAAAAAAGACGGCATGGACGACAACACCATCGTGATTTTCACCACCGACAATGGTGCGGAAAACTTCACCTGGCCCGATGGCGGCACGACGCCGTTCGCCATGGGCAAAGGCACGGTCATGGAAGGTGGCTTCCGGGTGCCGGCAATCATTCGCTGGCCAGGCAAGGTGCCGGCCAATCAGATCGCCAACGGCATCATGTCCGGCATGGACTGGTTCCCGACCCTGGTCGCGGCGGCAGGCAACCCGAACATCACGGCGGAACTGCTCAAAGGCAAACAATTGGGCGATACCACCTACAAAGTTCACCTGGACGGCTATGATCAAACTCCAATGATCACCGGAAAAGGTCCGTCGAACCGACATGAAGTTTTCTACTTCGGAGAAAGCTCCTTGGGTGCAGTGCGCATAGACGACTACAAATATCGCTTCATTGATCAACCGGGTGGCTGGTTGGGGGCTAAAGTTGATGTGGACGTGCCGAACCTGACCAATCTTCGACTCGACCCATTCGAGCGCATGGGCTGGCCGGAAAATCAGGCCGCACAGGGTTCGCAACAATACTTCGACTGGTTCAAGTTCCAATTCTGGCGTTTCGTGTTCGTCCAGCAGCAGGTGGCCAAACTGGCTGAAACAGCGATCGAGTTCCCGCCGATGCAAAAAGGCGCGAGTTTCAACCTCGACTCGGTTAAAGCCAAGATCGCCAAGGCTCGAGCAGAGATGGCTAAGTAACAGCCGAATCCACGGGTGGCTGGTGCAGTCCACCCGTATTCGAAATGGACAATTGCTGAGGGATTTCAATGCCGACAAAAACCGCTACCCTGCCCGCTTCTGCGCTACTTGCCCTGTGCTGCCAGCAAGCCTGGGCCGGTGGCATCATGCTCTATGAAATCGGCACCGATAACGCTGGCCTGGCCAACGCCGGCGCCGCCGCCCGTGCCCAAGGCCCCTCGACCATAGCCAGTAACCCCGCGGGCATGAGCTACCTGCCGGGCACGCAAATCACCGCCGGCTTGCAGGTTCTGTATGGCGACCTGAGCTTCGACCGCGACTCTGGCACCAACGTCCCGGGCAGCGGCAGTGGCAATGCCCTCGATCCGATTCCCGGTGGCAGCTTCTTCATCAGCCATGAACTGGACGAGCACTGGAGCGTCGGTTTCGGCCAGTACGGTGACTTCGGGTTGGCGGTCAACTACGACAACGATTGGTCCGGCCGTTACTTCGCACAGAACTCCAGCCTGCTCGGCCTGTCGCTAGTACCGAGCGTGGCTTATCGCTTCAACGAGCAGTGGTCGGTCGGCCTGGGCATCAAGGCCATGTACGGCATGCTGAAGGCCGACACCGCCATCGACCGCTCCCCTTTCGGCTTCACTGACCGCTCTGACGGCCAATTCAAGTACCGGGACAACACCTGGGGCTATGGCGCCAACGTCGGAGTGATCTACGCCCCGCAACCCGGCACACGCATCGGCCTGACCTACACCAGCCAGGTCGACCTGGACTTCGAGGACCGGCTCGATGTGAAGGGCGACGGACGTCTGCTCGAGCGCGTCAACAACACCAACACCGAACTCGACATGAAGGTACCGCAAACCGTCACCCTGAGTCTGTTCCAGCAACTGGACCGGCAATGGGCGTTGTTGGCCTCGGCCAACTGGCAGGACTGGTCCAAGTTCGGCGACATCGCCGTAGAGGTCGACACCACGGCCCTTGGTGCGCAATCGACAACGGTCGACGCCGGCTTCAAGGACACCTGGCACCTTTCCCTTGGCGCGCAATACCAGGCCACCGAGCAGTGGTTGTGGAACTTCGGCGTGGCCTACGACAGCAGTGCCGTCTCGGACAGCAACCGTAGCGTGGTCGTGCCGATGAGCGAATCCTGGCGCATTGCCACAGGAGCCACCTATGCTCTGAACAAAGACACTGATGTCAACGTCAGCTGGGCCATGGTCTGGATCGGCGACATGCCGGTTGACCAGGCCAAATCCGTATCGGGCAATCGAGTTTCCGGTGAATTCGACAATGCCTGGATTCAAGCCTTGACCGGGAATATGACCTGGCGATTCTGATGTCTTGTAAACGAAAGAACGACGATTTCATCCAAGGAGTAAACACCACTATGAATCTGTCCCGAAACCTGCTTGTCGGCGCCGCGCTGGCCAGTCTGTTGCTAGGCGGTTGCACCTCGAAAGTGACTGAGAAGGAGCAATACTCTGGCTTCCTGTCCAACTACAACAACCTGCAGGAAGTCCAAACGCCGAGCGGCGGCACCGCGATGCGCTGGGTCAGCCCTTCGTGGAACCCGAATGCCTATGACACCGTGGTGTTCAACAAGCTGGAGCTGTACCCGGCGCCCAAGCCCAACGAACGGGTCAACCAGCAAACGCTCTCCGACATCCAGAACTACATGACCAGCAAGGCCAAGGCCACCCTGGGTCAGAAATACCGCGTAGTGTCCAACACCTCGTCCGCACCGGCCGGTTCCAGGCCCCTGATCATGCGTGCGGCAATTACCGGGGTGACCGCCGAGAACGAAGGCATGAAGTGGTATGAAGTGGTCCCGGTCGCAGCCGTTGTCGGCGCGACTCAGGCCGCCACCGGTCACCGCGACCAGGACACCACCCTGTTCATCGAAGCCGAGTTCGTCGACGCGAAGAGCAACCAGACCGTGGCCAAAGTGGTGCGCAAGGTGTTTGGCACCGCCCTGGAAAACGAAAGCCAGAAGATTACCGCCAAGGACTTCAAGGCGGCGATCGACAAACTGGGCACCGACTTCCAGGCGTTCCTGAAGTAACACACTCTTGTGGCGAGGGAGCTTGCTCCCTCGCCACCTGGGGTTCCTTCCTGACTCTTGCGGTCACTCCTTCATCCCCACGTTTCTGCTGTCGAAGGCGATTTAGGCCGCGCCGCCCTTGGCTTTCTGCTCCAGATGCAATTGCAGCTGCGGCTCGATCTGCAACGCCGCGGCCAGTTCATCCAGATAGTTGCGCTCGGCGTCCTGCTGGTCGTCCACCAGCATCACGCTGGCCAGATACATCTCCGAGGCCATTCCAGGATCGGTCGCCGACTGCGCCACGTCATTGGGGTCCAGTGGCTTGGCGACTTCATCGTCCAGCCATTGCTGCAATTGAGGATCGTCAGTGTGACGGCCGATCTCGGTGCTGATCATCTGCTTCTCGGCGTCGTCGATCCGGCCATCAGCCTTGGCCGCCGCAATCAATGCCCGCAGGATCGCATGGCTGTGCTCCTCGGCTTCCGGGCCGGCGAGCAAGTCCACCGTGCGCGGAGCTTCTTGCGGGGCCGACGCCTGACTGCGCTGCCAGGCCTGGTACGCCTGGAACGCCATCATGCCGAGGGACGCCAGCGCCGCATAATTTGTGCCACCACCGGAGCGGCTTTGTGGCGCGCCACCCATCGGCGAACCGCCGCCGAGCAAACCACCGAGCAAACCGCCCAACCCTGCGCCACCGCCGCCAGCACCGCCGCCACCGCCCAACAACCCGCCGAGCAATCCACCCAGGTCGCCGAGCCCGCCTTGGGCCGCCGCGCCACTGCCACCCTGCTGCGCCATCGAGCCCTGGCCGGCGCGCAATAATTGTTCGAGCAGATCGCTGGTGTTCATGACGCTTGTCCTCTTTGGAAGGGGTTTATCCAGTCAGGCAACGATAGTCCCCGCAGGCGAATGTGCCAGCACCGTTGGGCTGACGCGCCCGTGCTACCGCAGATGGGTCCGGAGTATTTTTTTGCGGCGCAGCTAAGATTCATAGGTGGTGAACCTTATTCCCGGATACCCGGTCGATACCTGCAACCCGACCCGGTTTGCCACCGCCCCCATACGCGGGGTGACAACTGGCTTGCTTCATTCACTGGAGAACGCCCCCGTGATTTCAACCCTACGAATCGCCAGACTCAAAGCATGGGGCGCCCATGGTTTTACCGCCACTGGCGTGGTCACCGCTTTCCTCGCCACCCTGTCCCTGCTGGATAACCAGCCGACCCATTGCCTGCTGTGGCTGGGCGTCGCCCTGATCGTCGACGGGCTGGACGGTGCACTGGCGCGCAAGGTCAATGTGCAGTCAGTGTTGCCGAGCTTCGATGGCTCGATCCTCGACCTGGTGATCGATTACCTGACGTATGTGTTTATCCCGGCACTGTTCATCTATCGCTACATCCCGTTGCCGGACTACACCTTGCTGCTGAGCGTGTCGCTGATTCTGGTGTCGTCGCTGTTCTGCTTCTGCAACGTCAACATGAAGAGCAAGGACAACTACTTCCAGGGCTTCCCCGCCGCCTGGAACGTGGTTGCCCTGTGCCTGTACATCATCGCTCCGTCGCCGTGGATCACCTTTGTTACGGTGATTGGCCTGGCGCTGCTGACCGTGACCCGGATGAAATTCCTGCATCCGTTCCGCGTGCGCCGGTTCATGCCGATCAACATTGCGGTGACGGCCATCTGGTTGCTGTGCAGTTTGTCGCTGGTGCTCAACCACCCGGTGATCAACCCGTTGGTGATGGGGCTGTGGCTGCTGATGTCGGCGTACTTCCTGGGCATCTGCTTATGGCGCACGGCGCTCGAGTGGTTTGACCAATCGCGGCTCAAGTAGCCATGGCGGTCCATATTGTTCAACTCGGATCACCCCGTCGACCCGACGAAGGTTTGCGCCTGGGTACGGTACGCCGCCCTCCCCGTGGCGTACCGAAAGCCGAATTCGCCTGTCGGGATTTTTATGATGTCTGGCAGCCGCTGCTGTCGCCCAGCGCGGAGCTGGTGGCCGAGGCCAAGGCTGCGCAAGATGCCAAGGCCTGGGAGGTGTTCAGACGCAAATTCAAGGCCGAGATGAGCCAGCCCGCTGCCAGTCAGATGCTCGACCTGCTGGCTGCGTTGTCCCATCAGACATCCCTGGCCGTGGGCTGTTATTGCGAGGATGAAGCGCATTGTCATCGCTCGGTGTTGCGCGAGTTGCTGGAGGCGCGTGGTGCGAAGGTCATTTAGCCGGAACTCCAACCCCCCCTGTAGGAGCGAGCCTGCTCGCTCCTACAGGGGGGGTTGCATTGTTATCGCTTAGCGCCGCGTGATCACCACTTCCAGGTATTCACTCGGCACCACCAGCGACTTGTCGCCCGCCCGGTTCATCCGGTGGATCAGTTCGGTCAGGTCCATCTCCAGGGCCTTGGCGCCGTCCGCGGGCAGCGCGGCGAAGGCCTTGTGCACCGGCCCGTACCACTCGCGGAAGGTGTTGATGAAATGCGCCGCCGAGCGATAGCGGAAATTGAAGGTGCGACGCGTCACCTGGAGCAGAAATTCCCGCTCGTCAAAATGCTCGTGCAGCCAGGCTTCAGTACCCCAGCGCGAGGGCGGATTCGCTCCCGGCGGGGGTGGCAGGTGCTGGCCCAGGGTCTTGAACATCTGGCCGACGAAACCTTCCGGCGTCCAGTTGGCCAGGCCGATCCGGCCGCCCGGGCGGCAAACCCGCGCCAGTTCCGTGGCGGCTTTGGGCTGGTCCGGCGTGAACATCACGCCGAAGGTCGACAGCACGGCATCAAAACTGCCGTCGGCAAAGGGCAAGGCTTCGGCATCGGCGACCTGGAAGGAGACGTTCAGGCGTTCTGCCCGGGCCCGTTCTTCGCCGCGTTCGAGCAAGGCCGCGACATAGTCGGTGGACGTCACCTGGCAACCACGGCGTGCAGCCGCGAGTGTCGCGTTGCCGTTGCCGGCAGCAACATCGAGCACGCGCTCATCGCACAACAGGTCGCAGGCTTCGGCCAGTTGCTCGCCGACAATTTGCAGGGTGGTGCCGATCACGGCGTAGTCACCGCTGGCCCAGGAGGCCATCTGGCGGTTTTTCAAGGCAGTGAGGTCAATGGGTGTACTCATGGAAACGGTCTCTGGGGTGAAACACGAATCGGGCCTGGCGGGCGTTCACTCCGCCGTTGTCGGGTCGATAATGTTCATGACCTGGGAAATGCGATTGGCGGGAAACCCGCTCACCCGGGCGTGCTCCCTGATCTGCTCCTCGTTCGGCGAGATGTACACGCAGTAGAGCTTGTCACCGGTGACATAACTCTGCAGCCACTGCACCTCTGGCAACTCACGCAAGGCCCGGCAGGACTTTTGCGAAGCGGCTTTCAAATCCCTTTCCGACAGAGCTCCGGCGCCCTGGATCTCACGTTCGATGACGAACTTAGGCATGGCAACCTCTCTTTATTGTTCTGGATGGCAGGGCGGCACTCACCCTGTGGTCAAACTATCGTCCTGACGGGCGCTGGCGTCCTGCCCGATCGTCGCCCAACCCTGCCCGATCGTCCGGAGATTCCACGTTGCGCGCCGGCGCGTTCACAATCAGGAACCCTCCCACGGGGAAACCCCAATGGACGCTCTGTCACAGACCCTGCGCGTCGTGCATCTGGTCGGCGCGATCTTCATCAACGCCCGCTTCACTGCGCCCTGGTGCTACCAGTCGCCCAGCGCCGATACGGCGGCGCCGTTTCTGGAGCCCGATGCGGAACGGGTGGTGATCTTTCACCTGATCACCGAGGGCGAGTGCTATGTCGAACTGGGCGATGACCCGCCGCTGCTGCTGAGTGCGGGCGACGTGGTGATCTTCCCCCAGGGCGATGCCCATCGCATGTGCTCACGTCCCGGATTACCCCCGGCCACGGGTGCGCGACTGGATGCGGTGTTGGCGCGGCGGCCCCGGCAGCTGAGTTATGGCGGGGGTGGCGCGGTCACCCGCCTGGTGTGCGGGTACCTGGCCTGCGACACGCGCCTGGCAGGCATGTTGCTCAAGGGCTTGCCGGCCGTGGTGCGGGTCAATGTGCGCGGCTCGGATGCCGGCATCTGGCTGGAATCCTCCGTGCGCTATGCCCTCGCCGAAGCCCGCTCGCCCCGCCCCGGCGGCGAAGGGGTATTGGCCAAACTCGCCGAAGTGCTGTTCATCGAAGTGCTGCGCCTGTACATGAATGAACAGGGCGAAGGCCGCACCGGCTGGCTGGCCGGTGTTCGCGACCGCATCGTCGGCGCTGCCCTCAACGCCTTGCATAAAAAACCCTGCCACGCCTGGACGCTGGACGAACTGGCGCGCACCGCCAGCACCTCAAGATCGGTATTGGCCGAGCGTTTCCAGCAACTGGTGGGGGTGTCGCCGATGCAATACCTGACGCAATGGCGCATGTTGCTGGCCGCCAATCTGTTGCGCAGCAGCAACAGCTCCTTGACGCGGATCGCCGAAGAAGTCGGCTACCAGACCGATACCGCCTTCAGCCGCGCCTTTCGTCGCGAGTACGGTGCGCCGCCGGCGGCGTGGCGGCGCGCTCAGGTGGCCTCGAATCACTTGAGCGGTCGCTGAGCCAGCGCAGGCGACAGCACCGCCCAGGCCCGCTACTCTCGCTACCCAGCGACTGACCTCTGAAAGGACTCACAACATGGCACCCCGCCTGGACTGGCTTGCTCGACATATGCAGCACAGCAACACATTCGCTTCGTGGATCCACCAGCAGTTCCACTACGAATACGCCGGACAGCCCCTGCCTGACTGGCAACGTGAGTTCACCGAAGGCCAAGACAACGGCGACTGGAAATGTCTGATCGCCCTCGACCACGACGAGCTGGTGGGCGGCGCAGCACTGGCCAGGGCCGACCTGGACCATCGCCCGGATCTGGGGCCGTGGCTCGCTTGCGTGTTCATCACCCCCGAGGCACGCGGCAAGGGCCTGGCAGAGCGATTGATCGAAGGGATTTGCGCGCAAGCCAAAGCCAGCGGCGAGAAGAGAATCTACCTGCACACCCAGGACCAGAGCGCTTATTACGCCAAGCGCGGCTGGGTGGTGCTGGAGCGATTTGAAGCGTGGGAAAAAGATCAATGGCTCATGGCTCGGGACCTGTGAGCCATTGATCAAGCGGATTACGCCGCAGGCGCGCTGGCCCTGGCCTCCTGCAGCAACTGCTGAATCATTTGTTCCTGCGTGTCGTAGCTGCCTTCACCGAAGTGGGTGTAACGCACCTGCCCCTTGGCATCGATCAGGTAGTGCGCCGGCCAGTACTGGTTGTCGAAGTTGCGCCAGATCGCGTAGTTGTTGTCGATCGCCACCGGGTAGGTGATGCCGTACTCCTTCACCTTGGCCCTGACGTTGTCGATGATGCGTTCAAAGCCGTATTCGGGCGTGTGCACGCCGATCACCACCAGTCCGTCCTTTTCATATTTCTTCGCCCAGTCCTTCACGTACGGCAGGGTGTGCTTGCAGTTGATGCAGTCGAAGGTCCAGAAATCCACCAGCACCACTTTGCCTTTCAGCGCTTCGTTAGTCAGTGCGGGCGAGTTCAACCAATCCACCGCGCCGGACAGCGACGGCATCGCGCCTTGGGCATTGTCCATGGCGCTGTCGGCCTTTACCTTGCTGACCAGGTAATCGAAGACTTTCGGCACGGTCTCCAGCACGCCCTTCTCGACACTGCTGACACCTTGCGAAGAAGTATTGGCCAGCAACAGGTCGTTGGCCCCCGTTGCAATCACCGCCGCCCCGGCCAGCACCGCAACCCCGGCGCCACGGCGCAACCAGCCCGTAACCGGAATCGACGGTTTCAAGCGATTGACCAGGCCGCGACCGGTAAAGATCAAGGTGCCCAGGGACAGCGCACTGCCCGCACCATAGGCCACCAACAACAGACTGGTGCCGGCGTTCGCGCCCTGCAGCATGGCGCTGGTCAGAATCACCCCGAGGATCGGCCCGGCGCACGGTGCCCAGAGCAACCCGGTGGCGACACCGATCATGATCGAAGCCAGCGGCCCGGACACCTTGCGCGAGTTCGGGTCGATGCGATTACCCAGCAGCACGAAGGGCCGCGCCAGCCAGTCACCGACCCGAGCGGAAATCAGCGACAGGGCGAACAGCACCATCACCACCAGCGCTACGTGGCGGCCGGTGTTGCTGGCCTGAATCACCCACTCACTGCTGACCACGGCCAGGCTGGAGACCAGGGCAAAGGTCAGGACCATGCCGCCGAGGGTGAGCAGGATCGAGGAGCGTGTGTGGTCGGCCCCGGCAAACAGCAATGGCACGACCGGCAGGATGCACGGGCTGAGGACGGTCAATATGCCGCCCAGGAAAGCAATGAGTAACATGGGATCACCTAATACACATTAGAGGGCGACACATCACCACCGTAGGAGCAGGCTTGCCTGCGAAGGCGTCGGCACATTCAATACAGATATCACCTGCAAGACCGCCTTCGCTGGCAAGCCAGCTCCTACAGCGGGTTGGGGGTGTTCTCAAGCAGTCTGCTCATCCAGCATCTGCCCTTGCGGTGTACGGCTGGAACCGTCCTGCGCCAGGAAGCCATTGGTGCCCTTCTCCGCCACGGGTGTGAGCTGGAAGCAGGTGTTGCTGGCGCAGGCGCTTTGCTCGACAGCGGCGTTGGCATGGGCGGCCACACCGGCGACGGAAAAGGCGATGGCGGTCAAAAAGCGGGAAACGTTGTTCATGATGTCCTTCCTGTTTCAAATGGTTTGGGCGATCGTTGGTCGCAACACTCAGTTTTGCGAGTTGCAGTTGTCGGCGAATTTTCGGTAATCCAGCACCTGGGATTTCGACTGAGCGTCGAGGTACGTCAGCCGCGCATTTACCACGCCGCAGGAAGGCGTAGCGTCTTCGGTCAGCGACACCACTTTCCTGATGTCAAGTTGGGTGCCGTAGGTGTAGGTTTTCGGAGCGACATCGGCTTCGGCACGGGCCGACAGGGTGCAGATGTTCAGTGCGGCAAACAGGCACGCGGCGTAGATGGCTTTGGTGTTCATGGCGAGTTCCTCAAGGTTTCAAAAGGTTGATCCGAAGCGGTCTGGTTTGCCTCGATGGAACCTATTAAAAGCTTGCGAGGTATCTCGTCTGTGTCGGGAATCGGCGTGAATCAATCGGTACGTATCAGAACCGGGCGCAGATACAGAGCAATACAAAACCGCTGAAAATCGGCTTTTTTGCCTTCGTGTGTATCCTCAGGCAAGCCAGATACACTGCAATACAAAGGGCGGCAGGCGAGCCCGCCCAGGCTCGATAGACTGTGTGGCATTCCCCATTTATCAGAGGTTTGGCCCAATGGATCACGTTGATCACATCCTCATCGTTGACGATGACCGCGAAATCCGCGAGCTGGTAGGCAACTACCTGAAGAAGAACGGCTTGCGCACCACGGTCGTGGCGGATGGACGGCAGATGCGCGCTTTTCTGGAAACCACCCCGGTGGACCTGATCGTGCTGGACATCATGATGCCGGGGGACGATGGCTTGCTGTTGTGCCGCGAACTGCGCGCCGGCAAACACAAGACCACGCCAGTGCTGATGCTCACCGCCCGCAACGATGAAACCGATCGCATCCTCGGTCTGGAAATGGGTGCCGACGACTACCTGGTCAAGCCCTTCGCGGCCCGTGAACTGTTGGCGCGGATCAACGCGGTGCTACGGCGCACCCGCATGCTGCCGCCGAACCTGGTGGTGACCGAAGCCAGCCGCCTACTGGCCTTCGGGCGCTGGCGTCTGGACACCTCGGCCCGTCACCTGCTCGACGAAGACGGCACCATGGTTGCCCTGAGCGGTGCCGAGTATCGATTGCTGCGGGTGTTTCTCGATCATCCGCAACGAGTGCTCAACCGTGATCAGCTGCTGAACCTGACTCAGGGCCGCGATGCCGACCTGTTCGACCGCTCCATCGACTTGCTGGTCAGTCGCCTGCGCCAGCGCCTGCTCGACGACGCCCGCGAACCGGCCTACATCAAGACCGTGCGCAGCGAAGGCTATGTGTTCTCCCTGCCGGTGGAAATTCTGGGCGATCAATCATGACGCAGGCGCTGCATTGGCCGCGGACCCTGGCCTCGCGGCTGTCGCTGATTTTCCTGATCGGCCTGATCCTCGCCCAGGCGCTGTCCTTCGGCGCGCAGTATTACGAGCGCTACGAATCCTCGAAAAACACCATGCTCGGCAACCTGGAAACCGACGTTTCCACGTCCATAGCCATCCTCGACCGCTTGCCCGCCAACGAGCGATCCGGCTGGCTGCAACAACTGGAGCGGCGCAATTACAGCTACCTGCTCAATGAGGGTTCGCCGGGCACGCCCATACGCACCGACATGCCCGATACGCCCATTGCCATCGCCTCGATCAAAGACGCCATCGGTCACGATTACCCGATGACCTTTACCGACATTCCCGGGCCGAAAAAACATTTTCAAGTGCACTTGAACCTGGCAGATGGCAGCCCGCTGACCATCGACGTCCGTCCGGCAATGGTCCCGTTGTCGCCCTGGCTGCCCATCGTGTTGCTCGGGCAACTGGCGCTGATGCTGGCCTGCTCCTGGCTGGCGGTCAGAATCGCCATCCGCCCCCTCACCCGCCTCGCCGGTGCCGTCGAAACCCTGGACCCCAACGCGCACCCAGTACTCCTGGACGAAAAAGGCCCGACCGAAGTCGCCCACGCCGCCAAGGCCTTCAACTCGATGCAGGCACGCATCGCGGCGTACCTGAAGGAACGCATGCAGTTGCTCGCGGCGATTTCCCACGACCTGCAAACCCCGATCACCCGCATGAAACTGCGCGCCGAGTTCATGGACGACTCCAGCGAAAAAGACAAACTGTGGAACGACCTTGGCGAGATGGAACACCTGGTCCGCGAAGGCGTGGCCTACGCCCGCAGCATCCACGGCGCCACCGAAGAAAGCCGCCGCACCGACCTCGACTCGTTCCTCGACAGCCTGGTGTTCGACTACCAGGACGTGGGCAAGGACGTTCGGCTCACAGGCAAAAGCGCCACCGTCATCGACACCCGCCCCCACGCCTTGCGCCGGGTGCTGGTCAACCTGACGGACAACGCATTGAAATTTGCCGGTGCTGCCGAGTTGCAAGTGGAAAAACAGGCCGATGGCAACCTGTCGATCAAGATCCTCGACCGCGGCCCGGGCATCGCTGAAGAAGAACTCAAGCAAGTGATGGAACCGTTCTACCGCGTGGAAAACTCCCGCAACCGCAGCACTGGTGGCACCGGGTTGGGGCTGGCGATCGCCCAGCAATTGGCAATTGCCATTGGAGGGTCGTTGACCTTGAGCAATCGTGAGGGTGGCGGGTTGTGTGCGGAGTTGCGATTGTCGGTGTAGATCTTTTCGGTTTCGGTTCCGGTTCTCGGGTTTACTCGGGACTTGTGGCCACTGAAGATCCCTGTGGGAGCGAGCTTGGTCCGGGCGGCGTTCCGACGATGGCTTTGTGTCAGGCGGCATGGATTTTTGAGGGTGTACCTATCCGTTGCTGCGGTAACGGCCACTTAGGGTTCCGCCCTTACGGCGGGTCACTTGGAAAAGCCCCAAGTAACCAAGGGCTCTTGCCCCTGACATTCGGTGCCTCGCCTAGGCTCGGCATGCCCTCGCTCCGGTCCTGCTCCGTGGGCCCGCCGCCATCGGCCATCCATGGCCAGGGGCGGCTAACCCGGCATCCATGCCGGGTTGCCCACTGCGCAGAACCTCCACTCGGCCTCACGAGGGGGCGTGTACCGCAAAAGCAAAAGCGAGGCGGCCTACCGGCCGGCCTGGTTCTTCATGCGTGCGCATTTCCCTGTAGGAGCTGTCGAGTGCAACGAGGCTGCGATCTTTTGGCTTTATTACTTACAAACAAGATCAAAAGATCGCAGCCTTCGGCAGCTCCTACAGTTGAGCTGGGTACATTCGAAAGAAATTGGTCGGCTGGCAGGCCGCCTTCGTCGGAACGCCGCCCGGACCAAGCTCGCCCACAGAACAGCAAAGGCAGAGCGGCGTACACCCACGCTCTTCACCACTCATCAGGCCGAGCGTTAGCTCGCCTGCAGCTTTTGATCTTGATCCACCCGCCCCCTCGGCAGGCTGAGCGGAGGTGTTTATCCGGGGATTGGCGCGCAGCGCCGTTCGACGCAGTCGAACTCATTGCATGTAGGTCGAAGCGAAGCCGACCGGAGGGCAATGCCCCCGGATGAATGCCGGAGCGAAGGAACGCCGAGCCTTAGCGAGGGGCCGTACGTTCGGGGCGAGCGTTTTTTTGGTTACTTTTTTAGGCGCTTGTAAAAAAAGGGACTCGCCGTAAGGGCGAAACCGCCAGCCGCCGTTACCGCAGCAACGGATATGTACTCAGTCGCCATTCAGAGCGGCGCCACGCCCTCGACAATAATCACCTCAGCCGAAGCCACCCCTTCACGATACCCCCTAGCCTCCTGATACAACGCCGAGTGATAACAAGCCACCGCCTGCTCATAGGAATCGAACTCGATCACCACGCTGCGTTGCGGCGTAGCCCGGCCTTCCATCGCCTCGCTACGCCCACCGCGAGCCAGAATCCGACCGCCATACAGGGCAAACGCCTGCGGCGCCCGCTGAGTGTATTGGCTGTATTGATCGGGGTCGGTGACATCCACGTGAGCAATCCAGTAAGCCTTCATAGTGACCTCTCGGTTTATTTTGTATTATGGTATACCACATTACCAATCCAACAAATACCGAGACTCCAGCATGGCCTTCAACAGCATCGAAGAAATCATCGAAGATTACCGCCTCGGCAAAATGGTCCTGCTGGTGGACGATGAAGACCGGGAAAACGAAGGCGACCTGTTGCTGTCCGCCGATTGCTGCACACCCGAGGCGATCAGTTTCATGGCCCGGGAAGCCCGCGGCCTGATCTGCCTGACCCTGACCGACGAGCACTGCAAACGCCTGGGCCTGGAGCAGATGGTGCCAAGCAACGGCAGCGTGTTCAGCACCGCCTTCACCGTGTCCATCGAGGCCGCCGTCGGTGTGACCACCGGCATTTCCGCTGCAGATCGTGCCTGCACCGTGGCCGCTGCTGTCGCCGCCCATGCCGGCCCTGCCGACATCGTGCAACCCGGCCATATCTTCCCGTTGCGCGCCCGGGAAGGCGGCGTGCTGACCCGTGCCGGCCACACCGAAGCCGGCTGCGACCTGGCCCGCCTGGCCGGCCATACACCCGCCTCGGTGATCGTCGAAGTGATGAACGACGACGGCACCATGGCCCGCCGCCCTGACCTGGAAGTGTTCGCGCGCAAGCACAGGATCAAGATCGGCACCATCGCCGACCTGATCCACTATCGCCTGAGCACCGAGCACACCATCGTGCGCATTGGTGAACGTGACCTGCCGACCGTGCATGGCACCTTTCGTCTGATCACCTTTGAGGATCGCATCGAAGGCGGTGTCCACATGGCCATGGTCATGGGCGATTTGCGTCGCGATGAGCCGACGCTGGTGCGCGTGCATGTGATCGATCCGTTGCGCGATCTGGTCGGCGCCGAATACAGCGGGCCGACCAACTGGACGTTGTGGGCCGCCTTGCAGCGCGTCGCCGCCGAAGGCCACGGCGTGGTGGTGGTGCTGGCCAATCACGAATCCTCGCAGGCGCTGCTCGAACGCGTGCCGCAACTGACCCAGCCGCCCCGGCAGTTCAGCCGCTCGCAGTCACGGATTTATTCGGAGGTGGGTACTGGAGCGCAGATCCTGCAGAACCTTGGCGTGGGCAAGCTGCGTCATCTGGGTCCGCCTCTGAAATATGCAGGCTTGACCGGGTATGACCTGGAGGTGGTGGAGAGTATCGCCTTCACGGACTGACGCTTGGTTTAACGCGATTCATTGTAGGAGCGAGCCTGCTCGCGATGGCGGCATGACAGTTAACACTGATATCGACAGACACGCCCTCATCGCGCGCAGGCTCGCTCCTACAGGGGATTGCGCTGCCTGACGGGCTCAGGCCAATCCCCCAGAGCCAAAAAATCCACTTTCGGCTGATAGCCGGTACGGCAAAGTGCTTGCACAAAGTTTGGAATACCATAATATGATATTCCATAGACCGGACAGTCAGCACTGACTCGACGGACCTACTGCTCCCGATTGGCGGGCACTCCAAAGCCCCGCTCATAAACACAACAATGAGGGCGTGAAAATGGTGTTGAACAAACGTGCGACCGCGGTTTTTTTTGCAGGACTGCTGAGCGTGACCAGCCAGGCATTGCTGGCGGCTGAAAGCGTCAACTTCGTGAGTTGGGGCGGCAGCACCCAGGATGCACAGAAGCAGGCCTGGGCCGACCCGTTCAGCAAGGCCAGCGGCATCACCGTGGTGCAGGATGGTCCGACCGACTACGGCAAGCTCAAGGCCATGGTCGAGAGCGGCAACGTGCAGTGGGACGTGGTCGACGTCGAAGCCGACTTCGCCCTGCGCGCCGCCGCCGAAGGCTTGCTCGAGCCCCTCGATTTCAAAGTGATTGAACGCGACAAGATCGACCCGCGCTTCGTCAGCGATTACGGCGTCGGCTCGTTCTTCTTCTCCTTCGTCCTCGGCTACAACGAAGGCAAGCTCGGCGCCAACAAGCCTCAAGACTGGTCCGCGCTGTTCGACACCAAGACCTACCCCGGCAAACGCGCCCTGTACAAATGGCCAAGCCCTGGCGTGCTGGAACTGGCGCTGCTGGCCGACGGTGTAGCGGCGGACAAGCTCTACCCGCTGGACCTGGACCGCGCCTTCAAAAAACTCGACACCATCAAGAAAGACATCGTCTGGTGGGGCGGCGGCGCGCAGTCGCAGCAGCTGCTGGCCTCCGGTGAAGCGAGCATGGGCCAGTTCTGGAACGGCCGGATTCATGCCCTGCAGGAAGACGGCGCCCCGGTCGGCGTAAGCTGGAAGCAGAACCTGGTCATGGCCGACATTCTGGTCATCCCCAAGGGTTCGAAAAACAAGGACGCGGCGATGAAGTTCCTGGCCAACGCCAGCAGTGCCAAGGGCCAGGCCGACTTCTCCAACCTGACCGCCTACGCCCCGGTCAACGTCGACAGCGTGCAGCGCCTGGACTCGGTGCTGGCCCCGAATCTGCCGACCGCCTACGTAAAGGATCAGATCACTCTTGATTTCGCGTACTGGGCCAAGAACGGTCCGGCCATCGCGACACGGTGGAACGAATGGCTGGTCAAATGAAAATGACGGCAACCGCATCCCGTCCCTCCACGTCAGTCGGGAGCGCCCCTGGCGCTGCCGGCAAGGCGGCTGCAATGACGCAATCGCCAAGCCTGGCCCAGCGCTGGCGCGGATCGAGCAACCTGATCCCCGCCCTGCTGTTTCTCGGCCTGTTCTTTCTCGCGCCGCTGATTGGCCTGCTGTTGCGCGGCGTGCTGGAACCGGTGCCGGGGCTGGGCAACTACGAGCAACTGTTTGCCAACTCGGCCTATGCCCGGGTGTTGCTGAACACCTTCTCGGTGGCCGGCCTGGTGACCCTGTTCAGCCTGTTGCTGGGCTTCCCGCTGGCCTGGGCGATCACCCTGGTGCCCCGCGGCTGGGGCCGCTGGATCCTGAACATCGTGCTGCTATCGATGTGGACCAGCCTGCTCGCCCGCACTTATTCGTGGCTGGTGCTGCTGCAAGCCTCCGGGGTGATCAACAAGGCGTTGATGGCCATGGGCATCATCGATCAGCCGCTGGAGATGGTGCACAACCTCACCGGCGTGGTGATCGGCATGAGCTACATCATGATCCCGTTCATCGTGCTGCCGTTGCAGGCGACCATGCAGGCCATCGACCCGATGATCCTGCAGGCCGGTTCGATCTGCGGCGCCAGCCCCTGGACCAACTTCTTCCGGGTGTTCCTGCCGCTGTGTCGGCCGGGGCTGTTCTCCGGCGGTTTGATGGTGTTCGTGATGTCCCTCGGTTACTACGTGACCCCGGCGCTGCTGGGCGGTGCACAGAACATGATGCTGCCCGAGTTCATCATTCAGCAGGTGCAGTCGTTCCTCAACTGGGGCCTGGCGAGTGCCGGCGCCGCGTTGCTGATCGTGATCACGCTGGTGCTGTTCTACTTCTACCTGAAGCTTCAGCCGGAATCCCCGGTTGGCGCCAGCAACGCGAGGTAAGCCGTCATGCTCCTGACCCCCAATGCCATGAGCCGGCGCATGCGCTTCGGCCTGTATGCCACCACCGGGCTGATCGGTCTGTTCCTGCTGTTGCCGATTGTGTTCATCGTGCTGCTGTCGTTCGGATCGTCGCAATGGCTGGTGTTCCCGCCGCCGGGCTGGACGCTGAAATGGTACGGCCAGTTCTTCTCCAACGCCGACTGGATGAACGCCGCCATGGCCAGCCTGAAAGTCGCGGTGCTGACCACGTTCTTCGCCGTCGCGCTGGGCCTGCCGACCGCTTTCGCCCTGGTGCGTGGCCGCTTCCCCGGCCGGGAAATGCTCTACGGCCTGTTCACCCTGCCGATGATCGTGCCGCTGGTGATCATCGCCGTGGCGGTCTACGCGCTGTTCCTGAAACTGGGTTACACCGGGACCATGTTCGCGTTTGTGGTCAGCCACGTCATCGTCGCGTTGCCGTTCACCATCATCTCGATCATCAACTCGCTGAAGCTGTTCGACCAGTCGATCGAGGATGCAGCGGTGATCTGCGGCGCCTCGCGCCTGCAAGCGGTGTTCAAGGTGACCTTCCCGGCGATCCGTCCGGGCATGGTGGCTGGCGCCCTCTTCGCCTTCCTCGTCTCGTGGGATGAAGTGGTGCTGAGTGTGATGATGGCCAGCCCGACCCTGCAAACCCTTCCCGTGAAAATGTGGACCACCCTGCGCCAGGACCTGACGCCCGTGATCGCCGTCGCTTCGACGCTGCTGATCGGCCTCTCGGTATTGGTCATGGTGATTGCCGCCGCTCTGCGCCGGCGCAACGAAATCAGCGCCTGAGCGCCCAGGAGTACGACATGAGTGCAGTGATCAAAGATTCCGCGCAGCAAAATGACAAGCCCCTGGTCAGCCTGCGTAACCTGAACAAGCACTACGGCGACTTCGCCGCCGTGGACAACATCTCGCTGGACATCAAGGACGGTGAATTCCTCACCTTCCTCGGCTCCAGCGGCTCGGGCAAAAGCACCACGCTGTCGATGCTTGCCGGCTTCGAAACCCCGAGCAGCGGCGAGATTCTGGTCAACGGCCAGTCGCTGGTCAACGTGCCGCCGCACAAACGCGACATCGGCATGGTGTTCCAGCGCTACTCACTGTTCCCGCACCTGTCGGTACGCGACAACATCGCCTTCCCGTTGGCCATTCGCAAACTGGCCGCCGCCGAACGCGAACGCCGGGTCGATGCGATGCTCAAGCTGGTGCAGCTTGAGCAATTTGCCCATCGCCGCCCTTCGCAACTCTCCGGTGGCCAGCAGCAACGAGTCGCCATTGCACGGGCGCTGGTTTATGAGCCACGCATCCTGTTGATGGACGAACCCCTCGGTGCACTGGACAAGAAACTGCGTGAAGACTTGCAGGATGAACTGCGCCAACTGCATCGGCGCCTGGGCATCACCATCGTCTACGTGACCCACGATCAGGAAGAAGCCATGCGTTTGTCCCAGCGCATCGCGATTTTCAGCCACGGCAAAATCGTCGGCCTCGGCAGCGGCTATGACCTGTACCAGAATCCGCCGAACGCCTTTGTCGCCTCGTTCCTCGGCAACTCGAACTTCCTCAAGCTCAAGGCCCAGGGTAATGCGGTGGCGACCTTCGAAGGCCAGGCGCTGTCGATCCGACTCACGGCCGGCCTGCACACCGATCAGGACGTGCTGCTGATGGTGCGTCCGGAAAAAGCCCTGGCCCTGAGCAATGAACAAGCCCTTGCCGAACCGCTGGCCGCCGGCTGGAACGAAGTCTCGGCCAAGGTCGTGGAAGTGCTGTTTCTCGGCGAAAGCCAGACCTGCAGCGTGGTCACCGCGGGCGGTACCTCGATGACGGTCAAGGCACTGTCCGCCGCCGGCATGCCGCTCAAGGCCGGTGACCCGGTGCGGGTGCGCTGGGCCACCGCCGATGCCTGCGTCTACACCGAATGGGCCGAAAGCGACCTGAACAAGGCCGCCGGCGCTCACTGATCCATTGGCCTGCGCGCGCGGGCCACTATAATGAGTCACCCTCGGGCCACCACAACGTCGGGTTGTGGTGGCCTTTTTTCTGTCGCCTGTAAGATAAATTGGACAACTTATTCCTAAAATCCCGGTTTAATGCTAAATAGTGCTCAGTATTTTTAACACCCGACCCTGTCGTGCCACACAGTGCAACGAGAATAACGATATGAAAGTCCATTTCGAGAAAACTGAAGTGTTTGGGACCCTCCACCTGCAAGCGGCGGTGGCAGCATGATCGAAGTTACCGAAGTTTCCATTGCCGAGCTGCGCGCCGCGCTCGAATCCGGCCAGACCACCTCGGTTGAACTGGTCCAGGCTTATCTCGCGCGGATCGACGCCTATGACGGCCCCGAAACCCCCACCGCGCTGAACGCGGTCGTGGTGCGCAACCCCGAGGCGCTCGCCGAAGCGCAGGCGTCCGACGCCCGTCGCGCCAAGGGCCAGACGCTGGGAGCGCTGGACGGTATCCCTTACACCGCCAAGGACAGCTATCTGGTCAAGGGCCTCACCGCCGCTTCCGGCAGCCCGGCCTTCAAGGACCTGGTCGCCTATCGCGATGCGTTCACCATCGAGCGCCTGCGCGCCGCCGGGGCGATCTGCCTGGGCAAGACCAACATGCCGCCGATGGCCAACGGCGGGATGCAGCGCGGTGTCTACGGCCGCGCCGAAAGCCCGTACAACGCTGATTACCTCACCGCCCCTTTCGCCTCCGGTTCGTCGAACGGCGCGGGTACGGCCACTGCCGCGAGTTTCGCGGCCTTCGGCCTGGCGGAAGAAACCTGGTCGAGCGGCCGTGGACCGGCCTCGAACAATGGCTTGTGCGCCTACACGCCTTCGCGCGGAGTGATTTCGGTGCGCGGCAACTGGCCGTTGACCCCGACCATGGACGTGGTCGTGCCGTTTGCCCGGACCATGGCCGACCTGCTCGAAGTGCTCGACGTGGTGGTCGCCGATGACCCGGACACCCGTGGCGACCTGTGGCGCCTGCAACCCTGGGTGCCGATCCCGAGCTCGTCCCTGGTGCGCCCCAAATCCTACGCGGCGCTGGCCGCCAACAGCGAGGCGCTCAAAGGCAAGAAGTTCGGCATTCCACGCATGTACATCAACGCCGACCCTGAAGCCGGCACATCCGAAGCGCCGGGCATCGGTGGGCCGACCGGCCAACGCATCAACACCCGTCCTTCGGTGATCGGGCTCTGGGAACAGGCACGCAAGGCCCTCGAAGACGCGGGTGCCGAAGTGATCGACGTGGATTTCCCGCTGGTTTCCAATTGCGAAGGCGATCGTCCTGGCGCGCCGACCGTGTTCAATCGCGGCATCGTTTCCAAGGAATTCCTGCACCACGAACTGTGGGACCTGACCGCCTGGGCGTTCGATGATTTCCTGCAAGCGAACGGCGATCCGAAATTGAACCGTCTGGTCGATGTCGACGGCCCGCAGATCTTCCCTCACGACCCGGGCACCCTGCCCAACCGCGAGGGCGACCTGGTTGCCGGCATGGACGAATACGTGCGCATGGCCGAGCGTGGCATCACCCCGTGGGACCAGATCAGCACGATGCCCGATGGCCTGCGCGGGCTGGAGAAAACCCGCAAGATCGATCTGGAAGACTGGATGGATCGCCTGGGTCTCGACGCGGTGCTGTTCCCGACCGTCGCCGATGTGGGCCCGGCGAATGCCGATATCGATCCACAATCGGCGGATATCGCCTGGAGCAATGGCGTATGGGTCGCCAACGGCAACCTCGCCATCCGTCACCTTGGCGTGCCAACGGTCACCGTGCCGATGGGCGTGATGCCGGACATCGGCATGCCGGTCGGCCTGACGTTTGCCGGGCGCGCCTATGACGACTCCTCGCTGCTGCACCTGGCATCGGCGTTCGAGTCGACCGGCAACAAACGCATGATCCCGCCGCGTACTCCGCCATTGGCGGCTGACAAGCGGTAATCGACACCGGGACTGGAGCCTTTACCGCTCCAGTCCCGGATCATCAGGGATCAACCTGGGCCATCAGTTCCGCAATCGATTCCGGCCGATTGGCATAACGCTGCGCCAGCACGGCACAGACCATCAGTTGAATCTGGTGGAACAGCATCAACGGCAGGATCAGCAAGCCAATGGTGCTACCGGCGAACAACACCTGGGCCATCGGCACACCGGTCGCCAAGCTCTTCTTCGAGCCACAGAAAAGTATGGTGATGCGGTCTTCCTGATTGAAGCCGAATGCCTTGCCCAGCACGGTTGAGGCCACCAGCACCAATGCCAGAAGCACACAGCACGCCACCACCAGCCCGGCCAGTTCCCACAGCGGAATCTGATGCCAGAGGCCTTCGATCACCGCCTCGCTGAACGCGCCGTAGACCACCAGCAAAATCGAACCCTGATCGACGAACTTCAGCCAGCTCTTGTTGCGCGCCACCCAGTTGCCGATCCAGCGCCGCGCGATCTGCCCGGCAATGAACGGCAGCAGCAACTGCACGCTGATCTTGAGGATGGCGTCGAGGGTCGAGGAGCCTTCGCCGTGGACATTCAGCAACAGGGTCACCAGCAACGGCGTGAGGAAAATCCCGAACAGGCTGGACGCCGCCGCGCTGCAAATCGCCGCCGGGATATTACCCCGTGCCAGCGAAGTAAAGGCAATCGCCGATTGCACCGTAGCGGGCAGCGCACACAGGTAAAGCATGCCCATGTACAGGTCGTTGCCGATCAGCGGCGACAATAGCGGTTTTAGTGCCAGGCCGAGCAACGGAAACAGCACGAAAGTCAGGCTGAACACCAGCAAATGCAGACGCCAGTGCCCAGCACCGGCAATGATCGACTCGCGGGACAGCTTGGCGCCATGCAGGAAAAACAGCAGCGCGATGGCGATGTTGGTCAGCCAGCCAAAACCGACCGCGACCTGACCGCTGGCGGGCAGCAGGCTGGCGAGCGTCACCACGCCGATCAGGGTCAGGGTGAWGTTGTCGGGTAACAGACGGGGGCGAGTCATGGGGTTGATCATCCGGGGGTTGCCAGTACGTGAAAGCGACTCTAACGTGCCTGATAATTACCGACTAACGCCGATGAGCCAGCTGATGCCGCCTAAAGGACATGACAAGAGTGTTCGACGCAGTATTCCCGGACTGTCCAGCCTGCCACGACCGCTCTACGGTCGCACCGAATCGCTGCCCAATCGCGCCCTGACCCGGCGACACAGCCATCCGTGGGTGCAGCTTTCCTATGCGATTCAGGGCGTGCTCGAAATACAGACCGGCGTCGGGCGCTTCGTGGCCCCGCCGGAGCGTGCGGTGTGGATTCCGGCGGGCATGCCGCACCGGGTGTTCAGCTCGCCGCGCACGGAAATGCGCAGCCTGTACATCGATTGCAGCGTCTCGACGTGGGCGCCGCCGGGCTGTCATGTGCTGGGGGTCAGTGATTTGTTGCGTGAGTTGATCCGCGCCTTTAGTCAGATTCCGGTGGAATACGATCAGAACGGTCCGCACGGCCGGTTGGCCCAGGTGATTCTGGATCAATTGGCTGAGGCGCCGCAGATCGATTTGATGCTGCCCCTGCCCCAGGACAGCCGATTGCGGCAAATCGCCCAAAGCCTGGAGTCGCATCCGGAGCAACAGACCACCCTCAGCCACTGGAGCGACAAATTCGGCATCACCGAGAAAACCCTCAGTCGCCTGTTCCTGCGCGACACTGGCCTGACGTTTCGCGCCTGGCGCCAGCGCTTGCGCCTGCTCGGCGCCCTGACGCCACTGGAACAGGGCGAGCGAGTGACCGACGTCGCGCTGGCCTGTGGCTACGACTCGACGTCGGCGTTTATCGCTGCGTTCCGCCAGCAGTTCGGCGAAACACCGGGGGAGTTTTTTCGCTGAGCCCTGCACAGGAAAAACTGTGGGAGCAATTCAATTCTTTTATTGCCTATCAGGCCGCCATCGCGAGCAGGCTCGCTCCTACAGTTGTGTTGGTTGCTCGCGGATTCTGCGGATAGCCGCGAACCCTGTGGGAGCAACTGCCTTCACCATGCCACTCGTCACCGCCATTCGGTGCCGTCCCGCAACATGGCATTCAGCCTAATCAGTAAGACTCGCATGCAGGCAAGAGCGCGACTTTCGCGCTCTTGCCTCGCTCCCGAAGAGCGTCATAGCGTGCCTTGAAGTCTGGCTGATGAAGGATTACGACCCAGCAAGACATGTAAAGCGCAGGTCGACCCTATGTTCCTGCCGGCAATGTCTGGCGCCGTTCGTCCATTGAGGGAGTAGTGGTATGGCGAACGAGGACAGATTTTTATGGGGGCGGCGCACCAGCCAAGAAATAAACCCGCCCTCACCGCCCTGGCTGTTTAAACCTCTGCAATGGCCTCGCGGACGAAGTCTTCATAGGTGCGCAGCGGGTGCCCGATGATGGTCTGAAGCTGTTCTACGGTTCCTTCAGTTGCTTGCATGCCAAACTTCTGGATACCCGTCATCATCAGGCGCATGTCATAAGCCAACCAGGTGGAACCGTATGAAGCCAGCTGTCCTTCGAAGGCCGCCACATCGTCACCGCCGTAGGCAATGTCGCGACCCAGGGCGGAACTCCAGATCTTCGCCACGGAAGCACCGGTAAGCGCTTGCGGTCCAACCAACTCCAGGGTTACACGATCCAGAGCAGAAGACGCTTTGTCGCGTCGCAGCAACTCTGCAACGGCAACATCGGCGATGTCGCGCGCATCTATCATCGAGACGCCCGCCGAGCCGATTGGCATCGGGTACACCGAGTAATTCTGAATCGACTGTTGGACCATACGGTCGTTTTGCATGAAGTAAGCCGGACGCAGGATAGTTGCGGGGATGTTGAAGCTTTCGATCATCCGTTCAACCGTATGCTTGCCGGTGAAGTGCGGCACATTGGTGAACTTGTCGGCATGAATCACAGACAGGTAAACGAGGCGCTCGATGCCAGCCTCGCGAGCAAGGTTCAGCGTGATGAGGGCTTGCGTCACCTCATCGGGCGTAACGGCGTTGAGCAGGAACAGCGTGCGCACCGACGACAGCGCGACGCGCATCGACGGTACATCGGTGAGGTCTGCAACAACTTCAGTGACGCCAGCCGGGAAGTCGCACTTACCCGATTGGCGCACTAGAGCTTTGACCTCGGCGCCCGCGCTGGCAAGGCCCTGAGTGATGAGTGAACCAATGGTGCCCGTGGCACCAATAACGAGAATGCTCATTTTTGAATTTCCTACAGTGGATACTTAGGGTGGATTAGCGAGAGAAGTCCGCAACGACCTTGCCAGTCCGTGAAACGCTGCGATTGCGTTCGATGGCATCAGGGATGTCGGCGAAACCAACGACCTTGCCGATCCTGGACTGCAGCGTGCCGCTGGCGATTTCCTGGGCCAGCGTCTCCAGCAACTCGGGGTCGGGCTTGTTCATGAACCAGAGGCCTCGGCGATTCGCCGGCGTGCGCGCCAGAATGTCGGGTGATGACGTGCCGACAATGACGCCGTTTTCCGCCAACACCTGCCACGAGCGATCCAGTACCTCACCCCCGACGTAGTCGAGCACCAGGTCAATGTCCTGGACGACGTCCTCGAAACGTTGGGATTGATAGTCGATGGCATGGTCCACACCGAGGCTGCGCACGTAGTCCAGGTCAGCCGTGCCCGCAGTTGCGAAGACCTCGGCGGCTGCCCGCTTGGCGTACTGCACGGCATAGGCGCCCAGCCCACCGGCAGCACCATGAATAAGGATTCGCTGGCCTGGATGAATCGGACCCGCATGATGGAGGCTCTTCCAGGCCGCCACGGCTGCGACGGGTACAGCGGCAGCATGGACGTCATCAAGGTTTTCAGGCGTAAGGGAGAGGCTCGCTTCACTGACGGTCACGAATTCGGCGTACGCACCCAGCCCTCCCACCGCGCCCATGACGCGATCGCCAACACGAAAGCGAGAGGCACCGGGCCCGACAGCCTCGACAACACCCGCCATTTCGGCGCCGAGTACTATTGGCAATGGAAGCGGGAAGGCATTTCTCACATGGCCTTCGCGGACCTTCCAATCGATGCCGTTCACGCCGGCGGCTCGAACTCGAATCAGAACCTGGTCTTGTCCAGGTTCTGGCTTGTCGATTTCGGCCACTTGCGCGGCGTCAGCGCCACCGTATGCCCGGATCAGTACAGCGCGTTGCATGGTGCTCATAGCAGTTCCTCGTATCGAGTTCCGATGACGAGAAGATATGCTGTTGCACAGATAAAGCAGAGACACCAAAATACAGACACTTCGTTTCAAAAATGGAACACCATGAACCTGAACGCTCTGATCGATTTCACGCTCGTCGCAACGAATGAGGGGCTCGGGAAGGCGAGCCGTGCGAGCGGCATATCCAAAGCAACCTTATCGCGCCGAATCTCCGACCTTGAGGAACAACTGGGCGTGAGGCTGATCGAGCGCAGCGCTCGCGGCCTGAAGCTCACCGAAGCTGGCGAAATGCTGATGGCTCGAACAGAAGGTCCATTGGGCGAGGTGGCCGAAGCCATGACGGCGGCCCGTGAGGGCGTATCGACACCCCGCGGACGCTTGCGTGTCGCCTCCCCAGTCCTGTTCTCCCAGCTTGCGATGGGCCGCATTGGCGCCGAATTCTGTACCGCCTACCCGGAGGTCGAAATCGAAGTCGTGGCGGAGGATCGCCTGGTCGACCTTGTGGAGGAACAATTTGACGTCGCCATCCGGATCAACCCGAGCCCAGACAGCAGTTTGGTCGGCCGGTGCTTCGCCAAAGACCGGCTGGTAGTAGTGGCTGCGCCAGAAGTACCTAAGCCAATGCCCGGCGCAATCAGACCAATTCCAGGCATCGTAACTTCGAGTTTCCAGCCCACCCACTGGAGTCTCGATGGAGGGCAGTTGGTCCTGGAGCCGATCCCAAAGCTGCGGTTCTCTTCGTTACTGATGATCCGCGATGCTGCTATCGCCGGTGGTGGTGTTGCCCTAATTCCACAGTCCATCGCATGGAACCAGCTTGCCCGTGGCGAGTTGGTCCAGTGGGGCACGGTATCGGGTGTAGAACCCGCGCTCTGGGTCTTGCATACATCCAGGCGTCTTGCTGCTCCGAAAGTTCGCGCATTCGTCGATTTCATGTGCGCGAAATACCCGGATATGTCTCTGGTTTTAAAGGGATAGAAGCCCACTCCCTGTATCGCCTTTCTGCCAGCGATCCCATATCAGTTTTTTCTGGTTTTCGGTGCAATAGATCCGAGGTCGCTGCTTCATCTGCAACACTCCTCCTGTCTACACAGAATCTAGTGTGTTGCATCGATCGGTTGAATCCACAGGACAAAGAAGCTCCTCCCGGTAAATGACCGGGCGAAGCTTCATCCTCGACATGGCTTTTTTGTAGTTTATGAAGCGTTCATGGTTTTGTGGGTGTCGATCAGATACTGCACCACACCTGGATCGGCCAGGGTGGAAATATCCCCCAACCCATCGTATTCGGCCGTCGCAATCTTGCGCAGAATCCGCCGCATGATCTTGCCCGAACGGGTTTTCGGCAGCCCCGGTGCCCACTGAATGACATCCGGCGAAGCGATCGGACCGATCTCTTTGCGCACCCAGTTTTTCAGTTCCAGGCGCAGTTGCTCGTTCGGCTCTTCACCGCTGTTGATAGTGACGTAGACATAAATGCCCTGCCCCTTGATGTCGTGCGGCACACCGACCACCGCGGCTTCGGCGACTTTCGGGTGAGCGACCATTGCGCTTTCGATCTCGGCGGTGCCCATGCGGTGGCCGGAGACGTTGAGCACGTCGTCCACGCGACCGGTGATCCAGTAGTAACCATCGGCATCACGACGGGCGCCGTCACCGGTGAAGTACATGCCACGGAAGGTCTTGAAGTAAGTGTCGACGAAGCGGTCATGATCGCCAAACAGCGTACGCGCCTGGCCTGGCCACGAATCGAGAATCACCAGGTTGCCCTCGGCCTCGCCTTCGACGATGTTGCCCAGGTTGTCCACCAGTGCCGGCACCACGCCGAAGAACGGACGCGCCGCAGAGCCTGGCT
>NZ_JBFUHR010000034.1:0-52754 GCF_056402295.1 Pseudomonas sp. P4_B3
GCGGTGTGTGAAGACGCAATGAACCGAAAGTTCGACGCTCACAAAACACCGAAAGCTATCACATACCCAATTTGCTGAAGCGAGGYCATCTGGTCACGACTCAGTACCCGAATTTCTTGACGACCATAGAGCATTGGAACCACCTGATCCCATCCCGAACTCAGCAGTGAAACGATGCATCGCCGATGGTAGTGTGGGGTTTCCCCATGTGAGAGTAGGTCATCGTCAAGATTAAATTCCGAAACCCCTATCTGCGTCTGCAGGTAGGGGTTTTGTTTTTGTCCGCCGTGTAGGAGCGAGCTTGCTCCGGGCGGCGTTCCGACGATGGAGGCCAACGATGACGCGGGAAACCAGACTTACCGCGGCGTCCTCTGGTTTTTCGCGAGCAAGCTCGCTCCTACAAGGGGGCCTGCATGTGATTTGGGAGTGGAAGTGAAGGCAATGGACCCGCCAGGGCGGCGGGTCCGAAGGGGGATCAGAGTTTCGGCAATTGCCCGATGCGGCCCATCATCTCGGTCACGATCTGCAGGTCCAGCAGGAACTGCTCGGTGGTCTTGAACTCGTTGTCGTTGTGACCGGTGTATTTGACGTCCGGCATGGCCAGGCCGAATTGCACGCCGTTAGGCAGTTCATGCACGGAGGTGGCGCCGGCGGAGGTGCCGAACTTGTGTTCCATGCCGAGGTTTTCGCTGGGCACCGCGAGCAGGGCCTTGACCCATTCACCCTCGGGGTTGCGGTACATCGGTTCGGCAATCGACAGGTCGAAGGTCGGTGCGATCCGGGTCTTCTTGCTCCAGGCGTCCAGTTTTCCGGCGATTTCGGATTTGAGCACTTGCGGCGTCTTACCCTTCGGCACGCGCAGGTTGACCGCGAGTTTGAAGGCTTTGTCATCCATCCCGACATAGGTCAGGGAAGTGGTCAGCGGGCCCATGAACTCATCGGCAAAACCGACCCCCAACTTGCCACCCAGGTAGTCCAGCCCCCAGTTGTCGGCGGCGTAGCGGGCGGCGTCAGTGATCTGGTTGTGCTTGAGCGCGACCTTGCCGTCGAGGCTATTGATGAAGTCGAGCATCCTGGCCACCGGGTTGACGCCGGACTCGGGCTCGGAGGAGTGGGCGGACACACCGGTGACCGTCAGTTTGACGTCCTTGCCGTCGACTTTGGCGGCGACCTCGAAGTTGCCGCCGTTGCGCTTGGCATACTCGCTGCCGGCCTTTTGCAGGCGGGCGGCCAGTTCGGCGGGCTTGTCGGTCACCAGGGTCGCGACCGATGTCGACGGAATCTGGTTGGTGGCCAGGCCACCGGTCATCGAGGTGATTTCTGCGCCTTTGCCTTGCGCGGTGCGCTTGGCGAAGCTGGCCATGACCGTGCCGTAACCTTTCTCGGCGATCACCACCGGGTAGCCACCATCCAGCGCCAGGTTGTAGTTGGGGGTCGGGTTGCGTTCGAAGTAGTAGGGGATGGCGTCGCCCGTGGTCTCTTCGGTGGTGTCGACCAGCAGCTTGAAGTTCCTGGCCAGCGGCAGCTGCTCTTCCTTGATGATCTTCATGGCGTAGAGCGCCACCACGATGCCGTTCTTGTCATCTTCGGTGCCGCGGCCATACATGCGGTCGCCGACCAAAGTGACCTTGAACGGATCGAGGCGGGTGCCGTCCTGCAGCACCCAGTTCTCCGGCGTCACCGGCACCACATCGGCATGGGCGTGAATGCCCACGACTTCATCGCCAGCGCCTTCCAGGGAGACTTCATAGACGCGGTTATCGATGTTGCGAAAGTTCAGGTTGAACGCCTGGGCGAGGCCCTTGATTTTCTCGGCAATCTTGAGAAATTCGGGATTGTCGTGCTGGGCAACACCGTCCACGCGCACGGTTGGAATGGCTACCAGCTCCTTCAAGGTTTCGGTGGCCGCGCTGCCGTATTTCACCCGGGCATAGAGGCCAAGCAGGCGATGGATTTGGTTTTGCTGCTCAGCGGTAAGCGTCTTGTTGCCCTGGAACGCACGGACGGCCGGGCCGAGGTCGTCGGTCTTGGCGATATCGCTCTTGGCCAGACTTGCGAGGAACTGCCTGAAATCCTTGACCGACGTATCGCTGAAGGTCTTGAGGATGATCGCGCTCTGTTGTGGCGTGATGTTGGCGTGGGCAGCGCTGGTGAACGACGAAAGGCTGGCGAGCATGAGGGTGGTCGCAGCCAGGTGCTTGAGGGAAAAATCCATTGCAGGGGGCATTCCTTTGCAGGCGGTTTGTACGAGATATCTGATCGTTTGATCAGAAACATTTGCAAACTACCACCACGAGCGTGTGAAACGGGAGCCCCTGAAGTGGGATCTGTCGCACAGAAATGCAAAAGCGGCGCAGAAATGAAAAACCGCTCTATCAATGCTTACATTCCGCCATCACCACGTGGCAGGTATTCGGCGTGCCGCCGGATCGGCCCGCATAGCGGATGCAATTATCCAGGGATTTCTGGCGAGCCATGTCCAGGGTGTCCGCCCAGGCGAGGCCGCCTTCGCCGACAGTGGGGAGGGCTTTTGCATAGCAGGTTGAACCCGTGTTTGGGGCTGAATAGCGAGCCGTGGTGGCTTTGCCTGAACATCCCGCTGTCAGTACCAGGTCGATGGCGAGCAGGGAAAGCAGGATCCATGGCGAGCATTGACGCGCAGTTTTTCCCGTCATCCCGGTTCCCCTGTAGCAAGAGGTGTATTTGAGATCGTACCCCGCCAGATCAGGGCAGGGGCACACTCTTTCTTTGAGCCTATCCTTGCGGCATCGATCCTGCTGCTCCTTTCGTCTGCTTTCCTTTTTTCAGTGTGTATGGTCGTCCGAGAGTCGAGGTGGGTCGCTATAGGCCACTGAACAGGCTGATGATCACAGCATTGACCAGGTCAATGAAAACGCCACACACCAGCGGCACGATCAGGAAGGCCTGGTGCGCCGCGCCATACTTTTGCGTCACGGTCGATACAGCCAATGCCAGCCTTGCTCGTCCAGATAGCTTCCTAATCATCAGCTACGTCCGTGCGCCAGGAGTGAGGACAGCCTAGCCTGAACGGGAAAACCCATCCGGGTTGGCATAGGCCGTCATCACGCTCCCGATGGTCAATCAAACGGCTGACGCTAGCGCTTGATCAGAGAAATCTTCGTTCCCTCGATACTGACCCCCGCCATTAATCCTTGCTGGTCGAAGATGAACGCGTAGGCGTCGTCTTTGAGCGTCGAGCTGGACAGGTTCTTCGCAACCCCTTCATCCACCACGACAACCGTTGGCCCTACACCGATTTCCCAACCCTTGGTTTCAGCGACATATTTCACGGCTTTATCGGTCATCAGGAAAACCACATAGCCGTACGACTGGGCGCCGGCCTGCAGCCCCCATGAACCGCTGACGGAGTTGTAGTAGTTCTCGACTTTCGTGCCCTTCATTAAAACGCCTTCGCCATAGCTGCCGCCGAACACGAGACCCGCCTTGATGATTTTCGGGAAAACCAGCACAGCCTTGGCGTTGTGCGAGATGGTTTCGGAAAAAGGATGGGTCTTGTTGAGAGTCTGCAACGCTTGTCGAGCGTCGGCATTCAGATCCTCGGCGGTAGCCGCTCCGGCATTGTTCAGGAAACTGGCCGATGCCAATGTTGCAGCCGCGAGGAAGAACGACAGGAAGAACCTCATTGATTGAGTCATTTGCGTACTCCGCTGAGGGAGCATGGGATGAGAGCAGCGGCAAGTGCCTGCTTCATGCAGGAACCGAACCCACTGAGGTTATCCGGCGCGCCCTGAAATGTGTGAATTTGCTGGCATCGCTCGTGAGTGAAGTCGCCCTGGGCCACTGAACATTTGCGCTGCCATCAGCTGTTATGACCACTGCGTATCGGCCGGGTTCGCTGTCAATTCTGCTTCTCGCCGCCAGTTTCACTTTACGAAGCGGTTGAATCACAGTTGAAATCGGTTCGTCACGGGCTCAATGCAGGCAGCAAAAGGCCCGCGCAATGGCGGGCCTTCTGTTTGGGGTCAAATCCTTTTGTGCTGCCAATCTGCGCTCCATCTTGTGAGCGTTTCGTGAAAAGCCTGTCGTAGCAATGAAAAAAGCCCGGTGTCGGCCAAGCTCTCTGTAGATGGGCCAAATCCATTTGGCTGATCCCATTGTGCTTGGTGTATGTGACGACGACATGACAGGGCTGACAGGAACAGCTGATCGAGGCTTGAGTGCTGACGGCCTGTGGAATCGAACTGTCCATGCACTTTTATAAAGCGCCATGCGTCACAACGTGCACCAGTCGGAAGCGCCGCAAAGCGCTTTCGTCTGCGGTAGCTCCAGCGTCGTGACAATCCCCCCGGGCTCAAGAGTCAGTGTTTCCAGACAGTTGAAGTCTCTCTGTCGCTGGCTGGCACAAAGGCTGCAAGGCTGACATCAGGTCCACTTGGAACGCATTCGTGTGGACAGCCCCCTCGGTCAACGACGATCGATTGGCCGGACAGGTCGTGGGCAGCATCGGTGGATCAGGCATAGACGCCTGGTTTCAACACCGCAAAAGAACAGGCAAAGACGCCTGGAACCGCAAGGTTTCAGGCGTTTTTTTTTGCTTTTAAAACCGTGATTGGCTCGGGCTGGGTGCTTTCTATGAATTCCAATGTTGCCACGTTGAACAAGATGCAAACGCTGATCGTGATCGGTAATGGCATGGTCGGACATCATTGTGTCCAACAGCTGATCGAGCGGGGAGCGCTTGACCATTACCGGCTGCACGTCTTCAGTGAGGAACCGATGCGTGCCTATGACCGTGTGCATCTTTCCGAGTACTTCTCCGGTCGTGATGCCGAGTCGCTGGCGCTGTCCGATGCGTCGCTTTACCACACGCCCGGCGTTACGCTGCATTTGGGTGTGCCGGTATTGGAAATTGACCGCGTCCGTCGCCAGGTGGTCACCTCGCAAGGTTGCGTCACGTATGACAAATTGGTTCTGGCCACCGGTTCTTATCCGTTTGTTCCGCCAATCGAAGGCGCCGAAGGTGAGTCGCGTCTGGTCTATCGCACCCTGGAAGACCTCGATGCCATTCGGGCTGCGGCAGCCAATGCCCGGCGCGGTGTGGTGGTCGGCGGTGGCTTGCTGGGTCTGGAAGCCGCGAACGCGTTGAAAAGCCTGGGCCTTGAAGCCCACGTGGTGGAATTCGCACCGCGCTTGATGCCGGTACAACTGGATGACCTCGGTGGCCAGGCGCTCAAGGCGCAGATCGAACGATTGGGCGTCGGTGTACACCTGTCCCGCGCCACTCAATCGATCAGCGCTGGCGAGCAGTACCGCTATCGCATGAATTTCGCCAATGACGAATTCCTCGAAACTGACCTGATCGTGTTTTCCGCCGGTATCCGCGCTCAAGACGCGCTGGCTCGTCAATGCGCGCTGGAGATCGGTCCGCGCGGTGGCGTGGTGATCGACGACGCGTGCCTCAGTTGCGACCCGAACATCTACGCCATCGGTGAGTGCGCTTCATGGAACGGCAGCCTGTTCGGCCTGGTCGCGCCGGGCTACCAGATGGCGCGCAGCGTCGCGGCCCGTCTGTGCAACGAAGTCGCCGAGCCGTTCACCGGTGCCGACATGTCGACCAAGCTCAAGCTGCTGGGGGTGGATGTCGGCTCCATCGGCGACGCCCACGGCAATACCCCAGGCGCACGCAGCTATCAATTCATCGACGAAACCAGCGCCAGCTATCGCCGCCTGGTGGTGGATGCAAGTGGCAAACATGTCCTCGGTGCAGTGCTGGTCGGTGACAACAGCTATTACGACACCTTGCTGCAATACATGCAGAACGGCATTACCTTGCCAGCAGAACCCGCCAGCCTGATTCTGCCATCGTCCGAAGGCGCGCCGACCCTGGGCCCGGGTGCGCTGCCCGAGTCGGCCACGGTGTGCTCATGTCATAACGTCACCAAGGGCTCCATTTGTTCGGCCATCGACGGCGGCTGCACGGACCTGGGCCAGCTCAAGTCGCAAACCAAGGCCTGTACCGGCTGCGGCGGTTGTGCCGGCCTGCTCAAGCAAGTGTTCGAGCATGAGCTGATTGCCCGTGGCGTCAGTGTCGACAAGAGCCTGTGCGAACACTTCGCCTATACCCGCCAGGAGCTTTATGCGCTGGTACGGGTAGAGGGAGTGATCACCTTCGAAGAACTGTTGGCCAAGCACGGCCGTGGCCACACCGGTTGCGACGTTTGCAAGCCGGCGGTGGGTTCGATTCTGGCCTCGTGCTGGAACCAGCCGATCATGGACACGTCGCTGGTACCGTTGCAGGACACCAACGACACCTTCATGGCCAACATGCAGAAAAACGGTACGTACTCGGTGGTGCCGCGTATTCCCGGCGGCGAGATCACCGCTGACAAGCTCATCGCCATCGGCGTGGTGGCGAAGAAATATGACCTCTACACCAAAATCACCGGCGGGCAGCGCATCGACCTGTTCGGCGCGCAGTTGCATCAGTTGCCGGACATCTGGGCCGAGCTGATTGAAGCGGGTTTTGAGACCGGGCACGCCTATGGCAAATCGACCCGCACGGTGAAGTCCTGTGTCGGCAGCACCTGGTGCCGTTATGGCGTGCAGGACAGCGTGAAAATGGCCCTGACCCTCGAGGATCGCTACAAAGGCCTGCGCTCGCCACACAAGCTCAAGTTCGCGGTCTCCGGTTGCACCCGTGAGTGCGCTGAGGCGCAGAGCAAGGACGTTGGCGTAATCGCCACCGAGAAAGGCTGGAACCTCTATGTGTGCGGTAACGGCGGCATGCGCCCGCGCCACGCCGAGTTGTTCGCTACCGACCTTGATGACGCCACCCTGATTCGCTACATCGACCGGTTCCTGATGTTCTACATCCGCACCGCCGACAAGTTGCAGCGTACCTCGGTCTGGCGCGAGAGCCTGGAGGGCGGCCTGGATTACCTCAAGGACGTGATCATCAACGACAGCCTCGGGTTGGGTGAGGAGCTCGAGTCGCAGATGCAATTGGTGGTCAACCGCTACGAATGCGAATGGGCCAACGCCCTGAAAGACCCGGAAAAGCTCAAGCGCTTCCGCACCTTCGTCAACGATCAACGCCCGGACCCGGACATCCATTTTGTCCAGGAACGCGGTCAGCGCCGGCCGATCATGGCCGCTGAACTCCACCTTATCCCTGTCATTGAGGAGATTGCCTGATGAGCCAGTCCGATACCCAGCGAGCCTATTCCAGTTCCTCCCTGGTCAATCCCGATGCCTGGCAAGCGGTGTGCAGCCAGGAGGATCTGGTGAGTAACTCCGGCGTCGTCGTCTGGCTCGACGGTGCACAAGTGGCGCTTTTCTACCTGCCGGCTGCCGAAGGCAAGACCCTCTATGCCATCGATAATCATGACCCGCAATCCGGGGCGAATGTCATCGGTCGCGGGCTGATCGGCAGCATCAAGGGCGATCTGGTGATTGCCTCGCCACTCTACAAACAGCATTTCCGCCTTGAGGACGGCAGTTGCCTGGAGTATCCGCAGCAGCGCCTGCGGGTCTGGCCGGTGCGGCTGAACGAAGGCCAGGTGGAGGTCGCGGTGGCCTGACCCCATGGATTTCGCCGGGGTCTGAGCGCTCATTCAATTAATGATGTATGCCAGGCTCCGGCGGAGTCGATGATCAATGACAAACAGTATCGGAGGTTCGTATGAAAACAGCCGCACAACTGCTGAAGCTCAAGGCCGTGCAGAACCGGCGGGTGCATAGCATCGCGCCAGACCAGACGGTGCTTGAGGCGTTGAGGATGATGGCGGAAAAAAATGTCGGTGCTCTACCCGTCATAGAGGAGGGGCAGGTGGTCGGCGTTATCAGCGAACGCGACTATGCGCGCAAGGTCGTTCTACAGGGGCGCTCTTCGGTCGGTACGCCGGTGCGGGCCATCATGAGCGCGCCCGTCGTGACTGCAGACAGTCAGCAGAGCATTGAGCGTTGCATGGCGGTCATGACCGACAGTCATCTGCGTCATCTACCGGTGGTGGAGGGCGACCAACTGATTGGCCTGTTGTCGATTGGTGATCTGGTCAAGGAAGCCATCGTCGAGCAGACCGAGCTGATCCGGCAACTGGAACACTACATTCGCGGGCATTAAAACGACCGGGGGCAGGGTGGACCGAAGGCTTGTGAGTACTGAAGTTTTCAAATGTGCTGGCCGTCGGAAACCGCGCAGGTCGAAAGGCAAGGCTCCATCCAGGGCGTGGGCCGAAGTGTGGGCTGGCAGGTTTTTTCCAAAAGCCAGAAACGATAAAGCCCTGAATAATCAGGGCTTTGTCGGTACAAATATGGCGGAGGCGATGGGATTCGAACTCATGGACCTGTTACAGTCGACGGTTTTCAAGACCGTTGCCTTAAACCACTCGGCCACACCTCCGTTTGCGTTGCGGGCGCCATAATACCTGAATGAAACACACTGTCAAACTCTCTGCGTAGCTTGTTACAGAGCGTCTGTTATGATCTTTGCGACTGAACGTTTCAAACCAACAGGAGTGTCGCCATGCGCGAACAGGATTACGCAGTTAATAACAGCGTGCAGGCTGAGCGGCTAGAGGTTAGCCGCGTCCTGCGCAACACATACGGCTTGCTCGCCCTGACCCTGGCATTCAGCGGTGTGACGGCCTACGTTGCCCAGCAGATGCGTGTTGGCTACCCGAACATTTTCGTGGTGCTGATCGGCTTCTACGGTCTTTTCTTCCTCACCAACAAACTCCGTGATTCGGCCTGGGGCCTGGTATCGGCATTTGCCCTGACCGGTTTCATGGGTTTCCTGCTGGGCCCGATCCTCAACCGTTACCTGGGTATGCAGGGCGGCGCTGAAGTGGTCAGCTCGGCTTTCGCGATGACGGCGCTGGTGTTCGGCGGTCTGTCGGCGTATGTGCTGATTACCCGCAAGGACATGAGCTTCCTCGGCGGCTTCATCACGGCAGGCTTCTTCGTGCTGCTGGGTGCGACACTGGCGGGCATGTTCTTCCAGATCAGCGGCCTGCAACTGGCGATCAGCGCAGGTTTCGTGCTGTTTTCCTCGGTCTGCATTCTGTTCCAGACCAGCGCCATCATCCATGGCGGCGAGCGTAACTACATCATGGCCACCATCAGCCTGTATGTATCGATCTACAACCTGTTCGTCAGCCTGTTGCAGCTGTTCGGCATCATGGGGCGCGACGACTGATCGTTGACCTTGAAGTAAAAAAACCCGCTCTGGCGGGTTTTTTATCACCTGAAATTCAGGGTCACTCCACAATGACGATGCTGCCGTCGGCTTGCTGGCGGTAGATGGTGTAGGGCAGCAGCAAGGTATCCATCGCCCCGGACACGACCACGTCGAGCAGCACGATAGCGGGGGCGGGACCATGTACCTGCGCATCCCGACCGTCTTCCAGGGGCGCGTTCAGGTAGCAGAAATCGTAGGTCACACCGCTGTAGATTCGTGGTACCGCGCCGCAATAACTCTTGTGGTCCTTGAGGCTTTTTGCAGCCACTTCGTCACCGCGCACAACCGTTTGAATCGTGCCGCAACCCGCCAGCAGCATCGCCACGAGTAGCATCGCCTGAATTTTCATACCGTCAATCCTTCGCCGGAAACCGTCAATCTACTTCAGGCTGAAATAAATATCACTCACGCCATCGGCGGTAACCGGCGCTTGACCGGAGTTTTCTTGACGATCGCCGTATTGGTTTCAGCATGGGTGTTGAGGCGGTCGAGCAGGGTGTCCAGTTGTTCCATCGAGCGCACATGCAGGCGCGCAATGAAACAGTCGTCGCCGGTGACCTTGTCGCACTCGGTGAATTCGGGAATGGCCATGATTTGCCGTTCCACTTCCTGCAATTGCCCCGGCAACGGGCGAATACGCACGATGGCCTGGAGTTGATAGCCAAAGCATCTCGGGTCGATTTCAACGGTGTAGCCCTTGAGCACGCCACGTTCTTCCAGGCGGCGCAGACGCTCGGCAACACTGGGGGAGGACAGGCCACTGATTTGCGCCAGGGCCTTGAGCGAGCGTCGCGAGTCTTCCATCAGGGCCGTGATCAGCACCTGGTCGATATCGTCGGTCATGGCGAAACCCTCTGTTAGGCATTTTTTCAAAACGGCCTTGATAAAAAAGGCAGATCCCGAGTTTAGCCTGCTTTTTGCTCTGGAGTAGCGCCTGGGTGCATTGGCATACTTTGGTCACAAACACAGGAGTCTGATGATGGACAAATCCCTACGCCGCGGTTCGTTCGAAATGACGGCCGCCATGCTGATCTCTGGCACCATCGGCTGGTTCGTGCTGGTGTCCGGGCAACCGGTGCTGGACGTGGTGTTCTGGCGCTGCCTGTTCGGTGCCGGCACCTTGCTGCTCATTTGCGCGGCTTTCGGCTTTCTGCGCCCTGGCATTCTGACCCGCACCACGTTCCAGCTGGCGGTGCTCAGCGGTGTGGCGATTGTCGGCAACTGGGTGCTGTTGTTCGCGTCCTATTCCCGGGCGTCGATTGCCATCGGCACCGCCGTCTATAACGTCCAGCCGTTCATGCTGGTCGGGCTGGCGGCTTTGTTCCTCAATGAAAAGATCACCGCGCAGAAACTGACCTGGCTGGGAGTTTCGTTTCTCGGCATGCTGGCAATTGTCAGTGCCCATGGCAGCCAGGGCGAGAGTGGCAGCGATTACCTGACGGGCATTGCCTTGGCGTTGGGTGCGGCGTTTCTCTACGCGATTGCCGCGTTGATCATCAAGCGTTTGACGGGAACTCCGCCGCATTTGATCGCGCTGATCCAGGTCAGCACGGGTGTGTTGTTGCTCGCGCCATTCGCGAATCTTTCGGTATTGCCCCAGGCACCGAGTGCGTGGGCCAGCCTGGTGACGTTGGGCATGGTGCACACCGGTGTGATGTACGTGTTGCTGTACGGCGCGATTCAAAAACTGCCGACTGCGCTGACGGGGGCGCTGTCCTTCATCTACCCGATTGCGGCGATTTTCGTCGACTGGTTTGCTTTCGGCCATCGTCTGGAGCCGCTGCAATGGATCGGTGTCGCGGCAATTCTGCTGGCCGCTGCCGGCATGCAACAAGGCTGGTCGCTGAAGTTTCGGCGCACGGTGACGCCGTAACCCGCGATCCAGGTGTCAGATGTTCCAGCGCGGCGCATTGCTGGCCAGTCGCTGGCGCATCTCGCCGACGTTGGCAGCCAGTTGTTGAGTCAACAAACGATAGCCGTCCAGCGTGTTGTAGACCGGCGCATCGAGGCTGACCAGCGGCAAATCCATAGGGCGATTGAGCCGTTGGGCGGCGCCTGATTTCAACGCCCTGGCCATACCGATCAATTGCACGCGAATCTGTCGATGCTCGGCTTTCAATGCCGTTTGCAGGAGCCTCATCGCCTCGGGGTCATTGGCATCCGGTCGGGTATTGCCGAGGATTTCCAGGGTACTGACGCACATGCGCAGGTTGCGCTGGATAGCATCCAGTTCGGTCATGGAAATCTTCACTTCCTTGGACACCGACGGCATCAGTGAGCGAAGTTGCACCATCACCGCGTTCAGGCGGGTCATGAGCTTGAGGTGTTCGTCGGCAGTGATAGGCTGGCCGTCAATGATGCGCCCGTAGATTTTCGCGCAATCACGCAGCGCATCGGCCAGGTTGTAGCGCCAGGAATAAACCGCGTACAGCGGCAGGGCGAAGGAAAACGCCAAAGCCAGGGCAATGCCGATCAGGATATCCACCCCGCGCCACAAGCCATCGGTGACCGGGTTGTCGCCGTGCCCCGCGACGATGAACACGGTAATCGCCGACAGCAGCGCCGTGTAACCACCCTTGCCGATGGCGTGATACGAGAAAAAACCGCAGACCACCGACATCGCGAAATAGGTCAGCCAGGGCATCCCGAGCCAGGCCTGTTGCGCCACCAACGCCAGGCCGACACCGGCGCCGATCAAGGTGCCAATGGCACGCTCGGCGGCTTTTTTGCCGATGTTGCCGTGATGCTGCAAGCCGCCGATCACCACCAGCATCGTCACCGACGCCCACTCACCGTGGGGCAGATGGATGCCGGTGGTCAGCAGGATGGTCGCCAGCAATCCGAGCGACACCCGCACCGCATGGATTACCCGGGCATGGCGATAGCGCCGATACGGGTCCAGCAGCGGACGCAGCAATCGGCGCAACAGCGGTGGCAGTCGTTGGGCTCTGGATGTACTCAGGCTGGCTCTCCTCAGAAGATGTAGTCGGTGGTCAGGAAGCTCGAACTGCGGCCGCTGATGATCTCGCTGATCAGGTCCTTGTTGGTCTCCTGGAATTTGGTGGCCACCAGGGTACGGATCGAAAACACCCGCAATGCGTCATGGACCGACAAGGTGCCTTCGGCGGAGTTCTTGCGACCATTGAAGGGGTAGGTGTCCGGGCCGCGCTGGCACTGGGCATTGAGGTTGATGCGCCCGACCTGATTGGCGAAGGTGTCCACCAGCCGGCCGACCGCCACCGGGTTGGTGCCGAAGATGCTCAACTGCTGGCCGAAGTCCGACTCCAGCACGTAGTCGATCACCGTATCCAGATGGCGGTACGGCACGATGGGGATGACGGGGCCGAACTGTTCTTCCTGATAGACCCGCATCTGCGGCGTGACCGGGTACAGCACCGCCGGGTAGAAGAACGATGCACGAGCCTCGCCACCGTTGGGGTTGACCACTTTGGCGCCCTTGCTCTCGGCATCCGCTACCAGAGAATGCAGATAGTCGACCTTGCCCGATTCCGGCAGGGGCGTCAGGGATACGCCACTTTCCCAAGGCATGCCGGGTTTGAGGTTGGCAAGCCGGGCATTGAATTTGTCGATGAAGGACTCGACCACGTCTTCGTGAACAAACAGGATCTTCAGGGCCGTGCAGCGCTGGCCATTGAATGACAGCGAGCCGGTCACCGCCTCACTGACCGCGTTGTCCAGATCCACTTCCGGCAGGACGATGCCCGGGTTTTTCGCATCCAGGCCCAGCGCCGCGCGCAAGCGGTGGGGTCTCGGATGGAGTTTTTTCAGGTCACTGGCGGCCTTGTTGGTGCCAATGAACGCAAAGATGTCGATCTTGCCGCTGGCCATCAGCGCACTGACCGTCTCGCGGCCACTGCCGTAGATGACGTTGATCACCCCGGCCGGGAAGCTGTCGCGGAAGGCTTCCAGCAGCGGGCGAATCAGCAGCACGCCCAGTTTGGCGGGTTTGAACACCACGGTGTTGCCCATGATCAGCGCCGGAATCAGCGTAGTGAAGGTTTCGTTCAACGGATAGTTGTAAGGCCCCATGCACAGGGCCACGCCCATCGGCACGCGACGGATCTGGCCGAGGGTGTCCTGTTCCAGTTCGAAACGACTGGAGCGGCGATCGAGTTCTTTGAGCGCGTTGATGGTGTCGACGATGTAGTCGCAGGTGCGGTCGAACTCCTTTTCCGAATCCTTGAGGTTCTTGCCGATTTCCCACATCAGCAACTTGACCACGGCGTCGCGCTGCTCGCGCATGCGCCCGAGGAAGGTTTCGACGTGCTGGATGCGCTCGGCCACGCGCATGGTCGGCCACAGTCCCTGACCGCGGTCGTAGGCGCGTACGGCGGCGTCGAGGGCGGTCAATGCGGTCTCGGCATCCAGCAGCGGCGTGCTGCCGAGGATCACTTGCTCGTCGCCATTGGCGCCGGTCAGGTAAACCGGGCTACGGACCTGGGCCAGTGGCCCGTTCCAGGTTCTCAGTACGCCATCGACCAGGTACTCACGCTGCTCGGTCTGGCCATCAAGGCGGTACTTGTCCGGGATGTCGGCGGGGCTTGGGAACAGGTTCTGGAGAATATTGGCTGTGGTCATGTCGCTACCCCTCTGGATTGGGTGATGCACTGATGAATCGTTTTAGCAGACCTCAGCAACCCTTGTCATGACTCATTTCAGCGTTTTGCCGCACAGCGTGAAGGATCGCGGATTCATCGAGCCCTACAGTCATGGCCTCAGAAGCGCCCCTTGTTGGCCCCCAATGCCCTCAACCCGCCCACGCCGGGTGCCTTAGTGTTGACCTCGCCTTGATCACAACAAAAAAGGTGCACCCGGCTGGCCGGGCAGCCAATGAAAGGACAGCCATGCGGGCAAGCCGATTAACTGAAAAGCCTAGCCTTTGTTTGGCCTTGGTGGGGGGGCTTCTGTGGCGAGGGGGCTTGCCCCCTCGCCACAGAAGCCCCTTTGCCACAGGTTCCTGGCCTCTGACGGCACACAAACCTTCGTACTCCGGTTAAACTCCGTGCTCTTTTTCAAGGAGTTCATATGAGCTATTACCAGCCGGGTATTCTCTCCACCCCCGTTCCGCCTCAAGCCCGCCATATGTTCTTCGCCCTCGAATCCGTCGAGGCATTGCCGGTTGCGCTCGACAACTTGATGCAACTGGTGGACGGGAAATCGGCTGTCGTTGGCTTCGGTGAATCGCTGGTCAATGCGCTGCACGTTCAGATCGATGGCCTGCGAACCTTTCCGGCGTTGACCGGTGTGGGCGTCGAAAATCCGTCGACCCAGCACGCGCTCTGGTGCTGGCTGCACGGTGAAGACCGTGGTGAGTTGCTCAACCGCAGCAACGTCATCGCCGCCGCGTTGGCCCCGGCATTGCGCCTGGTGCAGATGAACGAAACCTTCCGCCACATGACCGGCCATGACCTGACCGGCTACGAAGATGGCACCGAGAACCCCCACGACGAAGCCGCTGTCGCCGCCGCGCTGTTGAGCGAAGGCGCTGAGGGCCTGGTCGGTGGCAGCTTCGCCGCGATCCAGCAGTGGCAGCATGACTTGAAAGGTTTTCATGGGCTGTCGGCGGACGAAAAAGACAACATCATGGGCCGCCGCTTGAGCGATAACGAAGAGATCGACGACGCGCCGGTTTCCGCCCACGTCAAACGCACCGCCCAGGAAAGCTTTGCGCCTGAAGCCTTCGTGGTGCGCCGTTCGATGCCGTGGATCGAAGGCGACCGCGCCGGCCTGATGTTCCTGGCCTTCGGTTTTTCCCTCGACGCCTTCGAAGCCCAACTGCGCCGCATGAGTGGCCTGGAAGACGGCGTCACCGACGGTTTGTACCGCATCAGCCGTCCGATCACCGGTGGCTACTACTGGTGCCCGCCGCTCAAGGACGGTCGACTGGACCTGCGCGTATTGCGCATTGGCTGAGCACCAAGGAGAGCCTGTGAACCTGGTGCGCTGGGGCATGATCGGTTGTGGCAGTGTCGCGGAACGCAAAAGCGGGCCGGCCTTCTACAAGGCACCCGGATCGGCGTTGGTGGCGGTGATGGGCCGGCGCCTGGAAGTCGTCACCGACTACGCCGTGCGCCACGGCATCGCGCGGGTCTACACCGATGCGCAGGCGCTGATCAACGATCCCGAGGTCGACGCGGTGTACATCGCCACGCCGCCCGACAGCCATCACGCTTACGCCTTGCAGGTGGCCGCCGCCGGCAAGCATTGCTGCGTCGAAAAACCGATGGCGCTGAATGCCGGGCAAAGCCGCGAGATGAAGCAGGTGTTTGCCGATGCCGGGTTGCACCTGTTCGTGTCCTATTACCGGCGTTCGCTGCCACGCTTCCGGCAAGTGCGGCAGTGGCTGCAAGAGGGGCGGATCGGTGAGGTCCGGCACTTGACCTGGACCCTCACCAAAGCCCCGTCGGCAGCGGACCGCAACGGCAGTGAAAACTGGCGCACCGATCCGGCGATTGCCGGTGGTGGCTACTTCGCCGATCTGGCCAGCCATGGCCTGGACCTGTTTCAGTACCTGTTCGGCGATATCGTCGAAGTCGCCGGGTTCACCGCGCGGCAGGCCGGGATGTATGCCGCCGAGGATGCCGTCAGCGCCTGTTGGCGGTTCGCGTCGGGAGCGATGGGCATGGGTTGCTGGAACTTTGTTGCAGACCGTCGCGAGGATCGGGTCGAAGTGATTGGCAGCAAAGGCCGGATCACCTTTTCAGTGTTCGACGAACACCCGGTCGAGTTGCACGCCGATGAACACCTCAGCCTGACCATCGAGCATCACGCACACATTCAGTGGCACCACGTATTGGGCATGAATGCGCATATTCGTGGTGAGGCGCAGCACCCGGCCGTGGCCGAACAGGCGTTGAAGACCGATTGGGTGATGGACCGGATTCTCAAGCGGCACTGATTCCTCAGACCACACAATCCCCTGTAGGAGCGAGCAGGCTCGCTCCTACAGTTTTGGATTGCATCGCGCATCTAACCTTATTCGCATTCGGTATTTCTCAAGCGTGTCATACCCTCTCTAAGATCACGTCATAACTCGTTATAACAAGTGATCTGTCATGACCGATAACGTTCTATCCCTGAGCAGTGTCCCGTTGCATACCCAGCTGCGAGACGTGCTGCGTACCCGCATCCTCGACGGCGAATACCCGCAAGACAGCCAGATGCCTTCCGAAAGCGAGCTTGGCACGTTGTTCAAGGTCAGCCGCATCACCGTGCGCCAGGCCTTGGGTGACCTGCAAAAGGAAGGGTTGATCTTCAAGATCCACGGCAAAGGCACCTTCGTCGCCAAACCAAAAACCTTCCAGAACGTCAGCACCCTGCAAGGCCTGGCCGAGTCCATGACCGGTCGCGGCTACGAGGTGATCAACCGCCTGCGCAGCTTCAAATTCATTGCCGCCAACAAGCTCGTCGCCGAGCGTTTACAGGTCGCCGAAGGCGAGGTTGTGGCGCAGGTCAAACGGGTGCGCCTGATCAATCGCGAGCCGATTTCCCTGGAGATCACTTACCTGCCCAAGGCCATTGGTGAGCGCCTGGAAAAAGCCGACCTGGTCACCCGCGACATTTTCCAGATCCTGGAAAACGACTGCGGCTTGGCCCTGGGGCACGCCGACCTGGCCATCGATGCGGTACTGGCCGACAGCGACCTGAGCCGGGCGCTGAACGTCGAACCTGGTTCAGCAATCATGCGCATTGAGCGCCTGACCCACGATGTCGACGGTTGGCCGCTGGACTTCGAACACCTTTACTACCGTGGCGATGCCTTCCAGTACCGCCTGCGGATCGACCGGCAAAAAGGGGAGCAGGCATGACGCGCAGCACGCTGGAGCAGGAATACGACATCGTTGTCATTGGCGGCGGYACCGCCGGCCCCATGGCGGCGATCAAGGCCAAGGAACGCAACCGCGACCTGCGGGTGTTGTTGATCGACAAGGCCAACGTCAAGCGCAGCGGCGCGATCAGCATGGGCATGGACGGCCTGAACAACGCGATCATTCCCGGCCACTCGACGCCGGAGCAGTACACCAAGGAAATCACCATCGCCAACGACGGCATCGTCAATCAGGCTGCGGTGTACGCCTATGCCACCCACAGCTTCGAAACGATCGGGCAACTGGACCGCTGGGGCGTGAAATTCGAGAAGGACGAAACCGGCGACTACGCGGTGAAGAAGGTCCACCACATGGGCGCCTACGTGTTGCCGATGCCGGAAGGGCACGACATCAAGAAAGTCCTTTATCGGCAGCTCAAGCGCGCGCGGGTGAGCATCACCAATCGCCTGGTCTGCACCCGATTGCTGACGGATGAAGAGGGCGCGGTCAACGGCGTGATGGGCTTTGATTGCCGCACAGCTGACTTCCATGTGATCAAGGCCAAGGCGGTGATCCTCGCCTGCGGTGCCGCCGGACGCCTGGGATTACCGTCCTCGGGCTACCTGATGGGCACCTATGAAAACCCGACCAATGCCGGCGACGGCTACTCGATGGCCTACCACGCCGGGGCCGAACTGGCGAACCTGGAATGCTTCCAGATCAACCCGCTGATCAAGGATTACAACGGCCCGGCCTGCGCCTACGTCACCGGCCCCTTGGGCGGCTACACCGCCAACAACAAGGGCGAACGCTTCATCGAGTGCGACTACTGGAGCGGGCAGATGATGTGGGAATTCCACCAGGAGCTGGAAAGCGGCAACGGTCCGGTGTTCCTCAAGCTCGATCACCTGGCCGAGGAAACCATCCAGAACATCGAAGAAATCCTGCACAGCAACGAGCGTCCGAGTCGCGGCCAGTTCCACGCCAATCGCGGTACCGACTACCGCACGCAGATGGTCGAGATGCACATCTCGGAAATCGGCTTTTGCAGCGGGCATTCGGCGTCGGGGGTGTGGGTCAACGAGAAGGCCGAGACCTCGGTCAAGGGTTTGTACTCGGCCGGTGACATGGCCGCCGTGCCGCACAACTACATGCTCGGCGCGTTCACCTACGGCTGGTTCGCCGGCCACAACGCAGCGGATTTTGTCGCCGGGCGTGAGTTTTCAGCGCTGGATGCCGCGCAGATCGAAACCGAAAAACAACGGGTTTACGCGCCGCTGGACCGTTTACACGGCCTGCCGCCAGCGCAGGTCGAATACAAGCTGCGGCGCTTCGTCAACGACTACCTGCAACCGCCGAAAGTGACCAAGAAGATGCAGATCGGCCTGCAACGCTTCAGCGACATCCAGCGCGACCTCGACCAGATCAAGGCCCACAACGCCCACGAACTGATGCGCGCCATGGAAGTCAGCATGATCCGCGACTGCGCCGAAATGGCCGCCCGCGCTTCATTGTTCCGCGCCGAAAGCCGCTGGGGGCTGTACCACTATCGCGTCGATCACCCACAACGCAACGACCGCGACTGGTTCTGCCATTGCCACCTGAAGAAAGACCAAAACGGTTTGATGAGCAGTTTCAAGAAAGCCGTCGAGCCTTACATCATCGCGCTGGATGCCGACGAGATGCAGGCCTACGACCGGTTGCGGGTCGGTGCCGATGCGGCTTGATGCCGACAACAAAAGAGAGATCGAACATGGCTTACCAACACCAGGAAATCTTCTTTCGCTCCAACGCACCGGTCACGGTCGATGAGGACAAATGCATCGCCCACAAAGGCTGCACCGTGTGCGTCGACGTTTGCCCGATGGACCTGCTGGCGATCAACCCGGCCACGCAAAAGGCCTACATGGCCTTCGATGAATGCTGGTACTGCATGCCCTGTGAAAAGGACTGCCCGACCGGGGCCGTGAAAGTCGAGATCCCCTATCTATTGCGGTAACCGCTTTTGTAGGAGCTGGCTTGCCAGCGAAGACGCCAGAACAGACAACCCAAAACGCCATCCGGCAACCACCGGACGCCTGATTAAAAACACCCCTCGTTTCCCACCGCGCCCTGATCGTGGCGGAGACGAACATCCAATAAATGATTCGAGGGGAAACACTCATGATGTTGCGTGCAGCGTTGGCCGGTCTGGTACTGGCTTCATTCACCCTGTCGGCCTCGGCCGAAACCATCCGCATTGCCATCGGCACCCAGGACACCACCATCAACTGCGCCGCTGGCGGATTGTTGATTCGCGAACTCGGGCTGCTGGACAAATACCTGCCCCACGATGGCCCCTACAAAGACGCCCAATACGAGGTGCAGTGGAAAAACTTCACCAGCGGCGCCCCCCTGACCAACGAAATGGTGGCCGGCAAACTCGACTTCGGCGCCATGGCCGATTTCCCCGGCGCGTTCAACGGCGTGGCGTTCGAAACGGCGGGCAAGCACAGCCTGTTCATCAGCGTGCTGTCGGGCAGTATCAAGGGCAGCGGCAACGGCATCGTGGTGCCAAGCGCATCGGGCGTGCAGTCGCTGGCAGAGCTCAAGGGCAAGACCATTTCCGTGCCGTTCGCTTCCACCGCCCACGGCATGCTGCTGCGCGCCGTCGCGGCCCAGGGCTGGGACCCGCTCAAGGATGTGAACATCATTGCCCAACCACCGGAAGTCGCCGGCTCCGCGTTGCAGGCCGGCAAGATCGATGCTCACGCTGACTTCGTGCCCTTCGCCGAACTGTTCCCCAGCCGGGGGTTCGCGCGCAAGATTTATGACGGCGCCCAGGCCAACGCGCCGACCTTCCACGGTGCGCTGGTCGATCAGGCCTATGCGAAGAAGTACCCGGAAATCGTCGTCGCTTACCTGCGGGCGAGTATCGAAGCCAACCAGTTGCTGGCGGCTGAGCCGGAGAAATACAGCGAATTGATCGCCAAGGTCACCGGGGTCGATGCCGAGGTCAATTACCTGTTCCATGGCCCCCTCGGTGTGCAGACCCGCGACCTGAGCTGGAAGCCGGAATACCGTCAGGCCGTGGGCACCGCCATCGATACCCTCAAGTTGTTGAAAAAGGCCGACCGCGGTCTGGATCTCAACACCTTCATCGACGACCAATACATCCGCGCCGCCTTCAAGGCCTCGAACCTGGACTACAGCGCGCAACTGGCCAGTTACGGGCAGGCGCCGCTCAAGGCTGTCGATGCCGCCAGCGGCCAAGCCATCACCGACGTCAGCCACGTGGCGGAAATCTGGGTGCGCGGTGAGCCGAAAGTCCGCCAGTACGCCTCGGCGCAAGCGGCGTTTACCGCGCTGGCCGGGCTCAAGCAGGAAGGCAAGAGCATCCGCGCGGTGTACGCCCAGGCCAGCGACAGCGGGATCAAGCTGCTGGCGGATCAGGCGTGGTTTGCCACCGATGGGAAAGGGCAGCTGAGTGCGTTCCTGCTCAAAGGCCAGGCCCAACAGTTCGCCACGACCCAGGGCGGCAAGGTCCTCGACTTTACCGATGCTACCGCGCAAGCCGTGGCTGTTCGCTAATCCCCCAAACACTGCATCACCTTGTAGGAGCGAGCTTGCTCGCGAAGGCGGCGGGTCAGTCGACATCAATGTTGACAGTGATACCGCTTTCGCGGGCAAGCCCGCTCCTACAGGGGGCAGGCGAGAGGAACAATTGTGTACCGATCATATTCACGCTGGATTCCCAGAGCCGCATCCTTGCTGCTCTGCCTCGTATTCTGGCAACTCGCCGCCAGCCACCACTGGAACCTCGGCCTGGTGACTTTCGCCAACGTCCCGACACCCGTGGCGGTCATTGGAGCCGCCCTCGGCCTCGGCGACTCGGGCAAGCTCGCGCAGCACCTGGGCAGYAGCCTCGGCCGGGTGTTCGCCGGTTACTTCGCGGCGCTGATCATCGGCGTGGCCCTGGGCCTGGCCATCGGCCGCTCGAAATGGGCCGAAGATCTGTTGCTGCCACCCCTGGAAGTACTGCGCCCGATCCCGGCCGTGGCGTGGATTCCCCTGGCAATCCTGATGTTTCCCTCGTCGGAGCTGTCGATGGTGTTCATCACCTTCACCGGCGCACTGTTCCCGATCCTGCTCAACACCGTGCACGGCGTCGAAGGCGTCGACCCACGGCTGATCGCCTCGGCAAAAAGCCTCGGGGCAGGGCGCCGGGCAATCCTGCTGGAGGTCGTTCTTCCGGGGGCTGCGCCCAGCATCATCACCGGCCTGGCCATCGGCATGGGCACCTCGTGGTTCTGCCTGGTGACGGCGGAAATGATCTCCGGCCAATTCGGCATCGGCTATTACACGTGGGAGTCCTACACCATCCAGAACTACGCCGACATCGTGGTCGGCATGTTGCTGATCGGCGTGCTCGGGATGGGCAGCAGCCTGTTGATCAAACGTCTGGGCGGGTTGTTCACGCCCTGGCATCGACCACGAGGAAAAGCCTGATGAGCGTTTTTCAACATCTGGAAGGGCGTATCGATATTCGTGGGCTGTCGATCAACCTGGGCGAGGGCGACACTGCCTTCGACGCAGTGCAAGGCCTCGATTGCCAGATCGAGCCGGGGCAGTTCGTGTGCATTCTCGGGCCGTCCGGTTGCGGCAAGTCCACCTTGCTCGGCGCGCTGGCCGGCCACCTGCAACCGCGCACCGGCACGCTCAACGTCGATGGCGCAGCAGTCTCCGGTCCATCGCCCCAGCGCGGCATGGTGTTCCAGCAGCACACCCTGTTTCCGTGGCGCACTGTGCGCGACAACGTGGCGTTCGGCTTGAAAATGCGGGGCGTCGGCAAGGTCGAACGGCACAAGGCGGCGGATGAAATCCTCGCACTGGTGGGCCTCGAAGGTTTTGCCGGGCGCTGGCCCGATCAACTCTCCGGCGGCATGCAGCAACGGGTGGAAATTGCCCGGGTGCTGGTCAACCGTCCGCGTCTGTTGCTGATGGACGAACCCTTCGGTGCCCTCGATGCCCTGACCCGGTTGAACATGCAGGAACTGCTGCTGGACATCTGGACGCGCATCCGCACCACCGTGGTCTTTGTCACCCATGACATCGACGAAGCGCTGTTCCTCGCCGATCGCCTGCTGGTCATGAGCTCGCGCCCCGGGCGAATCATCGAAGACCTGCGCCTGGACTTCCCCAGGCCGCGCAGCACTGAGCTGGTAACCCGCCCTGAATTCTCGCACCTCAAGCGCCATTGCCTCGAACTCCTGCGGCACGAAGACGGTCGGCAACTGCCGCGCCTGAACCCGCTCGGACTTCCCCCTGAAAACAAACTGCCGCGATTTGCCCTATGACCTCACTATTCGATGTAACCGATAACGACGACATTCTTGCCCTGCAACCGCGACTGACCGATGACGACCCCGGTGTACGCCGGATCGCGCTGATCGAACTGGCCGATCTCGAGGAGCCGGAAGGCCTGCAGTGGTTGATCAATCGACTGGCCGAAGACCCGATTGCAGACGTTCGCGCCGAAGCCGCGCGGTTGCTGGAAGCCTGGGAGGACGCGCCGGTGGTCGAGGCGTTGTGCCAGGCGCTGACGGATCCATCCCCGGTAGTGCAGGTGGCCGCTGCGCAAAGCCTCAGCCTGCTCAAGAGTGAAGCGGCGGGCCGGGTCATTCTGCCGTGGACCGGGCACGCCGACAGCGGCGTACGCATTGCCGCGTTCCGGGCGTTGCGCGAGTTGCGTTGCCCCGAAGCCGCCGATGCGGCTGCTCGGGCACTGGACGATGCAAGCGCCAGCGTGCGCCGCGAGGCGGTGGGCGTGCTCGGCTGGCTCAAGCAACTCGATGCCTTGCCGGCACTGGCGCGGCTGGCCAGCGATGACCCGGACACCGAGGTGCGGCGTGCCGCCACCGGGGCGCTGGGCCTGGCGTCTGACGCACAGGTGCTACCGGCCCTGCGCCAGGCCTTGCGGGACGCTGCCTGGCAAGTCCGCGAAGAAGCTGCCACCACCCTGGGCAAGGTCGGCCACCTCGACGCCGGCCCGGCCCTGATCGACGCCTTGGGCGACGATTACTGGCAAGTGCGCCTGCGCGCCACCCGCAGCCTCGGTCGCTTGCGTTTTGTACCTGCGCTCGAAGCGCTGATCGACACCCTCGGCCACCGCATCAGCAACCTGCGCAAGGAAGCCGCGTTGGCCCTCGGCGAATTGAACGACCCACGGGCCATTGCGGCATTGCAGAGCGCTCAAGACGACGGCGACCCTGAAGTGCGCAAGGCCGTGCGCATCGCCTTGAGTCAACTGCAATGAATCCGCTGGCGATTGGCAATTCCCGCAGCAAACAGCAGTTGCGACTGAACTGGCCGGATGGTCGCGAGCAGGTGTTCGAACACGCCGAATTGCGCCGGCAGTGCCCGTGCTCGCAGTGCCGGGCGTTTCGTTTGCGGGGGATGGCGCCGATGGTGGATGCGCGGGTTCAGGTGATCGAATTGCACTCGCAGGGGTATGGCCTGCAACTGGTCTTCAGCGATGGGCATGAACGGGGGATTTATCCGTGGGCTTATCTTGCTGGGCTTACCGACTGAATCGAATTCCATTCCTCATCGGGAGCTGTCGCGGTCTGCGGCAGCTCCCCTATGTGCGCTTCCAGTTGCTTATGTTGCGAATACAGGTTCAGTAACGGCTCGGATAAACGCATCGTCCACAGTCTTTACGCCATACCGATGCATGAACTCACTACCATTGGCAAAGCGATTGAAGCGTTGCTGGCTAATCATGTAAAAATAATCACAGTGGTTAATTACTTCATCAACATTATGCGAGGAAACCAGAATGGCGGTGCCCTCCCTGGCGGCGCCGTGAAGGCATTGCCAAATATAGCGGCGAAACTCTGGATCTACACCGGCAGTAGGCTCGTCGAGAATCACGAAGTCTGCAGAAATTGAAAGAAGAGAGAGCGTAAAGAACCAGCGTGTCTCTCCGTAGCTGCATAGCGATGATTTTTTGTTCCATATGTCTTGGTATCGGTTAACTATTGCAGGGCTCCACGCACTTAGTTTTTCTAAGGTTTTTTCTTGTGTCATGGGCTCGCTTGATGACAGTGCAGTCACCATTTTAAAAATGTCACGCATGCGCAATGGTGGGGGAGTGGAGATGATTTGAGAAAGGTATAAAAAGTGACTGAAGTCGTTTTTTATGAAGCCGGACTTTGCTTTTTTAAGGTCGCAGACGATATCGAAAAAATTTGTTTTTCCAGATCCGTTGGGCCCCAGAATGCCGACAATGTTACCTTGAGCAACCTCAAGAGATGCCTGGGTCAAGAGGGGGTTGTCTGTATAGGAGAAATCGATGCTCTGCGCCGTGAATTTTTTCATCAGTATCGGCTCCATACAGGATTGATTCTCAGGTGCTTGAACGTTCTGTGCAGTACTGAAATAAATAAAAGAATTATTGCTGTCGTGATGAGTTTGTTGGATTCAAGACCTTGTTCCATTATCTGGCTTGCAAGTGTCAGTGGGTTTGCGAGGTTCAAAGTGTCGGTGATGGGGTTTGATCTGCTGGCACTCATTACGCCGAGAATCAGCATGCAGAACGAAAAAATGGAAAGCAAAGTGTTCGAGTTCTGAAAGTTGATCGGTAACAATGAAAATGCAGCCCCGAAAGTGCAAAACATGATAAAGCAGATGTAAAAGCGTAGTGCGATATTCAGTAGTTCATTGAGGTTGTAGTTTTCAAATGGGAATTTGGTCGTTAAGTAAAAGGTTGTGCAGTAAGATATTGATATTAGCGAGTAGGCAGTGAAGTGCGATAATAGAAAAATCAGTTTTGATTCCCTGGAGTAAATAAATGATCGAGTGAACCCGCTTTCCCTTCTTCCGATTATGTAAAAGGCGAATCCAAATAATGCGACACTAGAAGAGATATAAGCATAAAACCATGCTGAAATCGTAATGTAATTGCTCGAGAAATAGTTGGGGTCTTGCCTGGTTGTTGCAAAAGAATAGAACATCGCACAAGGTGATATCAAAATCCAGAAAAAGGCAATGGGTTCTTTTAATTGTTCTTTTATGAATATGGATGCTAGGGAAGAAACTCTGGGTATAATATTTTTGGTCATTGGGTGGCGATTCTCCATGTTTGTTGTTTTTCATTTTGCTTTTGTTTTGGGGCGCCACTTGGTGTTAAGTGGTGTTGCAAGGATTAGTTGATTTTGCTGTTGGATGCAAGCGAGAGAACTTTGTGTTGTAGGGGGATTCCTGCATGTTTTTAAGATGCGTCCTGCATGATGTTAGGAATCTTAGTGGCTTGGTTTTGTTTTGGTGTGGATAGTTTTTAGCGTGGAACTGTGGAATTCCTTTTTGAATCTGTATTTTAGTTTTCGGCAAGTAGAAAAGATCTTGCTATTTTGAGTAAAGTATTTCTGTAGGAGCAAATGTGTGTTTTGCACTTTTTTATGGATTTTTATTTTCTTCAGATGCTAATTATTTTAGAAAGGCGACGAACGGTAGACCTTATTGTTTGATCGTCCGTTTTGTTCGAGTACGGAGCGCTGGACGTTACGTTTGAACCGGCTTCCTGTAGGAGCTGCCGCAGGCTGCGATCTTTTTGCTCTGGTCTCAAGAGATCGCAGCCTCGTTTCACTCGACAGCTCCTACAAGTCCTTGCCAGGAAAAAGCCGAAAGAGTACAAATGTACTCCATGACGACTCTGACTCCCCGCCGTACCGCCATCCTGACCTTTATCCGCGATCGCATCGCCGAGCACGGTCAGCCTCCGAGCCTCGCTGAAATCAGCGAGGCGTTCGGTTTCGCCTCCCGCAGCGTCGCGCGCAAGCATGTGCTGGCGCTGACCGAAGCCGGGTTTATCGAGGTCAACCCGCATCAGGCCCGGGGCATTCGCCTGCTCGGGCAGCCGCCGCGTCCCGAATTGCTGGACATCCCGGTGCTTGGCCGAGTGGCGGCCGGTGCGCCGATTGGGGCCGATGCGGAAGTCCATAGCCGCTTGCTGCTCGATCCGTCGATCTTCTCGCGGGTGCCGGACTACATGTTGCGGGTGCGGGGTGACTCGATGATCGAGGACGGCATCCTCGACGGCGATCTGGTGGGCGTGCACCGCAGCCCCGAGGCCGTTAATGGCCAGATCGTCGTGGCGCGGCTCGACGGCGAAGTCACCATCAAGCGCTTCGAGCGGGTCGGCGATGTGGTTCGCCTGCTGCCACGCAACCCGGCCTACCAGCCGATCATTGTCGAGGCCGACCGGGACCTGGCCATCGAAGGCGTGTTCTGTGGCCTGGTGAGGCAAGGCTGATGGGCGCCGTCGTTGCGCTGGATACGCTGTTCAATGGCGGCCAGGTCTGGAAGGGCCGGCCTGCGCCACCGGCTGCCAGCCCGCAACCCACCGGGCATGCTGCGCTGGACGCCGCGTTGCCCAGCGGTGGCTGGCCGGAGGCGGCACTGACGGAAATCCTGTTGGCCGGGCAGGGCGTGGGCGAGTTGCAACTGGTGTGGCCGACACTGGCACGGCTGTCGGCGGCGGGCGAGCGCATCGTGCTGGTGGCGCCGCCTTGTGTGCCGTACCCCCAGGCGTGGCAGGGCGCCGGAGTGGATCTGCGTCAGTTGTCGATCATCCAGGCCAGCGAGCGCGATGCGCTGTGGGCCGCGGAACAATGCCTGCGCTCGGGCAGTTGCGGCGCGGTGCTGTGCTGGCCGCACAAGGCCGATGACCGCGCCTTGCGCCGCTTGCAGGTGGCGGCGGAAACCGGCCAGACCCTGGCCTTCGCCTATCGTCCCCTCGGTGAAGCGATCAACCCTTCGCCAGCGGCCCTGCGCATTGCCATCGATGCCCGACCGGCACAACTGCGCGTGCTCAAGTGCCGCGGCGGCCTGGCCCGTTCGGCGCCGATTGCCTTCGCCGTGGGGCATTGAGGTTGCCATGCGCTGGGTCTGCATTGTTTTCCCGCAATTGGCGCTGGACGCGGTACTGCGTCAGCGCGCCGATCCCGATGAACCCCTGGCGTTGCTGACCGGCCCGGCCCAGCGCCGGGTGCTGCAGGCCGTCAACAGTGCGGCGCGGGCGCTGGGTTTGCGTCCCGGCCAGTCCATGAGCGCGGCACAGGCCTTGAGCAAAGGCTTTGTCACGGCCGAATACGACGCCTCTGAAATCGAACACTGGCAGCAGTTCCTCGCCGCCTGGGCCTATCGCTTCAGTTCCCAGGTCAGCGTGCATTACCCCCGGGCCCTGGTGTTCGAGATCGAATCCAGCCTCGGCTTGTTCGGTGCCTGGCCGCAATTCGAAGCGCTTTTGCGCCGTGAGCTCGACGAGCTGGGGTTTCGGCACCGCATCGTGGCCGCGCCCAACCCGGTGGCGGCGCGGGTGCTGGCCAATGCCTATGACGGTCTGGTGGTCCCGGACGATCAAGCCTTGCAGCATCACCTGGGGCAAATGCCCGTCGACCGGATCGGCCTCGAAGCCTCGGTCGCCACGGCCTTGTCGCGCATGGGCTTGCGCATCTTGAGCCAGGTGCAGGCGCTGCCCCGGCATAGCCTGGCCCGGCGTTTCGAGGCCCAGGTGCTCAAGCATCTGGATGCCATGTTGGGGTTGCGGCGGCTGGCGTTGACGTTTTACCTGCCGCCGGACCGCTTCGATGTGCGTATCGAACTCAATTTCGATGTGCAGTCCCATCAAGCCTTGCTGTTTCCGTTGCGCCGATTGACCGGCGACTTGTCGGCGTTCCTCTGCGGTCGTGACAGCGGCGTACAGCGTTTCGACCTGCACCTGGAGCACGCCGGGTTGCCGGATACGCTCATCAAGGTCGGCCTGCTCAGCGCCGAGCGCGATCCGGCGATGCTCTTCGAACTGGCCCGGGGGCGGCTGGAGCAGGTCCAGGTCGAGGCACCGGTACGCGGTTTTCGCCTGCGTGCCGAAGACCTGCCGATCTTTGTGCCCCAGCATCAGGAACTGTTCGACGATCGCCCGCAGCAGTCCTTGCCCTGGGAGCAACTGCGCGAACGCCTGCGTGCACGGCTGGGAGATGACGCGGTGCACGGCTTGCGCTTCCAGGCCGATCACCGCCCCGAGTGTGCGTGGCAGGCCAGTGCCGACAGCCAGCCCTGCGCGGTGCCGGCGGCAGTGAAACGGCCGGGCTGGTTGCTGACTGAACCGTTGGCCGTGCATCAGGGCTCGGCGCGCATCCTCATGGGGCCGGAGCGTATCGAGTCCGGCTGGTGGGATGGCGGCGACGTACGCCGTGACTATTACCTGATCGAAACCCGTGCCGGCCAACAGGGCTGGGCCTACCGGGCGGTCGGTGAGGACGGCCCGTTGTGGTTGCAGGGGTGGTTCGCATGAGCATCGACTATGCCGAACTGCACTGCCTGTCGAACTTCAGCTTCCAGCGCGGTGCCTCCAGTGCCCTCGAGCTGTTCCAGCGCGCGAAAAAGCAGGGTTATCAAGCCCTGGCGATCACCGACGAATGCACCCTGGCGGGCATCGTTCGCGCCTGGCAGGCGGCGAAGTCCGTGGAGTTGCCGCTGATCATCGGCAGTGAAATACGCATCGAGAACGGTCCGAAACTGGTGCTGCTGGTGGAGAGCCTCGAGGGCTATCAGGCGCTGTGCCGATTGATCACCCGCGCCCGGCGCCGCACGCAGAAAGGCCAGTATCAGGTGCTGCGCGAAGACTTCAGTGAACCCTTGCCGGGATTGCTGGCGTTGTGGGTGCCGGACGCTGTCGATGCCTTTGAACAGGGCCGCTGGCTCAAGCAGGTCTTCGCCGAGCGCCTGTGGCTGGCGGTGCAGTTACATTGCGGTCAGGATGATGCCCGGCGCCTGGACGATCTGCTGACCCTGGCCAGGGAGTTGCGTATTCCTGCGGTCGCTTGCGGCGATGTGCACATGCACGCGCGCGGCCGGCGCGCCTTGCAGGACACCATGACCGCGATCCGTCATCACCTGCCGGTGGCCGATGCCGGGTTGCGCCTGCATCCCAACGGCGAACGCCATCTGCGCGGTCTCGATGTGTTGCAGGCGCTTTATCCGCCAGACTTGCTCGCGGAAACGCTGAACATCGCCCGGCGCTGCACCTTTGAACTTGGCCAGTTGCGTTACCAGTACCCCCGCGAACTGGTGCCGCAAGGGCACTCGGCCACCTCGTGGCTGCGTCATTTGACCGCGGAAGGCATCGAGTGGCGCTGGCCAAAAGGGCCGAAAAGCGAAGTGCTGGTGCAGATCGACAAGGAGCTGCAACTGATCGCGGAGCTGGGCTATGAAAGCTATTTCCTGACGGTCCACGACATCGTCCGCTTCGCCCGCACCCAGCACATTCTTTGTCAGGGGCGCGGCTCGGCCGCCAACTCGGCGGTGTGTTTTGCCCTGGGCATCACTGAAATTGATCCGGATCGCACCACGCTGTTGTTCGAGCGTTTTCTCTCCAAAGAGCGTAACGAACCGCCGGACATCGACGTCGATTTCGAGCATGAACGCCGCGAGGAAGTCTTGCAGTACGTGTTCCAGCGTTATGGCCGGGCCCGGGCCGCGTTGACGGCGGTGGTCAGCACTTACCACGCCGCCGGTGCGGTACGGGATGTGGCCAAGGCATTGGGCTTGCCGCCGGACCAGATCAACGCCCTGGCCGATTGCTGCGGTCACTGGAGCGATGAGACACCGCCCGTGGAGCGTCTGCGCGAGGGCGGGTTCGACCCCGAGAGCCCGATGCTGCACCGGGTGCTCCGCCTGACAGGGCAACTGATCGGCTTCCCCCGGCATTTGTCCCAGCACCCCGGCGGTTTCGTGATTTCCGAGCAGCCGCTGGACAGTCTGGTACCGGTGGAAAATGCCGCCATGGCCGAACGCACCATCATCCAATGGGACAAGGATGATCTCGATGCGGTCGGTTTGCTCAAGGTCGATATCCTGGCGCTGGGCATGCTCAGCGCGATTCGCCGATGTTTCGATCTGCTGCGCCGGCACCGGGGGCTGGACCTGAGCCTGGCGACCATCCCGTCCGAAGATGCGGCCACCTACGAAATGATCGGTCGGGCCGACACCATCGGCGTGTTCCAGATCGAGTCCCGGGCGCAGATGTCGATGCTGCCCAGGCTCAGGCCGAAGACGTTTTACGATCTGGTGATCGAGGTCGCCATCGTTCGGCCGGGGCCGATCCAGGGCGGCATGGTGCACCCGTACCTGCGGCGACGGAACAAGGAAGAACCGGAGGCCTATCCGTCGCCGGAACTGGAAGTGGTGCTCAAGCGCACCCTCGGTGTGCCGCTGTTTCAGGAACAGGTCATGCAGATCGCCATCGTCGCCGCCGACTACAGCCCCGGCGAGGCCGACCAGCTACGTCGCTCCATGGCCGCGTGGAAACGCCACGGCGGGCTCGAACCGCACAAGGAAAGGCTGGCCGCCGGGATGAAGAAAAACGGCTACACCGCCGAGTTCGCCGCGCAGATCTTCGAGCAGATCAAGGGCTTTGGCAGCTACGGTTTTCCCGAATCCCACGCGGCCAGTTTTGCCTTGCTGACCTACGCCAGTTGCTGGTTGAAATGCCACGAGCCGGCGGCCTTCGCCTGTGCGCTGATCAACAGTTGGCCGATGGGGTTCTACAGCCCGGACCAGATTCTGCAGGACGTTCGGCGTCATCATTTGCAGGTTCGCCCGGTGGACGTGCGCGCCAGTGACTGGGATTGCAGCCTGGAGCCGATCACCGGTGCGCAACCGGCGATTCGCCTGGGCCTGCGCATGATCAAGGGCTTTCGCGAGGACGATGCCCGACGCATCGAGGCGGCACGCTCCAAAGGCGCGTTTGCCGACATCGCCGACCTGGGCGAGCGGGCGCGACTCGATGCCCGCGCTCAGGAGCAACTGGCCGATGCCGGCTCGTTGCGTGGCCTGGCCGGCGACCGGCATCGGGCACGCTGGGAAGTGGCCGGGGTACAAAAGCAACTGGGTTTGTTCGCCGGCCTGCCGAGCCAGGAGGAGGGCGCGGTGTCGTTGCCCAGACCCACCGTGGGCGAGAACCTGCAAGCCGATTACGCCAGTGTCGGCACCACCCTCGGACCACATCCGTTGGCTCTGTTGCGCGGTGAGTTGAAGGCGCGACGCTGCCGCAGTTCGAAGGAATTACTGGACGTCGAGCACGGTCGGCCGGTCAGCATCGCCGGGCTGGTCACCGGCCGACAACGCCCAGCCACCGCCAGCGGCGTGACCTTCGTCACCCTTGAGGACGAGTTCGGCAACGTCAACGTGGTGGTGTGGCGCGACCTGGCCGAGCGGCAGCGCCAGGTGTTGGTCGGCTCGCAGTTGCTCAAGGTCGATGGCCGCTGGGAGAAGGAGGGCGAGGTGCGGCATCTGATTGCCGGGCGGTTGAGTGATCTGAGTGCGTTGTTGGATGGCATTACTGTGCGGAGCCGGGATTTTCATTGAAACACGCATTTCCCTGTAGGAGCTGCCGAAGGCTGCGATCTTTTGGCGGCCTTGAGATTACCGAAGATCAAGATCAGAAGATCGCAGCCTTCGRCAGCTCCTACAGAGATCACATACGTTTTATTTGGCCAGCGGCCAAAACCGCTCCCCACCCCCCGGCGCATCCGTCCACGCCTGTAACGACCGTGTCGGCAGATCGAAGTAATCCCGCGTGCGCGCATAGCCATGCCCGCCCATGCGTCCGATGGCGTCGAGCCCCAGTTGATCGATGTACAGGGTTTTCGGGTCGATCAGTTCGTCCCGCACATGGGCCATCAGCACTTCACCGAAGATGATCTCCCGGGATTGGCCGATGGACAGGGCCATCATCCGCCGGCACTCCAGCGCCACCGGGGCTTCGCCGATGCGCGGGCATTTGACCGTGGTGCCGGGGATGGCGGTGAGGCCGGCGGCGGTCAGTTCATCGAAGCCGGGGGCGAAGGGCACGGCGCAGACGTTCATGGCTTCCACCAGGGCATCGCTGACGATGTTCACGGTGAATTCCTGGTTGAGCTGAATGTTGCGGGTGGTGTCCTTGGGGCTTTGGTCGCCGTAGTTTTCCACGCCCAGGGCGAGGATGGGTGGATCGGCCGACAGCGCATTGAAGAAGCTGAACGGCGCCGCGTTGACCCGGCCTTCGCCGTCGACGGTGGTGACCAAGGCGATCGGCCGTGGCACGACGCTGCCGATCAGGATCTTGTACTTGTCCCGTGGGCTCAATGTGCTGAAGTCGAAGCTTTGCATGGGCAGAAATCTCTAGAGAAGTGGATCAATCGCGCTCAGTGGCGAATGTGCGCTGTAGTCGTCGGCGAACGGGATGGCGGGCTGAAACAGGCTCTTCCAGTCCGGTTGGCCAAAGGCCCGGTCACTGTGGCTGCGCATCAGTTTTTCGAATTGGCGTTGGGCCTGGCGTTGCAGGGCGAGGTAGTCGACGCCCTCGACCTGGCCGTCCTGCATCACGCAACGGCCGTCGATGTAGCTGGCGATGCAGTCATCACCGCGCCCGGCCAGCACCAGATTTTTCAACGGATCGAAGAGAGGTCCCAGGTGCATCCCGCGCAGGTTGAACACGGTGATGTCGGCCTTGCAGCCCGGTGCCAGGCGGCCGAGATCGTTGCGGCGCAGTGCCTTGGCACCGCCGAGGGTCGCGGCGTTGTATAGGTCCAGCGTGCTGGTCAGCTCGTTGCCACCCTCCATCAGGCGAGCGATGTTCAATCCCTGGCGCATGTTGTCCAGCAAGTCCGCCGGCCAGGTGTCGGTGCCCAGGGCGAAGTTGATGCCCTTGGCCCGATAGCGGCCAAACGAATTCAGCGCCTCGCCGTCCCGGGCAAACACCACGGGGCAATGCACCAGGCTTGCACCGCCGTCCACCAGCCGTTGCAGGTCGTCATCGCCTCGGGTGTAGATGCCGTGGGGCAGCAGGCTGCGCGGGGTCAAAAGCCCAAGCTGCTGCAACCAGCCCAATGACGAGGTGCCGCGAAGTTGCTCGACCATCGTCACCTCGCCGAGGCCCTGGCAGCAGTGCAAGCGCATCGGTGCGTTCAGTTCCCGACTCAGCGCGGCGGTGCGTTGCAGCAGCGCCGGGGTACAGGTCTGGATGCGATCGGGCAGCAGCGCGCCGCGAATCAGACCGCTGTTCGCACCGTCGAAATCCCGGAAAAACCGTTCGGCGGCATCGAGGCCGGCCATGCCCCGGGCTTCGTCCCAGTGGTGCGCAAGGGTTCCATCGGTGCGCGAGTAACTCATGCCGCTCATGTAGCAAGGGCCGAGGTAAGTGCGTAGCCCCAACTCGGCCACCACACCGGCTACCGCTGCAAATTCGTCATAGGTCTCGGCCCATTCGCGGTAGTACATCGAGGTGATCGGCATGGCGGTGGTTATGCCGTTGCGGATCAGCTGGGTGAAGGCGTAGCGGTATTTGAAGACTTCCTCTTCGGGGCTGTAGCTTTCCCGCGATCCACGCGCCAGATACTGCGCCGACCACATTCGGCCCATGGCGCGCTCGTCGCCGTTATCCAGGGTCAGCACCGTGGAATCGAGATCGCCCAAGGCATCCAGATCGATGAAGCCGGGGCCGATCAACGCGTTGCCGTAATCGATCCACCGATCCACCGGCCCCGGATAACCGCGCCCGACAAACTCGATGCGCGAGCCTGTGAACACCACTTCGCCGTCGCGCCACAGCACATGCTGCGTGCCGTCGAAGCCGACTACGCAACTGGCCCGCAAGCCGATGCGCTTCACAGACGGCTTTCCAGCAAACGGCCACCCGTAGCAATTAACCGACCTGCGCGATAGACCTGACGCAGCGGTCGCGAAACCACGGCTTCGCCCAGCGTTTGCACCGGCATCAGCAGGAAGTCCGCCGGCTGGCCGATCTCCAGGCGATTGGCTTCGCAACCCAGCGCCTGGGCGCCGTTGACGGTCGCCGCTTCGAACGCCGCCGCCAGTTCTTCGTCCTTGTTCAAATCGAAACGGAACGCCAGCAACATCGCCCGTTCCAGCATGTCGCCGTTGCCCATGGGCGACCAGGCATCACGAATGCCGTCCGAGCCCAGGCACACATTCACGCCGGTTTCGCGCAAGGCCATGAATGGCGGCACCGCGCAATCGGCCGGGGCCGAGCTCATCAGCGAAATACCCAGCGCCGCCAGGCGCTCGGCCACCGGTTTGACCTGGCTCCACGGCAACATCCCCAGGCAATACGCGTGGCTGATCATCACCCGGCCCTGGCGGCCGTAGCGCTTGGTGTAATCGGCGATCAGCGCGATCTGCCACAGGCCCAGTTCACCCTTGTCATGCAGGTGAATGTCGACGCCCCGGTCGAACTCGCTGGCCAGTTTGAAGACGAAATCCAGTTGTGCGATGGGGTCGTTGTCGATGCCGCACGGGTCCAGTCCACCGACGTTTTCCACACCCAGGGCCATGGCTTCGCGCATCAGTTCGGCGGTGCCGGGGCGACTGATCAGGCCGGTCTGCGGGAACACCACCAGTTGCAGGTCGATCAGGTCGCGGTATTTTTCGCGCAGTTGCTGCATGGCCTCGACATGACGCAGGCCGAACTCCGGATCGATGTCGACGTGGCAACGCATGGTCAGCGAGCCACGGGCGATGCAGTTTTCCAGCAGGGCACCGGCCCGTTGCGCAATCGGTGTGGTGACTTCGCGCAGGATGCGCCGTTCGTTGGCAATGTAGTCCTTGAGGGTCGGGCCGGCGCTGTTGGGGCGCCAGGGTTGACCCCAGAGGGTTTTGTCCAGGTGCACGTGGCTTTCCACCAGGGCGGGGGTGAGCAACTGGTTCTGGCCGTCGATGTCGGTGGCGAGCAGCTCGGTGGTCGAGGCCGGGCGGCGTTGGCTGAAGCAGCCGTTTTCGATCAGCAGGTCTTCGGCGGTTGAGCCGTAGGGGCGCACGTTGCGCAGCCAGCGGGGTTGGGTCATACAAAAACCTCAATATCGGTGTTGTGTGGGAGGGCCTCTTCGCGAGCAGGCTCGCTCCTACAGTGGATCTTCGGCGTTCACAAAATCCCTGTAGGAGCGAGCCTGCTCGCGATGGCCGCAACTCGGTTTCAAGTCGAACAATTACCCCTTGAGCTTGGCCCAGATCCGGTCCTGCAGTTCCCGCGCCTTGTTGCTGCATTCCTTTTCCGGGCGCAGGCGCGAGGCGAACTCGTCGGGCATGTTGATGGCGTCCATCACTCGCCACTTGGCGTCGATCAGCTTGTCGCTCTGGATGCCGTTGGCGTAGGCGATGGCGTTGGACACGGCGGCGGCGTTTTCCGGTTTCATCATCCAGTCGATGAAGATCTTCGCGTTGCCGGGGTGTGGTGCGCTTTTCGGTACGGCGAAGTTGTCCTGGAACATCGCCAGGCCTTCCTTCGGATACACGTACTTGATGGTGCTCTTCTGCAAGGTGGCCCGCGCTGTAGAACCGTTCCAGTTCTGCATCATGATCACTTCACCGGAGGCCATGCGGTCGACGGTGTTGTCCGAGCTGTACATCTTCAGGAAGGGTTTCTGTTTTTGCAGCAGTTCGAGGATGCGCTTGGCGTCCTGCGGGTTTTCGCTGCATTCGTCGACATTCAGGTAGTGGCTGGCGGCGTTGATCACGCTGCTGGAGGTGTCGAGGGCGGCGAGCTGGCCTTGCAGTTCCTTGCGCGGCTCGAAGAACTCTTTCCACGAGTCGTCGAGCTTGCCGCCGGGCACCCGGGCGCTGTCATAGGAGAACCCGGTGGTGCCCCACAGGTACGGCGCCGAGAACTTGCGACCGGGGTCGAAGCTCGGGTCGCGGAACGCCGGTTTGACGTACTGGAAGTTGGGCAGGGCCGAGGCGTCGATTTCCAGCAGCAGGTCTTGATTGATCAGGGTGCGCATGATCGATTGCGATGGCACGATCACGTCGTACGCCGCACCACCGGCCTGTAACTTGGCCAGCAGGGTTTCGTTGCTGTCGTAGCCGTCCATGGTGACCTTGATCCCGGTCTCCTTTTCGAACTTGGCCAGCAGGTCGACCGGGTAGTAGTCGGTCCAGTTGTAGAAGAACAGTTCCTTGGGCTCGGCGGCCTGGGCGGTGAAAACGGTGAAGCAACTGAGGGCCAGACCGGCGACGCTGTAACGCATGCTTTTCAGGATCATTGTTAACGCTCCAGGCTCATTGTTGTTTGCCGCGCTGTCCCAGCCAGAAGGCCAGCACCACCAGCACGATGGAAATCACCAGCATCAGGGTCGAGATCGCGTTGATCTCCGGCGTCACGCCGGCCTTGATGGCCGAGAAGATGTACACCGGCAAGGTGGTCGAACCAGGACCTGCGACGAAGAAGGTCATGATGAAATCGTCGAGACTGACCACGAACGCCAACACCGAACCGGACAGCACCGCCGGCCACAGCAGCGGCAGGGTCACCCGGCGAAACACCTGCCAGGGGTTGGCATACAGGTCGTTCGCCGCTTCCAGCAGGCTCTTGTCCAGGTCGTTGAGCCGCGCACGGATTGGCAGGTAAGCGAAGGGAATGCAGAAGCCGATGTGGGCGACGATGACCGTCAGCAAACCGAGCTTGATCCCCAGCGCCATGAACAGCAGCAGGGTGGCGACGGCGGTGACGATCTCCGGCAGGATCAGCGGCAGGTTGATTCCGCCCTCGACCATTTTCTGCCCGTAGAACGGCCGATAAGTCGCCAATGCCGCGAGCAATGCAATGGCTGTGGCACAGACCGTGGCGATGCTGGCGACGATGATCGAGTTCAGCGCCGCGGTCTGGATCGATGGGTTGGCCAGGATGCGTCCGTACCAGGCGAACGAGAACTCGGTCCACACCGTCGCCGAGCGGTTGGCGTTGAAGCTGTAGGCGATCAGCACGAAAATCGGCAGGTACAGATAGGCCAGCATCAGCAGGCTGACTTCACGGGTCAGGGGCAGTTTCTTCAGGTGCAGGGCGATCATGCTTGGGCTCCTGGGCGTTGGGTCTTGGCGGCATTGCGGCTATAGAGGGCGTAGAGCACCAGGGACAGCAACATGATCCCCAGCAACAGGAACGACAGCGAACTGCCCAGCGGCCAGTTGCGCGCGGTGCCGAATTGCTGCTGGATCAGGTTGCCGATCATCAGCGTCTTGCCGCCGCCGAGGATCGCCGGGGTAATGAAGGCACCCAGGCTCGGTACGAACACCAGCAAGGCACCTGCGATCACGCCCGGCATCGACAGCGGCAGGATGATCCGGCGCAACGCGTGCCAGCGGTTGGCACCCAGGTCGTAGGCGGCTTCTACCAGGCGCCAGTCGAGTTTTTCCAGGGTCGAGTAGATCGGCAGGATCATGAACGGCAGGAAGCTGTAGACCAGGCCGACGCTGACCGCGAAGTCGTTGTAGAGCAGGGTGATGCCCCCGGCTTGCGGCAACAGCGCGTTGAGGCTCTGGGCAATCCAGCCGTGTTCGCGCAGGATGATCAGCCACGCATAGTTGCGGATCAGCAGGTTGGTCCAGAACGGGATGGTGATCAGCAACACCATCAGGTTGCGTCGGCGGGGCGTCAGGCTCGACATCCACAGCGCCACCGGGAAGCCGAACAGGAAACACAGGACCGTGGTGCCACCGGCCTGGAACACCGAGCGGATCAGTGCCTGGGCGTAGACCCAGTTCAGTTCCAGTTCACCGTCGAAACCTTCCTGGAAAAACAGCTGAACGTAACTTTGCAATTGCCAGTTGGCCTGCCAGTCGACGCCACCATAGACGTTGCGTGGCAACAGGCTGATGTAGCCCATGATGCCCAGCGGAATGGCGATCAGGGCCAGCAGGGTCAGGAGCACCGGGCTGAGCAGCAGCGCACGGTTGAGGGCTGGAGAAGTGCTGCTGACGCTCATCTCAGGCCTCCATCAACAGGCAGGCGTGTGGCGGCAGGTTGACCGCGACGCGATCACCCACCACCCGGCCGTGGTTCAGGCCTTCGTTGTTCTCGCGCAGCATGACCTTGATGTCGTTGTTCAGGCGGCATTGGTAGAGCGTGGCCGTGCCGACATACAGCACGGCTTCGATCACGCCGCGCAGGTGATGGGGCTGCGTCGGCTCGACCAGTTGCGAACGCTCGGGGCGGAACGCCAGTTGCACCTTGCTGCCGTCAAAGCCCTGGGCCAGGCAGGGGATTTCCACGGGCATGCCGTTGGGCACGAAGAGCTTTTCGTTCTGCTGGCCGCGCTTGATGTGGCCGGGGAGGAAGTTGATGTCGCCGATGAATTGCGCGACGAACTGGTGTTGCGGCCGTTCGTAGATCTCGTTGGGCGTGCCGATTTGCAGGATCTTGCCGGCGGACATCACGGCAATGCGATCGGACAGGGTCAGCGCCTCTTCCTGATCGTGGGTGACGAAAATGAAGGTGATCCCGGCTTCTTTCTGCACACGCTTGAGTTCGACCTGCATTTCCTTGCGCAGCTTGAGGTCCAGGGCCGACAGCGGTTCATCCAGCAACAGCACTTTGGGTTTCGGTGCCAGGGCCCGGGCCAGAGCCACCCGTTGCTGTTGCCCGCCGGACAGTTCGGCCGGTTTGCGCCTGGCCAGGTGCTGCATTTGCACCAGCGCGAGCATTTCCTCGACACGCTGCGCAATCAGCTTGCGATCAAGGCCCTGCATCTCGAGGCCGAAGGCGATATTCTGCGCAACACTCATGTGCGGAAACAGCGCGTAACTCTGGAACACCGTGTTGACCCGACGCTTGAACGGCGGCAAATCGTTGACCGGCTCGCCCGCGAGGCGAATCACACCGTCGCTGACGTGCTCGAAGCCGGCAATGGTGCGCAGCAAGGTGGTTTTGCCGCAGCCGGAGGGGCCGAGCAGGGTGAAGAATTCGTTGTCGGCAATGTCGACCGAGACGTTATCGAGGGCGGGTGCCAGCCCCGGATCGTCGGAATATCGCTTTGAGACGTTTCGCACTTCGATTGCTGTTGGATGACCCATTATGGTGCATTCCTCTAATTATTGTATGCAAAATCTGGATGCAATTTAGAAATACCCGGATTAATCTGCCCGTGCAAGCCCCTTTTTCAAAGGCTGTTCACTCGCCAGGGTTGGTTGCACAGGGCGCGAGGAGTTGATGAATGACGGAAAAGAAACTGGAAACCACGGTCGACCGCGTCTACCAAGGGGTTTACGAGGCGATCAGCAAACGCTCGTTGCGTCCGGGCATGAAACTCGGCGAAGCCTCACTGGCCGAGCTTTTCAATGTCAGCCGCACGTCCGTTCGGGCCGCGCTCAAGCAATTGGAGGCCGATGGACTGGTCACCACCGAGCCCAATAAAGGTGCATCGGTGTCGTTGCCGAGTGACGAAGAGATCCGCTCGTTGTTCGAAACCCGGCGTTTGATCGAGATCGGTATCGTCAGCGAACTGTGCCGTCGGCGTGATACAGCGGTGACCCAGGACCTGCGCGATCATTTGCTGCTGGAAGATGAAGCGCATCAGAGCGGTGATCACGAACGGCTGATTCACCTGCTCGGCGAGTTCCACATCAAGCTGGCCCGCAGCCTGAACAACCCGGTGTTGCTCGACTGGTTCCAAAAGCTGATTTCCCGGGCGTCGCTGTATGCCGCCGCACTGGATGACGACAGTCACGAGGCCTGCCGCGACGACGAACACCTGCGGCTGATCGAGTACATCGAGGCGGGCAACCAGAGCGCGGCCATCGAGCTGACCTGCATGCACTTGAATGGCATCGAGAAGGCCATTCTGGATGTCGCGGCCACGCTGAAAAGCAGTTACAACCCGCTCAAGCATTTGATTGAGGTGTAGGAGCTGCCGAAGGCTGCGATCTTTTGATCTTGTTGTTAAAAGTCAAAGTCAAAAGATCGCAGCCTGCGGCAGCTCCTACAGGGGGCACCAATTTCATCGCATCAGCTATACCTCTATGAAACGAATAGCGTGCAGGATGCTCGAAACAAACGGGTGCAATTTACTGGGATTGAGCCAGCCGATGCAGTTTCTAGCGGATAGCCACGGGTGTGCCGGGTGGAACGGTGAAATGGCCGGGCGCATCCGTGCGTTCGACTGGAGCCGGACCGAACTTGGCCCACTCGACTCATGGTCGAAGAGCCTCAGCAGTGCGGTGCAGTTGATGCTTGCCTCGCCGTTGCCGATGGTGATGCTCTGGGGGCAGTCGGGGTACATGATCTACAACGACGCCTATTCGAAATTCGCCGGTGGGCGTCATCCCTATCTGCTGGGGTCCACGGTGGAGCTGGGTTGGCCAGAAGTCGCCGAATTCAATCGCCACGTAGTCGACACCTGCCTGGCGGGCGGCACCTTGTCCTATCGCAACAAAGAACTGGTGCTGCTGCGTGACGGGGTTCCGGAGCATGTCTGGATGGACCTCTACTACAGCCCGGTGGCTGATGATGACGGACGTCCGGCCGGGGTCATGTCCATGGTGGTTGAAACCACGGAGCGGGTGATATCCGAGCACCGGCGACAAGTGGCTGAAGACGCTTATCGTGCGGATAACGAGCGGGTGCGCCTGGCATTGAACGCCGGTGCCTTGCTCGGTTCCTTTGTCTGGGACATCAAGACAAATGTGTTGTCGGGTGATGAGCGATTCGCTCGCACGTTCTCTTATCCACCCGGGCAAGACTTGGGCAATCTGTCACAGGAGATCGTCGAAGGGCGGATCCATCCGGACGACCGCAGCTGGGTCCAGGAACGGGTCACACTGTCGGTCGAGACGGGCGAACCCTACAACGTCGAGTACCGGATCCGGCGTCCCGACGGCAGTTACTTCTGGGTGCTCGCCAGCGGTTGCTGTGAATTCGATGAGCAAGGCGAGGCATTTCGTTTCCCTGGTGTGCTGATCGATATTCACGAACGCAAGACCGCCGAAGAATCCCTGCTCAAGTTCACCCGCAACCTGGAGCAGCGGGTGGCCGATGAGGTCGAGGCGCGGCTGGCGGCGGAAGAACAACTGCGCCAGTCACAGAAACTCGAAGCCATCGGTGGCCTCACCGGCGGTGTGGCCCATGACTTCAACAACCTGTTGCAAGTGATCGCTGGCAACCTGCACCTGTTGGCACGCCATGAGCCGAATAACCCCAATGTGCAACGCCGGGTCTCGGCGTCGATTGCCGCGGTCGAGCGCGGTGCCAAGCTGTCCTCGCAATTGCTTGCATTCGCCCGTCGCCAACCGTTGTCGCCTGCGGTCTTCACGTTGCGGCAGATTTTCGATGGCCTGGCGGAGCTGTTGCAACGTGCCTTGGGTGAAACCCTTCAGGTGCACATGGCAGCGCCTGAGGATTCCTGGAATGTGTTTGTCGATCGCAATCAACTGGAAAACGCCATTCTCAACCTGGCGATCAATGCCCGGGACGCCATGCAGGGTGAGGGGACCATTGATCTTTGCGCGGACAACATCGTCCTGGGTCGCCAATTTTGCGCCGGCAAGGGCATTGCTGCCGGGGACTATGTACGGGTGTCCGTGGCGGACACCGGCGTCGGCATGCCGCCGCAGGTGCTGGCCCAGGCGTTCGAGCCATTCTTCACCACCAAGGCCGACGGTCAGGGCACCGGATTGGGCTTGAGTATGGTGTTTGGTTTCGTCAAACAGAGTGGCGGTCATATCGAAATTGCCAGCGCCGTCGGGCAGGGCACCCGGGTGCAGCTGTATTTCCCGCGCACCTTGCGCTCGGCACCCAGCGAAACACCGAACCCCGACGTGCCGCAACGGGGTGGCCACGAGCGTATCCTGGTGGTCGAAGACAATGAGGCGGTGCGGGTATCGGCGGTGGAGTTGTTGCGCGAAGAGGGTTATCAGGTCCTCACGGCCACCAACGGTGACGTCGCCATGCAAATGTTGCTGGAAGGGCTGGCGGTGGACCTGATATTCACCGACGTGGTCATGCCCGGCCTGATCAAGAGTTCGGACCTGGCGGCCTGGGCGAAAGTGCAGGAACCACCGGTGGCCGTGCTGTTCACCTCGGGGCATACCCACGACATCATCTCGCGTAATCACCAGCTCAGCCCCGACACCCATCTGCTGAGCAAACCCTACAATCCCGAAGCACTCAGGCAAATGGTGCGCACGGTGCTTAACGGCTGAAACCAGTGGAGGCGCGGGTGCAGGCAAAGGTTTTATCGCCTGTGCGACAGGACGACGAACGGACGCCGCTGGTCTGACAGGTGGTCGACAGAACGGGCTAACCGAGGCCATTCTGATAGTTGGTGAACGCAATTGATCGCGTTTCGCTGCCGATCAACAAACGGAGGTGTTCCATGCCGGTGCCCCATGACCTTTATCAGGATCTGAAACGCTCAAAGGAAGAAGTCCAGCAGAAACGCACCAAGGATCCGTTACTGGATTCACTGCTTAACAAGTATTCCCAGGCGGATGCCGAAGTGGTGAAAGCAGAGGAGGCCAAGTCCAACGATGACACGGTAAGGAAACTCAAGGAGGCTCGCCTGCTGGTCAAGGACAAGATCGTCAAGCAACTGGGCTCGACATCCTGACCCAGCGTGCTGCCACCGACGAGCGGTGGCCGGAAAGTTGGAACGGCAACCAGAACCGGCACCTCGAATGCTCAGAGACCAATGTTACGGCTCTCAACGAGGTGCCTCATGACCCAGCCCGAATATCCCAGTGAACAACAGGGTGCCTACGACCCTATACCCACTCATCCCGAACCGCTGAGCCCCGAACACACCACGGTCAATCCCGAGGAAGAGCCGGGCATTGATGAATGTCCGGAAGATGAAGGTGTCGACTCGGACACCGAGTGAACGCTGTCCCTGTGGGAGCGAGCCTGCTTGCGAAGACGTCAGCACAGTCAACACCACTGGTGACTGCCCGTCCGCGATCGCGAGCAGGCTCGCTCCCACAGGGGGGCTTCGGTGAATTCAGGAAGGGGGACTGCTCATTGCAATGCCTTGCTCAACGGCAAACGCACCATGTTCTGCGCTTTCAGCGAACCGAAATACAACCAATCCCCATACTCGCGCACTGTGGTGATCGGTGAGTAGTTGTCGCTGCTGCCGTCCTGCAGGTTGGCAATCACTTTGCCCTCAAGGTCCAGACCCAGGGCAAACCCGCGATTTTCCACGGGTTTGGGCAAGACAGTCATGGCCCGCACGATCATCTTGCGCACGAACGGATGTGCAGCCGTGCCATCGAGCAAGGCGTTTCGGGGGGCATACAGTGCCACCCAGAACCGGTCGTGACCATTGAACGACAGATTGTCCGGCAGCCCCGGCAGGTTGTCGATGAACAGGTCATGGGTGCCGGCCTTCGGACCGCTGAGCCAATAACGGCTGATGCGGTAGGCCCCGGTTTCATTGACCAGTACATAGGCATCGTCCGGCCCCAGGGTCACACCGTTGGCAAACTCCAGCTTATCCAGCACAACCGACGTTTTGCCGGTCTGGAAGTCGTAACGCAGCAGTCGACCGTCGCCGCCGTGTTCGAGCACGGCCTCACCGTCGTGGCCATAACCAAAGCGGCTCGAAGCATCGCTGAAATAAGCGTAGTGACCGGGTTTATCGATGGCCACATCGTCGGTAAAACCGAAGGGAACGCCGCCGGCCTCTGTGGTCAAGGCCACCAGACGCCCCTGGGCGTCGAGGGACAACAAACCTTTGACGGCATCGGCGATCACCAGCAGACCATTGGGATGCCGGGCCAGGCCCAGTGGCCGGCCACCGGTATCGGTCAGGACTTTGGTGGTCTTGCCATCCAGGCTCGTGCGGATCAGGCGACCGTCGTGCAGGCCGGTGATGAGCGTGTCGTTTTCCAGCAACAAGGCTTCCGGCCCGTCGATGTCGGCGGCACCGACGCGTTCCACCCCCTTGAGCCGCTGATTGTCGGCGTAGATTCCGCTGGTGAGGGACGGCGCAGGTTGTGGCGTCCAGGCCACCGGTCGCACTTTGGTCGGCATCAGCAGCAGGAAGGCGCCGATGACGACGATGGCCAGCAACAGACATTTGAAGGTTCTGCTCACGCGCCGACCCCCGTCGCCGCCAGATACTTCTGCGCCATGTCGCGCAACGCCAGCATCGACGCCGCCGATTCCCGATCGATGCGCCGCTTGAGCAACAACCGGTTGGCAATCCGCATCGCCAGACCGCTGAATTGATACTCCAGGGTCCGGACGAAACGCGTGTCGTTGCCCTCGGCATCGCATTCATAGGTCACCACCAGCGACAGGCCATGATCACCCTGGGCCCGGGCGCTCCAGCGCCGTCCGGGCAAGTACTCCGCTACCTCCCAGCGCAAGTGCCCGTCGCGGCCACCAGCGCGGATGTCCTCTTCGAAACGTGCGCCAGCATGCAACGGGCCTTTCGGCCCATCGATATGCAGCGACGACGGATGCCATTGCGGCCAAAGGGTCACGGTGCTGGCGTAGGCCAGTACATTGATCGGGTTTCCGGCAATGACAAGCTGATGCTGCATGCGGGTCATGGGCGTTCTCGTAGGGTTGAGCGGCTCGGGTTCCGGTTCCCAGTAGAGGGTGCCGAACAGGTAGTCCATCAGCGGGAAAACGATGTTGAAATTACGCTCCTGCATCAGTTCGCGGCGGTGATGCAGTTCGTGCAACCGGCGCATCTGGCGGATCCACGGCAATCGTGTGACCCGGTTGTGCGACGGCAGATGCTCGCAGGCATGAAACACTTCGTAAGTCAGGTAACCGAGGACAAGAAGGCCGCCGACCAATCCGGCGACGTTGGTATTGATGTGCTTGAGCAGCCACCAGAGTGGCAGGGCGACGGCGAGGGTGTGCAGCACGATCAGCCATGCCGGAAACAGTATCACCCGCCAGTCGCGGGCGCTGTCGTAGGTCATGTGGCCGGGGGTGAAAAAGCTGTGGTGGTCGCCGGCGTGGCGGGCATAAAACAGCCGAGCGAAGCCCTTTCTATGATGACCCAGGTGGCGATGCACCCTGTACACGCCGAGGTTGAACAGCAGCAGCGTGACGGGCACCGCCAGCCATTCTGTTGGCCGCACCTGATGTACGGTGCTCCAGAAAGCGCTGATCGCCAGCGCCCCGAACAACAGGACAAAAGCGCCGTGCAGCCAAGGGTTGTAGAGCGGATGAATGTCGGCGCGGTAACGGCTGCGGAATCCTTCGGTGGTCTGCCTCACTGCAATCACCTGTCGTTTTTGTTATCTCTTTCAGATTAGCCGATCCCGGTGAATTGACGGGCCGAACCTTGAGGCCACAACGGCCATGATCCGGTGCAAACCGGTCTCAAGTCAGCGGGTCCCAGCGTTGCGACCAGTCTTCGTCGGAATCGATAACCTCGCGCAGCAGGTCGAAGGCCCGTTGCAGTGTCGGCGAGTCACGATCGCGCGAATAGACCAGATAGGTCGGGTAGTTGAATTCCGGCGCCTTGGGCACCCGTTCCAGGGCGCCGCTATCCAGATAACTTTGCACGACGCGGGTGCGAAAGTAGCCGCTGCCGCCGTTTTCGAGAAGGTACTGCAGGCCCAGCGGGCCAAGATTGAAGCTCAGCGCCGCCTTGGCTTTTTCCGGCAGGGCGGCGTCGTGCTGGCGTCGGAAGTCAGCGCCCCAATCGATGTACACGTAAGGATCTGGCTTGCCGGCCAGGCGCACGAGAATCAGTTTTTCTTCGAGAATCTGCTCAACCTGCAAACGCGGCCAATACTCGGGCTGATACACCAGCGCGGCATCCAGAACGCCCAACTCCAGTTGACGCAGCAGGTTTTCACCGTCACGGATTTCCATGCGCAAGGCGTGGCTGGGGATGTTTTTACGGATTTCGCCGGCCCAACCGAGCATCAGCGGGTTGCACAGGCTCACTTCGCCACCGATGTGCAGCACATCGCGATAGCCCTCGGGCAATGGCAAATCACGCCGCGCGGCTTCCCAGGTTTGCACCAGTTGATTGGCGTACACCACGAACGCTTCGCCATTGGGTGTCAGGCGGGCTCCGGCGCGGTTGCGCACGAACAGGGTACTGCCCAGTTGGCTTTCGAGTTTCTGCACCCGCGCGGTGATCGCGGTCTGGGTGACATGGAGCTTCTCGGCAGCCGCGGCCAGGCTGCCGTGGCGAACGATTTCGAGGAAGGTGCGGGCGAGGTCGATGTCCATGGGGTGGCCGGTGTTGTAAGTACTCGCATTGTAAGAGCGGATACCTTACTGGTACCACTCATACCCTGTGACAAGCCCCCTCACCACAGGTCGGGATTCAAAACGACGAATCCCGCCACTAAGGGCGGGATTCGTTTGCGGCCTTGCACGCTCCCGAAGCTCGGGAGCCAGGTGCTTACGACGGGAACAGTTCAGACAGTTTCATCGCCAGCATCATGTCGCCTTCAGCGCGCAGTTTGCCGCCCATGAACGCTTGCATGCCGTCAGTCGAACCGTCGACGATGCCTTCCAGGGTTTCGCCGTCCATCACCAGGGTCACCTGGGCGTCCGGGTTCTCGCCTTCCTGCAGTTCGCAGGTCTGGTCCTTGACGATCAGCGAGAAGTTCTTGGAGTCGTCGATGCGGAAACCGAAGACCAGGTCCAGACCGGCAGCAGCGGCTGGGTTGAACTTGGCTTTCATTGCTTGTACGGCGTCGGCTACGGAGGTCATGGTTCGATCCTTTCTTGGGTAATAAGAGCTGGGTGATTACAGCCAGGGTCACAATAGTCCGGACTCAGCGAAACGTGATGAGTTCCGGGGCCTTCAACAGTTGCAGGTGCGCATGAGTGTTGAAGGAAGCCAGGGCCACCTCGCGACCACGAAACTTAAGCTGGTTAAGCGAGGTGTTGACGATTTGCCAGTTCAATTCAAAGGCCTGTCGGGCAGGCATTTGCGTAATCAGGTGGAGCAGGGCAGTAATGGTGCCGCCGGACGTGAACACGGCGATTTTCTGGGTGTTGTCGGCCTGGTCGAGGATGCGGTGCAAGCCGGCCTGGACCCGCTCGACAAAGCCCAGCCAGCTTTCCAGGCCCGGGGTGTCAAAGGTGCCGGCGAGCCAGCGTTCGATGATCAGGGCGAAGATACGCTGGAACTCACCACGGTTTTGCGCGGCATTGCGCAGGATGTTCAGGGCTTCGGGTTCGTCTGGCAGCATGGCCGGCAACAGCGCGCGGATCACCGCATCGGCGTCGAACTCGTTGAAGGCGCAGTCGGTTTCCAGGAGCGGCACCGGCAGGCCCACCGCGGCGAATTGTTCCAGCGCGCTGTTGGCCGTGTGTTGCTGGCGGCGCAGGTCGCCCGCCAGGCAGCGGTCGAAGCTGATGCCGAGTTCGGCCAGGTGCCGGCCAAGGATTTCAGCCTGTCGAATGCCGGTCGGCGACAGGACGTCGTAGTCGTCCGCACCAAAAGAGGCCTGGCCATGTCGAATCAAATAGATGCTGCCCACGTCCGCGTCATCCCGGTGCGTTGAAGGTTTGGCGAGGTTATGAGGATGGCGGTGTACTGTCAATTAAAAAACATACGCTTGTTTGAAATGCCCGTTGCAGGCCTGCTGCCAGAGGTTTCACGGCTGGTCGCAAGGTCGGCGCATGGGTATGCTGGAGGTATCCCGCGCGCGTTCGAGCCGCGCATCGTTTGAGGAGTCCCCGTGGAGTTTTTTTCCGAGTACGCCATTTTTCTGGCCAAGACCGTGACCCTGGTGATCGCCATTCTGGTGGTCCTGGCCAGTTTTGCGGCCTTGCGCAGCAAGGGACGGCGCAAGTCGTCCGGCCAGTTGCAGGTCAGCAAGCTCAATGATTTCTACAAAGGGCTGCGCGAGCGCCTGGAGCAAACCTTGCTCGACAAGGACCAGCTCAAGGCCCTGCGCAAGACGCAGGCTAAAACCGACAAGAAACAGAAGAAAAAAACCGAGGCCAAACCCCGGGTGTTCGTGCTGGATTTCAACGGCGATATCAAGGCTTCGGCCACCGAAAGCCTGCGCCACGAAATCACGGCCTTGCTGACCCTCGCCACACCGAAGGACGAAGTGGTGCTGCGCCTGGAAAGCGGCGGCGGCATGGTTCACAGCTACGGGCTGGCTTCTTCGCAACTGGCGCGCATCCGCGAAGCCGGCGTGCCCTTGACCGTGTGCATCGACAAGGTCGCGGCCAGTGGCGGCTACATGATGGCGTGCATCGGCCAGAAGATCATCAGCGCACCCTTCGCGATCCTCGGCTCGATTGGCGTGGTGGCGCAGTTGCCCAACGTCAATCGCCTGCTGAAAAAGCACGACATCGATTTCGAGGTGCTGACCGCCGGTGAATACAAGCGCACCCTGACCGTGTTTGGCGAAAACACCGAGAAGGGGCGGGAGAAGTTCCAGCAGGATCTGGACATTACCCATCAACTGTTCAAGAACTTCGTGTCGCGCTATCGCCCGCAGCTGGCGATCGATGAAGTGGCCACCGGCGAAATCTGGCTCGGCGTCGCGGCGCTGGACAAGCACCTGGTCGACGAACTCAAGACCAGCGATGAATACCTCGCCGAGCGCGCCAGCAAGTCCGAGCTCTATCACTTGCATTACACCGAACGCAAAAGCCTGCCAGAGCGCATTGGCATGGCCGCCAGCGGCTCGGTCGATCGCGTGCTGCTGAGCTGGTGGAGCCGTTTGACCCAGCAACGCTTCTGGTAAGCCTTTAGCGGGCGTCTGCAACAAGATCAAACCGCGGATTTTTCGCGGTTTTTTTCGCCCGGAATTTCAGGTTTGTCATTTTCCTGTGGCCGCCGCGAAACGTCCTAACTGATCAGCCGAGCATTCCGACTTACGCTTGAGTCGCCGCTGGTTATTCTGGTGATTCCCAATAGTTTGCAATGGAATGCACATGAATAATCACGCCCATGGCGGTGCCCCAACACCCAATGTCCTGATGCACAACGAACTGAAGGCCGCGGTGGAGACCGCACTACCGCAAACTCCCGCTCAGTTTGGCGAGCGCTTGATCAAGGAAAAGTGGGGAGTGGACATTGATCCGCAGGCAGCCCTGCTGGTAACACTCGACTATAACTACCATAGGCATCCTCCAGAGAACGGTATCCATCAGGGGCAGGTGGGGAGTTCCCGCACCCTGATCCAGGCCCTGCTTGGCAATTATCAGACGGTGGGCGACGGGCGCTTCGGCGAAACGGTGTTTGGTCTGTACACACCGCCCGACATCGGGCCGTCGGTGCGCATTGTCGAGAAGGTCGATGAGTTTGCTTATGTGGGCAGCGGTAACCACGACACCTATGAAGGCATTTACCGCGCCACGGTTCCGCAATCCTATGGCCCGCACACGCAAATCAATCTGCGGCCTGCCGATTTCAAACAGTGGGTCTGGGGGTTGTTTCTTTCTGATCGATACCAGGCTTATCTCGATCAGGCCTGGCCGTCGGACGCGGTCATCACTGCTCCCGGTCCTTATGCCCTGAGGACATCGGTCAAGGTCGCTTTCGTCATGGCGGCCCGGCTGCAATATCAAGAACGGTGCCTGTCCCGAAAGGGGCTGGAACTTGCCATGCAAGCCGCCGGGTTGCCCGCCACGCAGACCTGGGAAGCGCTGACGATCGAGCAATTGCAAGCGCCGACAAAAATGCCTCCGGGTGTCGAGGCGAGTCGGTTGAAACTGTACCGTTATACAGCGACGGATATCTGGTGCTTTCAAGAGCGATCAGGTTCCAGGGTGTTGCTGTACATCCCCGGCAATTCTTCGCCATTGCACGAATTCACCGACAGTCGACAGTTGCGCCAATGGATCGTGGCTCAGGGCAGGGGCGCCGATACGAAACATGCATTGGCGGCTCACTTCACCGAAGAGGATCGAGAGGACGGCACCTTTCATGCGGGTGTACTGACCGCGCTGGAGGGCATGGCGATTTATCCCAAAATGCACAGGCTGACGAAGAATGCCGGGTTCTTCAACGATGATGGCCATTGGGATCCGGGCGACTACATCGAGTTTGATCGCTCACCCAGCGCAACCGACCCTTTTGCGCAGTTGGTGAAATCCATGAAGCAAGTCGCCCAGGATAGCGTCAAGACCATCCGCGACGATGCTCAGGTCAACCGTGACAATCTGAGTGCTTTCGTCGAGCCGATTGTGCAATGGATCAACCGGTTCGGGCCACTGGCGTTGTTTGTGCCTGGAGGTGAGGGATTGTTGGTGCTGGCCGGGCTTATTGATGCCGGTTACGGTCTGGATGAGGCAGTCGAGGGGCAAACAGCCAGTGAGCGCTCCGAAGGCGTGACGCGAACTGTGTTCGGCTTGCTCAATGCATTGCCGCTGGTCGGGGCTGTCGCCTCGTTAGAACGCGACGGCGCCGAGGTCGCCGCGCTGACCAGGACCGAGCACGAGACTGGCGAGCCCGATGTGCAACCCGGCGGCAGACCGGCTGGTGATCCGTCCGCTCCTATCGCTGCCTCGGAACCGATCACGCGGATACCGAGTCGTCTGAGCCTGCTGCGAGGGATAGGCGCCCCGGTGGACGCTTTCAGCGATGAGGTCCTGATGCAGATCGGCAAGGTCAGCGACGTCGATGACGACATGCTGCGGATGATCCAGGCCGGTCGTCGACCTGCTCCCGTGTTGGCCGACACCATCAGCCGGTTCAGGATCGATCAGGACGTCGCGCAAGTCATCGATAAAACCCAGGCTGACGCGGCAACTGCGGTCGAAGGCAGTGATTTGCACGAGGCGTTGCAGGCCAGGCGAGTGGAGTTGTTCAACAGTCGTTATCAGGCACTTCAGAATTCGAAGCATGAATGGGTCCGATTGTTTCAACAGCAATATCCCGGGCTGCCGAAAAGTGCGGTGGAGCAGATGCTTGATCGCTATGGAGTAGAACTGACGGCGACGCCGGATGAGATCCAGGCCAGGGAACTATTCAGGCAATTGGATAGCAAAGCCCGCCAGTACCAGCGGCATGTGCGCCTCACTCGTGCTTACGAAGGCCTTTATCTGCGGTCGGTGGCCCATTCCGATTCGGACACGCTGGCTTTGCACTCACTGAGGAACCTGCCCGGATGGCCGAAAAACCTGCGAGTCGAGGTGCTCGATGGCTCGTCGCAAGGCCGGGTGCTGGATCGTTGCGGTTCCCTCGATGCCGCTTATTGTCGACGCTTGATCAAAGTCGGCAACCATTATCAATACTTCGACGTACCCACCCAAACCCTCTTGCAAACAGATTTTTACGGGGCTGTCATCGGTGCATTGTCCGAGGACGAGCGTGCGGCGCTGCAGTTGCAGTCGCTGAACCCGGCCAACGAGCTGAAGCTCAATCTCCGTGACCGTGCGCTATCACGCTCCGAGTTCGGCCTGGGTCTGGGCAGAATGGACGGGGGGCTACCCTTCGAAATGCAAGGCTTGAGGGGCGGCGGCTTCCCAACCACCCCGCAGGCCGCAGCGTTGACCCACGAAATGCTGAGGTTGCAAGTCAGGGACCTCTATCCCGACTTCGGCAACGCGCAGGCCGATGAATGGCTGCAACAGGCCGGAGAAAGCGTTCAGTCGCAGCTCGATGGATTGAAGCAACAATTTGAGCAATTGAGTACGGATTTGACGGGGTGGATCGACCAGGCCCTGCAGGATCTCGATGACATGGACATCGACTTTCTGGCCGCTGACGACGAGGACGCCGCGGGCATGAATCATGCGCAAATCGCGGCGCATAACGTCGCGCTGCTGCAGCACACGATGGAGTACGAGCGCGAGACCCGGATGGAACTGGCTGACGAGTTGGTGTCAATCTTGCGAAAGTGCCCGCCGCAGGCCAATCGTCTTTATTCCGGGGAGACGTTAACGGGATACAAACTGGATCTGGACTTCGAGGACTACCACCGCTTGCCGGTCATGAGCATTAGGTTCAACGAGGTGATTGAATTGTCGATGCGCGGATTCCATCTGATTGAACGTGAGAGCTTGAACGGCTTCCTTGATTCTTTCCCCAATCTGCGCGTCTTGAATCTGGAAAGAGTCGATCTGCGGCTGCCTGATGCAATAGGGGGACTTGAGGGTGGTGTTCTGCCGCCGGCGATTGCGCGAATGCGCCATCTCACGACGCTGAATCTGAAAGCCACGTTTCTGCAATTCAGGGAGAACACGGCGTCGCAATTGTGTGACTTGATCAACTTGCAATCACTGGATTTAAGTGGAAACCCCTTGGGTGTTCCGCCTGTGTTGTTAGGGATGAACGAACTGCGCCAGGTGAACCTGAGGAGTACAGGGATCAGTAGATGCCCGATCGGAATTCGGGACGAGCCCTACCTGATGATGCTGGACCTGAGCGATAACCGAATCACCCGGGTTCCGCCAACGGTGCTGAGCCAGGCCGTCGCCCGGGATCGGGTGAAACTCTGGGGCAACCCGTTGACGGACGAGGACACGTTGCGGCGCTTGGTCGATCATCGGCAACGCACCGGGATCAACCTGTGGTTGAGTACGCCAGGAGCCGCCTATGGCAATCCGGTTGCGTGGTTGCGGGAGGGTGACGAAGCACTGCGGCAAACCAGGCGAACGATATGGCAGCAATTGGCGGTCAAACCGTCAGGCGGTCATTTCCTGAGGGTCATCGACGGGCTCAGTCTGACGGCGGACTTTCAGGTCGACTATCTGGTATTGCAAGCGAGAGTCTGGCGACTGTTGAACGAGGCGCAGGCGTCGGACGAGTTGTGGGGCTGGCTGAACCGGTTTGTCGAAGGCGCAGCGATCGATGCTGAAAATCCGCTGGGAATTTTCACCTCGCTGGAAGATCGGGCCAGGCTTTACCGCGATTGGGTAACGATGGGGCGGCCGTTTCCGGTGATTACCGAACAGGCCTAGAGGATGGCCTTGAACCCCGTAAGGGGTTCAAGGCCTGGACATCAAC